>CAZLOX010000043.1:0-13314 GCA_964561265.1 uncultured Lachnospiraceae bacterium
ACTATACATATAAATCCCTCAACCTTTCTCTAACCGAGCTGTCCTTCAGGCTGTTCTGTTTTCCCGAAAGAATTATTCTTACGGCTTTTATTTCATTATCTCTTGCCAGAATATACGCGGCAAGAGGGCCTATTGTAAACGGATTCCGTTTCTGCTCTTTAATGTGAGTCATTATTCTGTTGTCGCACCATTTTTCAAATGCCGACATAGATTCTTTTATTTCCTCCACAACATCGGAATATTCCGTAAGCGAAAGATATTCGTACAAATCCGCTTCCGACTTAGCGGCCGCGGCGGTCATGGAGTCAACATTCAGCGTGTCGCACGGAGCGAGGGCGCGTTTTATGAAAGCAGCCGGTTTTTTCACCCTGCTTGCGCGCACTGCGATTTTTATATCGGTAAGAGCCACGATAAGCTCCGAATACCTGTCAATCATCGCATTTTTTGATTCTCTTCCGGCTCTGCGCACAGCGTTAAGCGACGCTTTGTCTATCAGAATATCACATTCCTGTCCGTCGCGCGTTTTAAGAAGAACGCTTACAGCCTCCTGCGCGACTTCACGCATATGCTCCGGCAAAAGCTGATAATCACGCTTTTTCACAGCCTCAAGAATGACTTCCGGATCAACGGTTCCGTTTTTTATAAACAATTTGTCTGTTTTTACACTTGTAATAACAGCCTTTACAGCAGCTTTCAGATTATGGTAATCATTTGCGTAAAGGAATACGTCAAATACCGACATATCTTTTACAAGCTCGGCAATCAGTTTCCATGTTTTCTGTGTTTCATAGCTTAAAAGTTCCTCAGTGTTCGCAAAATGCTCACCGTCTCCGAAACCCTTGTCGGACAGCGTTCTGAGCGCGTCATCATAATCCTTAGCCGAAAGCAGCTGTTCCAGATCCTGTTTGTTTAAGAGAGTAAGTTCCTTGGCACGAATACGGGCAACCGCATAGGTGTATTGTTCCTCCATAACTCATCCTCCTTATTCAAACAATAAGGCATGCACCTTATCCTGTAATACTTCCATATTGCTTTCAAACAACGCTTTGAATGAACAGTTTTCTTCAACGCCTCCGTATGAAAGAATAAATCCGCCGTCAATTCCGGCTGTTTTATCCGATATTTTAAGCGACGGGCATTCAGCCTTGAGCTTTTCTTCAAAATCTGCCGGCATATTTTCCTTGTCTTTCTTTGAGAAAATAATTTCGCCGGACGCGCCGGACGCGAACTTTTTAGCCATTGCAAGAATTATATCGTTATATTCCTTGCCGGAAAGACTGCTGAGTCTGTTCTCCGCCTCTTTTATGATATCCGATATGATTTCCTGTTTTTTAAGAAGAATTTGTTTCTTCACGTTAAGTTCGTCTGCGGATTTTGCGCGTTCTGCCAGATCTTTTGCGGACAATTCAGCTTTTTCCGCAATTTCACCGGCTTTCTTTTCAGCCTCTTTTTTTGCGCTGTCAATGATTTTTTCGGCCTCGTCATTTGCTTTTGCAAGAAGTTCATTGACTTTGCCGCTGGTTTCTTTTTCTATTTCTTTTATAATCTTTTCAAGTCCGGTCATTTTAATATAACCTCCCTTTCTTTATGGAAATTGTCTTACGCCGGAACGCCCATGATAGAAAGGATAGAGATAAGTAATGCCAGAATAGCATATGTTTCAACCATTGCGGCGAAAATCATAGCTTTACCCATTTGATCAGGTCTTTTTGCGATAAGAGAGATACCGGAAACGGCAGCTCTTGCCTGGCATCTTGCCGACCACAGACCTACGAATGCCATAGGCATGCAGGCTGCGAAATACAGTAAGCCCTGAGCGAGTGTAAGGTCAGCGCTGCCGCCGAGAATACCTATTTTTGTAAGTGTGATAAATGCGATAAGAAGTCCGTAAATACCCTGTGTACCCGGAAGAAGCTGCATGATAAGAACCTTACCGAAAGACTGCGGATCTTCAGTTACAACTCCTGCGGCAGCCTCACCTGCCATACCTACGCCGATAGCTGAACCGATACCTGCCAGAAGCGCTGCCATAGCCGCTCCGAGCAATGCGAAAACTATACCTAATGAATCCCAGTTAAAACCTTGAATGATAGACATGATTATAAATCCTCCTTAATTTTGAAAAACTTTGTAGCTCCTGAAAACGGCGTGTATGGATTTCCGCCGCCCTCATAAAATTTACCGAAAAATTCAACAAACTGAAGTCTGTTTGTGTGAACATAAGCTCCGAGAGCATTTATTCCGAGATTGAGCGTATGTCCTACAACGAATACCAGAATAAATACTATCGCTCCGACAATTCCGCCGCCTGCCATAGCGCCCATTGAGTTGAATACCTGCGCTATAACGCCGGTTGCGAGTCCGAGCGCGAGCAGTCTTGAATATGAGAGAATATCGCTCAGATATCCTGTTACATTGTACAATCCGTAAAGACCTTTTCCAAGTCTTACGCCCCAGTTTTTAGATGAGCGTCCGTCGGTAAGAACGATACCCACCGCGCCGACAATCGCACATACCGTCGCGATTTTTCCGTATATTGCGGGAAGTGTGAAACTGAGTCCTGTCATATCCTTGAATGTCGGCATTGACAGAAGATATACAATACCTCCGCCGACAAGCAGATACCAGAATATAACATCGCATACCGCGTCAAACATTCGTCCGTCCTTTGCACACTGATACAGTTTCATTCCAAGACCGGCGAAAATGTGTATAATACCGATAAGGAACGCGAACATAAGCATACGCATAGGTTCGTTTACCGGTTCAAACCACACCGGCGGAATGACGTGTCCCAATGCCGGATCTCTTCCAAAGAAGGTCGTAGCGATAACGTCGATCGCATCGCCGCAGTATCCGCCGAACATTACGCCCCAGAATACGGTTGATATACCGCAGTATAAAAACATCTTCATAGATTTTTTCATACCTGTTTCCATATTCTTGAATTTAGCAAGCATAAACGCGCATCCTATTACCATTACAAGACCGTAAATCGCGTCCGAGAGCATAAGTCCGAACAGGAAGTAATAGAAAAGCGACATAACAAAGGTCGGATCAACTTCGCCCTTAGCCGGCATTGCATATGTCTGCAAAACCGTTTCAAGAGGAGATGCAAATCCATTGTTTTTAAGAAGAACCGGCGGATTGTCCTCAGGAGCAAGATCATCTATTTCCACCGCCGCCTCATATTTATGAGTGATTTCCGCCTCAAACGCCGAGGCTATTTTTTTTGGTATATATCCTGTCAGAACAAATGTTCTGCCAAGCTGACCGACACGTCCGAGAATTTCATATTTTTCCACTCTCATAATATAATAATCCACTACGAATTTAAACTGATCACGCATCGGCGCATAAGAAGCAATTTTTGCTTCTTTGGATGAGATTTCCGCGCGTTCGGATATTATCTCATCTTCAAGAGTTTTCTTTAAAGCTCCCGCATTCACAGCCGGAGCGGATACGGGCTTTGCGAAGCCAATACTTCTGAGAGCCTCTTCAATGCTGTCCGCATTCTTTTTCAGACACACAACAAATACGCAGGTCTGTTCGGGAGACTGACTTACAATTTCAATCTCTGCCGCGTATTCGTCACCTGACAAACCGGCCTTTTCCAGAGCGTTCTCATAGTCGGTCAGTATGCTTTCAAGCGTTCTGCTTTCGGAAAAAATTCCGGCAAAAGCAGCCGTATACTTTGTGCCTTTTCCCGACATCGGAACATCAAGGCTTATCCAAGGCTCAAGCGATTCTATCTGCGACTCGCGGCGTATAATTCCCGCCTTGTGTTCGGCAATGGCTTTTGATAAACTATTGATATCGTTGATTGCTTCCCTGATTTTTTTATCCGAATCAACGTATGAATAGTAATTATCCACAGACAGTTCTTTGCGTCCTTCAAATGAAGACAACAAGCCTTTCTTTTCGGGAGCGTATGTGTCAAGAACTGCCAAAGCCGATTCCGCCGCCGATATGCGCTTTGAAAATGTAGCCTGTTTCTGAGATGTGTCAAGCTTTTCAAAGGCGTCGTTTTCGATATCTTCAACTTCTACGACTCCGCGCCGCTGCAGCGCCTCTAAAATGGCTTTTCTGTTCTTTTTCATACCATAAATGGTAACACGCTGCATTGGTAATACCGCCATTTTTAGTATCCCCCTTTCCTGAATTAAAAAAATAATTCCTGATTGAACTGTATAGTGAATTGTGTACTGAGTGCAATAGTAATAGTTAAATTAAATTCCCAAAGCGATTTGGGTAACGGCTTTGACTGCCTCTTCTTTTTTTGCAGCAGCCGCCTGAGAAATTTTCAAAACAGTTTCCTCCGCTTTTTTTGCCGAAACCGCCGCTGCCTGTTCCGCTCTTACTGACGCTTCCTTAAGCAAATTTTCCGCTTTTCTGTGCGCATCGTCAACAGCGGCGTTTATAAGTTTTTCCGCTTCTGCCTTAGCGTTTTCCACTATGGCAAAACTTTTCTGTTTTGCTTCCTTTTCGGCGCTGTCAGCCCTGTTTTCAGCATCACATACCTGTTTGATAGTTGATTGCGCCAAAAAAACCACCTCCTGTAATATTATTTTTTAAAAATCAACTTTTTTAATAAAAAGTCCGAGAACATAATATAAAAAACAGCGTTTCGGAAAAACAGACTCAATATCAGGATTTATCCTATAAACAAATCCATTATTTTCTGTTTGATTCTGACACAGTTATTTTATATCAAATTTTCAAACATTCACCGGTACACAACTAATACTACAATCATTACCTATTATACTATAATTGATATTAAAAATCAATAGGTCAAAATTATTTTTCATTATTTTTTTTGTTGATTTTTCTAAAACTTTTCATATTGATTATTCAGATATAACAATCGTATGTACTGCAAACAATAAAAAAATACACCGGCCATATTCGTACGGTGTATTTCAGAATTTTTATGATACGGTTCTTTCAGACAAAACATCTTTTTTGGATTTTGATTTTCTGAATATTTTGAATACGCTTGCTGCCATTTCGCGTACAGCAACTATTTTATCGGCATATGTCAGAAGCCATGTTTCTTTGTATTTCGGCAGAACCGGCACTAACGGAAACATATGTTTTTCTATTGCATCCTTCTGCCGTTCGGTTATTTCAAAAAATTTTGACGCGTATTCCACAGCCTGATATCCGTGAATAAAGCAATGCATATGAGTGAATCTTGACAATCCGCGGAACTGCCCCTTATATTCACGGCTTTCCGGCGTATTCCAGTCAAATTCGATAAAATCATGCAGCATTGCCGCACGCGTCGCAGAGATTACCTCCTTATCCGACCAACCGAGCTTTTTTGATATGTTATAAGTTGTAAAAGCCGTTTTGACCGAGTGCGAAAAAAGCGTATTATCGCCTCCGTGATGACCGACATTCTTTGTCACCTGAAATTTCGGATGATTTACAATGTCTTGTATAATGCCGACAAACTCTCTATTAACCATAATTATCCTCTTTCTTTCAGGAAATACCTTATTAAAACCGGTATAAAAAATACAGGATATTCCTTAATATTAAAATCACACATCTGATAAAATAAAAATCAGAAACAATATATATTATACGACAATACTTTCAATCTTGTCAATAGATTTTATAATTTTATATACAGGAAATTTTTGCAGGTGAAATTACGGTATCAGATAACATACTGCAATTCAAAAAAACTGCCGGTTCAATTCCCGCGTTTCAGCGAATGCATAAAACCGTCAAGCTTAACGGTCATTATATCTCCTGCAATCGGCCTGCCGTCAACACATATCACATTTGCGCGGACATCGGGAATATCCGACGGATAATTTTTCACTTCATATGTATATCTCACTGCTTTTTTCCCTTTATACGGCTCCATATCAAGTCCGGCTTCCTTCTGCATATCATTATAATTCATATATACATCATCAAATTCTTCCGGAATGATAATCTCTTCCTTTTCAATAAAATCATCTCCGACCTCCCAGCCGTATTTTTCCAGAAACACTGTATTTCTGTCACTCTTGTTTCCCTCATCCGCAAAACATATGAATATTACGGATATCATCGTTCTAACAGTTACCGCACAGATATAAAAAGCAATTTCTTTCATTATTTTCACCCATATTCCGCTTGATTTTCAAACAATATAAATATATAAATTTTCAGCGGAATATATTACAGCAAAAACAAAAAAGGACTGGGACTGCAGCCCCAATCCGTTTTTATATCATCAAAGCACTCTGTCCAGTGCGTTCAGCAGATTATTAACATCAATCGGTTTTGTTATATGATCATTCATACCGCATTTTAACGCATTCTGCCTGTCTTCCTCAAATGCGTTTGCAGTCATTGCCAGAACGGGTATCGACGCCAGTTCTTTATTCTCAAGACGGCGAATCATCTTGGTTGCATCATATCCGTTCATAACCGGCATCTGAACATCCATAAGCACCACCTGATAATATCCGGGTTCGGAGTTTGCGAGCATATCAACGGCAATCTTTCCGTTTTCGGCAATATCAACTGCAAATCCCGCCTCATCCAGAATTGCGGCAGCAATTTCCTGATTGAGTTCATTATCCTCCGCCAGCAGAATACGTCCTGTGCGTAATTTTGACTCGCTGTCGTTTTCCGGCTGCTTTTCCGTTTCTTTTGTGTTTATAATTGAGCGAAGGCAGTTCCTTAACTCTGACAGGAACAGCGGCTTGCTGCAAAATGCTGTAACGCCGGCCTCCAGCGCCTCATGCTCAATATCCGCCCAATCATACGCGGTAAGGACAATAATCGGCACATCACTGCCTGTTTCTTTTCTTATTCTTCTTGTCACTTCAATACCGTCTATATCGGGCAGCATCCAGTCTATAATATATACAAGATAATTGTCATCGCGCATAGACGCCTGCTTACTGCGCAGCAGCGCTTCCTTTCCGGATAATGTCCACTCCGCGCGCATTCCGATTTGCTGGAGCATATATGACACACAGTCACAGGTATTAAAATCATCATCAACCACCAATGCGCGGCAGTCTTTTAATTCAAAAATCTCCTGCGGTTCTTTTATATCCATATTCAGGCGGAATGTGAATAAAACAGTAATTTCCGTACCCATACCGGGCTTACTTTTCACCTCAATAGAACCGTTCATCATATCCACAATATTTTTTGTGATAGCCATGCCAAGACCAGTTCCCTGTATTCCGCTGATAGTGGAGTTTCGCTCTCTTTCAAACGGTTCAAAAATACGCGCTATAAACTCTTCGCTCATGCCGATACCGTTATCTTTAATGAAAAATTCATAACTCGCATATCCTTCAGGCGCGTCATTTTTTTCTGTAATTCTCATGCTTACATTGCCCCCGACGTCTGTGAATTTGACAGCGTTTCCGAGCAGATTCAGCAGCACCTGATTAAGACGCAGCTTATCACAATAGATTTCCTCATTTATGACATCCACGGTATCCATATGCAGCTCAATGCGTTTTGCATGGGCGGTTGTCTGCAGAATATTCTGCAGACCATGTAAAATATCCGGCAGACTGCACGGTTTTTCATCAAGGTGCATTTTGCCGCTTTCTATACGGCTCATATCCAGAACATCATTGATAAGACTTAACAGGTGATTGCCCGATGTCATAATTTTTCTGAGATATTCTTCCACAAGATCTTTCTGGTCGATATGGCCTATTGCTAACGTGGTAAATCCTACAATAGCGTTCATAGGCGTGCGTATATCGTGCGACATATTGGACAGAAAAACAGTTTTTGCGTTGTTTGCCCTGTTTGCCTGCATGAGCGCGTCTTCCAGCAAATTCTTCTTCTCCATTTCGCCGCGCATCTCTTTATCTACACTCCGGAATCCAAGCACTATGCCGTAGCTGTCACCGTCAATATCTGTAAGCACGGCTTTTATCTGAAAATACTCAATCTTATTATTTTTAGATGTACGGTAATTCTTATAATACAGTTTATTTGCAGTAAGTTCTTTTCTCAGATTATCAGTTGAAAATTCCTGACGGAGCATTTCACGGTCGTCTTCATAGACATATTCACTTATATACCGCTCCATACTTTCTTCAAATGACATATTTTCTTTAAATACAGAATTAAACTTACAGCTGTTATCATCAGTTCTGAGAAGATTACCGCTGCCTGTGTTAAGATCAAAAAAGCATACCAGATTGAAGTCTATACTCAGCGCCTGTATAAGTTTCATCTGACGCTGTTCATTCTTTTTCTCCTCCAGCTTTCGGTCGGTATAATCGAGAAGATAACGCTGATAAAATAATTTACCATTTTCTTCTACGAGTTTGATATTACCGATAACATATAATATTTCACCGTCTTTATGCTGTACGCGATATTCGGTGCTTACGCTGTCTCCGTGTTTGTTCAGACTTCGTATCTTTTCAATAAGCGGAGCTCTGTCTTCCTCCATAACAGACGGCGCGATAAGATTAAATCCTTCTCTCAGCAGTTCTTCCTTGGAATCATAGCCAAGAATATTCAGAGCGGCCTTATTTATGCTTATAATACTGGTTCCGTCGGTCGGGCTGTATATTATACCGCAGTTCATAGTAGTAAAGAAAGTTTCCAGCACACGGTTGTTCTGCAGAAGTTCTTCCCTGTATATCTGTTCCTGCGTCACATCAACAGCAACGCCCACTGTTCCCATTACACTTCCGTCAATATCATACAGAGGAGATTTATAAGTTTTCAGAGTGCGCAGCCCGCTGCCTGTCTGGATTATTTCTTCAGCCACACTGGTTTTTCCCGTTCTCATTACTTCATTCTCTGTTTCTATGCAGACAGGGTCATCATGTTCAACATTCCATATATAAGCGTGCCCCTGTCCCTGAACCTGTTCCCTTGTTTTATTGACCGTTCTGCAGAAACTTTTATTAACTTTTTCATGTATACCGTTCTTATCCTTATACCATATAAGATTAGGCGTGTTGTCGATAGCCGTATTGAAAAAAAGTTCAGTCTGCCAGAAGTCCCTGCTCATTTTGAAGGTTTGCTGCCATCTGAGGAAACGGAATTTCATTTCTTCTTCAGAGGAAGGCGTATTCCAGATATCTTTGATCTCCGTCAGAAACGGCGACAGAAGATTCATCTGTTCATGCTCTGCAAGAACAATCAGCTCCGCCTCTTTTTTCTTAGATCCGATCAAAGTTTTTAATGTTTCCTCAACATTTGTATTATGTAAATCAACCAGAATAACATCTGCTTCCGACACAGACACCTGCTCCGTTTTCTCACTCGCCGAAAATTCATGAGTAAAACATTCTAACGGCGGCATTTTCTTTATAACTTCAAACAATGTATTACGATAACCCGTTAAATAAAAACGAATACGGCAATGATACATAGCGGCTTCCTCCCTGCAAACTGTAATTATATAATAACTTCTTATTCCATCACAACAGCAGTATATGTTCTGAAATAATCCGTAATCAATTCAAATATTACTATTATTATAACATATATATAAATATGTTGTCAATACTTTGAATCGGAGTAATCAGCAAATCCGACTATCTGTATTTATACGCCAAAAAAACAAAACCGCATAAAATAGACATTAAACGCCCGTTTTATGCGGTTTTTCTTTATCCTTTAAGACCGGTTGTGCTGATACCTTCGACAAGATATCTCTGACAGGTAAGGAATATTATAAATATCGGCAGAAGCGATAATGTACTCATTGCAAACATTGCGCCCCAGTCAGGGATACTTTCGGGATCGGCAAACATTTTCAATGCCATAGACACCGTATAGTTCTGCGGAGTGTTCAGATAAAGGAGAGGGCCGAGGAAATCGTCCCATTTCCAGTAAAAAGAAAATATAGCCGCCGTAAATATTGCCGGTTTTATAAGAGGCAGAATTATCCTGAAAAATATTCCGTATCTGCCGCATCCGTCTATTTTAGCCGCCTGATCCAGTTCTCCCGGAATACCGCTTATAAACTGCATTATCAGGAAAATGAAGAATGCGCCTCCTCCGAATTCGGGAATAATAAGCGGCAGCATTGAATTAGTCCAGCCGAATTTGTCAAACATAACAAACTGCGGAACCATAATGATCTGATATGGGAGCATCATTGTGAGCAGCATACAGGTGAACCACAGTTTTTTCAGCGGAAATTTTATTCTTGAAAATCCGTATGCAACCAGCGCCGACGCTATAACCCTTCCCACAGTAGACACGCCGGCTATGATGAAGGAATTTTTGAAAAATGTTCCGAAAGAAACATTTCCCACGCTGTTCCATCCGTTTGCGTAATTTATAAAATACAGGTGATCGGAAAACAGCTTTGTCGGTATGCTCATTACCTCGCGCGTATTTTTAAATGAACTCAGAACCATCCATATCAGCGGATAAAGCATAACAAGTCCGAAAGCAATCATAAAGATATGATATATTACCGTACCGGTATTGCGCCGGAATGCTGTTTTGGAGATTTTATTCTTTTTTGCTGTTGATATATTAGCCATAAAAAACCTCCTTACTGCTCTTTCGATTCATAATACACCCATGAATTGGATGATTTGAATATAATTGCCGTGAATATGCCTATAATCAGGAGCAGTACCCACGCGAGAGCCGAACCGTATCCCATTTTATACTCGCCGAATGCCGCTTTGTACAGATATACCGCGTAAAACAATGTAGTATTCAGCGGCTGTCCCTGCTGAGTTACAATCATTGACTGCGTAAACGCGATAAATCCGCTTATAAGCTGATTGACCAGATTAAAGAATATTACCGGCGTAAGCATAGGGATTGTTATTTTGAAGAACTGCACGCCGCGTCCTGCGCCGTCAACTCTTGCAGCCTCGTAATAATGATCGGGAATTTGTTTCAGTCCGGCAAGGAAGATGAGCATAGACGAGCCGAACTGCCATACCGCAAGCAGAATAAGCGTCCATATAGCGGTTTTTGTATTGGTGAGCCAGCTTACATCGCTTGGCAGACCGATTTTGCCCAGTATAGCGTTGAACAGGCCTTCTTTAAGAAAGAGCATACGCCACATAACGGCTACCGCAACACTTCCGCCGATAATTGACGGCAGATAAAAAACAGTTCTGTAAAATCCCGACATTTTTGATTTTCTGTTCAGCAGCATAGCCACAAACAGGGCAAATATCAGTCGTAAAGGAACCGACACGAACGCGTACAGAAAAGTAACTTTAAGCGATTTCCAGAACAAATCGTCATTTGTAAACATTTTTATATAATTGTTAATACCTATAAACTGCGGACTTGAAAACAAATCATATTTCGTAAATGAAAAATAAAGAGACGCACCGAACGGAACAAGCGTAAAAAGCAGAAATCCCAGCAGCCACGGAAGAATGAACACATAACCCGACACGGCATCCGCCTGAAAAAATCTGTCCAGCGCATTTCCCGCTCTGTTTTCTTTTTCGGACATTTGTTTCACAACCTTTCATTACAGTCCGCCGCAATGCAGATTACGGCGGACTGCTTTTTACAAAAACATTCTTACATATGTTTATAATTATTTATTCGCGCTCAGGATTTCCCCGGCCTTTTTCATAAATTCAGCGGCGCCGTCAGCAGGAGTTTTTGTTTCATAAACGACTTCATCAAATATATCTCTTAAAGTTGATGAAATTTCATTGCTGCCTTCCGGTTCCGGCGGATCAATTGGTGTGCCGTTTTCACCGACAAGGTCGATATAGTCGTAAACTTTTTTGTTTGAGTCGGTCAGGTCTGCTTTAAGCGCGTCACGGACAGCGCTTGATACAGGCACGCCTCTTTCGCCCGAAAGTACTTTGTTAGCCTCTATGTCATTTATGAAGTAGCTGATAAATTTAGCCGCTTCCTCTTTATTCTTTGAAGATTCCGTTATTGAGAAAAGCATGGAAGGTTTAAGATAAACGCCGGATTTTTCCGCGCCGTCCATTTTCGGCGGCATTGCAAGAGTAATTCCGAATCCCTGCTCGTTTGCAAGATCATTTACGGGAACAAAGTTATTGCTCCACATAATTTCGCCCCATGTCTTTTTCGCAAGAAGCAGACTTTCCTCCACGTTCTGAACAGGGTATGCGATATCCTTGTCAACGGCATAACCGTTCTTTATCATATCGCTCTGAAGAGTAAGAAAATCTTCGACAAGTTTCACATCATCAAATCCGAGAGCTGTTCCGTCCTCGCTGTAAAATGTTTTTCCGAGTTCGCGCACTCTCTGTTCAAGCACGAATTTAGGATCTTTTCTGAGAAGGAAATCAGCGTCAAAGCCGGCGGTTTTCAAAGCGGCGGCATCCGAAAGATACTGTGACCATGTATATCCGACAGAAGGCTCTTCAAGGTTTGCTGCCTTGTACGCGTCGGCATTATAAGCGAGCGCAAGCGCGTTTGTGCCAAGGCTGATACCGTAAATTCCGTCGCCGACATTTCCTCCGATGAAATTCTCGCCTATATTTGTAAGGTCTATCGTTCCGTCAACTGTGAAATCAGTCAGATCCGCGAGCTGATTGCGCTTCATCCACTGACCGAGATAAGCGTAATCCTGCTGCATTATATCCGGCAGATTTTTAGCCGCCATCTGTGTAGCCATTTTATCCCAGTATCCGTCCCACATACTGTATTCCGTTTCAAAATTTATGCCGGGATTTGCCGTCTTGTACATATCAATAACCGCGAGAGTGCCTTCATTACGCGGCTGACCGCCCCACCATGCGACTCTGAGAGTTGTCTGACCTCCGTTTTCAGACGAATTATCATTTGCCGTATCTCCTCCGCAGGACGCAAGCGACAAAACAAGCGCCGTAACACACGCAATAATACCGATTTTCTTTTTCATAATTACTACTCTTCCTTTCCCTTAAATTGTTTTGTATATTTTACATATGCAAGAAATTTATTCATGCAAAACACTGTTAATTGCTATTATAACATATGCACAAAAAATTTTCAATAGAAAATGAAAATTTAATCAAAAAGTCTGATTTTTAATATCGTCACATACATCAGAGCATTAAAATGTACTGCTCACGACAAATTTATTGTGCAAAATATACAATAAATCTGTTATGAGGATTTAACTGAAATTGCAGATGACGTTACAGGGCAATATAAAAGATTTTTCGATGAGATTAAAAAAATCTATTGAAATTATGACATATAAATTGTATAATATAATATGTTGTGAAAAATTTACCCGCAATAATATAATGACATATAATTGATAAAAATATACTTAGAGCCTATCCGTAATTAAAAAAGTACATATTGCGAAGTCGGATTTTTTGTCAGATTGTACAAAAAATCCGACGCATACTA
>CAZLOX010000044.1:0-13207 GCA_964561265.1 uncultured Lachnospiraceae bacterium
CATATTTTTCGGCAGTCCTATAACTATTTTTTCCGGATTATACTCGTTAATCACTTTTTCAACATCAGCCATAAGTTTTTTGATTCCTCTGTTAGGTATAGTTTTAACGCCCTGCGCAGTTATTCCGAGCAGATCGCTTACAGCAACGCCTACTCTGCTGTCGCCGTAATCAATCCCCATTATGCGCATTTTCTTCGTCCTCCTCGAATATCGCACGGGCAAAATCCGCCGGAATAAATTCCTGAAAATCATCTATGCCTTCGCCCACACCGACAAATTTGACCGGAATCTGTTTGCTTTTGCTGATTGATATAACTATGCCGCCCTTGGCTGTGCCGTCAAGTTTTGTAAGAATAATTCCTGTGATATCCGCCGCCTCTTTAAAAAGAGTTGCCTGACTTACCGCGTTCTGTCCGGTGGACGCGTCAAGAACAAGCAGTATTTCTTTCGACGCCTCGGGAAGTTCTCTGTCAATTACCCTTGATATCTTGGCAAGTTCCGCCATAAGATTTTTCTTGTTATGCAGACGTCCGGCGGTATCGCATATGATAATGTCCATACCTCTTGCCTTTGCCGCGCTGCAGGCATCAAAAACTACCGATGCCGGATCGCTGTTTTCCTGCTTTTTTATAATATCGCAGCCGGCGCGTTTTGCCCATATATCAAGCTGATCTATCGCGGCTGCACGGAAAGTGTCTGCCGCCGCCAGAAGAACCTTTTTTCCCTGTGATTTATAATATGCCGCCATCTTGCCTATGCTTGTGGTTTTGCCGACGCCGTTTACGCCTATGACAAGTATTATTGACGGTTTTGTTTCAAGTTTCATTTCAGAATCCTGTTCGGTGAGTATATCTGAAATTACCTGCTGAAGTTCGGTTTTGACTTCGTTTCCATCTTTTATATGCTTTGTCTTTACACGATCTCTTAGTTCCTCTATTATAAACTCTGCCGTTTCAACGCCTATATCAGCCATAATAAGCGCTTCTTCAAGTTCTTCAAAAAGTTCTTCGTCAACCTTTACAAAAACCTTGAAAACCTGATTTACCTGTTCAGAAAACGCTTCTTTTGTTTTGGTAAGGCTTTGTTTCAGTTTATCAAAAAGTCCCATAAAAATCCTCCTAATTTACCATTTTTTCATCAACATCATCTATCATAAGTGATAATAATTTACTTATTCCTTTTTCCTCCATAGTAACACCGTAAAGTACGTCTGCCGCCTCCATTGTTCCGCGTCTGTGAGTTATTATTATAAACTGCACAGCGGCGTAATTTTTCAGATAGGTAGCAAATCTTGATACATTCACGTCATCAAGCGCCGCGTCTATTTCGTCAAGTATGCAAAACGGAGTAGGTTTCACATTCAGTATGGCAAAAAGCAGCGCAATCGCTATGAGCGAGCGTTCTCCGCCGGAATAAAGCGTGATATTTTTAAGCCCTTTTCCGGGCAGCTGCGCCTCTATCTCTATTCCGCTTTCCAGCACATCGCTCGGATCGCTTAAATATAACCGTCCCAGTCCTCCGCCGAAAAGTTCCGAAAATACTTCCGAAAAACTTTCGTTCACCGCTTTGAACTGTTTTGCAAAGCAGTCGCTCATAAGAGCGTAAATTTCTTTTATCATATTCTCCAGATTTTCCTTGGAATCTTCTAAATCGGATTTCTGAGATGATAAAAACTCATACCGTTCCTTAACCGCCGTATATTCATCAACAGCGTTTAAATTAAGATTGCCGAGCGCTTTCATTTTTGATTTAAGCATATCAGAGTTTTTCTTTGCGTCCGCTTCATCATCAATAGGCTTTGCGAGTTCTTTTGCTTCTGTCAGGGTCAGTTCATACTGGTCCCATAAACGGCTGATAACCCTGTCCTGTTCGCCGACAAGTTTTTCACGGCGCGACTCAAGTTTTGTAAGCTGTTCACTCAGAAGCATAAGCTGTTCCGTCAAGTCTTTGTTTGAGTTCTGAATTTCCTGCAGTTTATCGGTTATGTATTTCTTCTGCTGCGAAATTTCCGATATGCTCAGACGGATTTTTTCATATTCTTCGGAGTATTCGTTTATTTTTACTTCAAGCCGCTGAATTTCTTCCTCAGATTCCGCTCTCTTTTTCAATATACTGCCGGTTTCATCGTCGTAATGGCGCAGTGACTCTCTGTAAGAATTTATCTCATCCGATATATCGGATATATTTTTTCTGTACGCTTCAATGTCTTTCTGTGTTGAATTGAGTTCCATCAATTCATTTGTGCTTGCGGTGTTTAAATTTTCACGCTCTTTTTCAAGAGCCTGAAATTCTTCCTCAAGGAAATTGACGCGTTCCTGAATATTTTTGATATTGTTCTCTTTGGAAGTAGCCTCATTTATAAGTATTCCTATACGTTCGTTTGCATCCTCAAGCTGGATATTCAGTTCGTCAAGTTCAGAGTGGAGTGCTTTCTGTGATTTTGCACTGCTCTCAATACTTTCTTTCAGATGTTCTGCCGCGCTTGTGAGCCTGAGAAGTTCATCCTCATATTCGCGTACCATAGACCCGTATGTTTGTGTCTGGTCCTTTAAATTTCCGATGTCATCAGCTATTTTTGATTTTTTTTCATTTAACTGCCCTATATTTTTTTGCAGCGACAGCAGTTCCTCTTTAAGCGTTTTTATATCGTTGGAACGTGAAAGAAAACCGCTGCTTTTAGCGGCTGTTCCTCCCGAAAAAGAACCGCCCGCATTTATCACATCGCCCTCAAGTGTGACTATACGGAATTTATATCCATGTTTTCTGCTTATTGCGATAGCCGTATCTATGTTATCGGTGACGGCAATGCGTCCGAGCAGATTTTTTATGATTTCGCGGTATTTCATATCGCATTTTACAAGAGAAGCCGCAATTCCGATATATCCGGGAAATTCACGCAGATCCGGCAGAGCCGAACCCATCGCCCTTACAGAGCTGACCGGCAGAAAAGTTGCCCTGCCGCTCTTTGAACGCTTTAAATAAGCGATTGCCGTCTTGGCGTCCTCTTCGGTTTCAACGACAATATTCTGCATACCTCCGCCAAGCGCGGTTTCTATCGCTGTTATAAATTTGCTGTCGGTCTGTATAATGGAGGATACAGTGCCGTATATTGAACATTCTTTTAATTCCTCCGCCGTCAGAACGGCTTTTACACTTCGGGAATATCCCTCGTATGAATTTTCCATATCTTCAAGTATACGTTTTTTTGACGCTTTTGAATTATATTCTATATTCATACGGTTCAGCTCTGCCGTAATTTCGTCCATTGCATTCCGGCTGTCCGAATATCTTTTTTCAAACCGTTCAAGGCGCTGTTTCATATCTGAAATTTTCTGCTCTTTTTCCGCAATAAGACGGATGTTATTTTCAGCGTCCGCCTTTTTGGATTCAATAGAATCATTGAATCCTGAAATTTCAGCTTCAACGGCTTCACGGCGTTCAAGAAAATTTTTCCGCAGGCTTTCTATACCTGAAATATTCGCGCGCGCGGAAGAGGATTCATTCATAAGCGTGATAATATCGCCTTTCATTCCTTCGATAACATTCCGTTTTTCCTTCATTGAATTATTGTATTCCGCCGCGTTCTGTTCAAGTCCGGCAATTTTTTCATTTACGGTTCTTTCATATTCAAGCAATACGTCAATCTGTTTTTCAATATCTGCCGCCTTTTTCTGCGATTCTTCTATTTTTTTCCTTGCCTTTTCCTTATCGCGTTCAATGCGTTCCGCAATGCCGATATTGTTTTGTATATCATTTTTCAGCAGGTTGACGGTATTTTCCGCCGACATCTTATCATTGCGGTTGTTGCGGAGGAGTTCGTTTGCTTCATCATTTTTCTCATCCTGTACTCTCATTGAATTGTAGAGTTCTGTGAGTTCTTCCTCAAGTTTAAATTCATTTTCCTCAAGTTCGGAGCGTTCGGCAAGCATATCTTCATAAAATTTCTCGGTTTCAGCGAGATTTTTACGGCTGTTCTCTATAAACAGATACGCTATGCTTACATCAAGCGATTTATATTCGTCATACAGAATAAAATATTCCTTTGCTTTCGATGCCTGCGCTTCAAGCGGTGCAAGCTGTTTTTCAAGTTCGTATACAATATCGTTTATACGTTCCAGATTTTCCTCAACAGACTTCAGCTTTTTTTCTGCATCCTCTTTTCGGTGTTTGTATTTTGAAATTCCGGCTGCTTCTTCAAATATGCTCCGCCTGTCCTCGGCTTTTGTGGATAAAATCTTATCCACTCTGCCCTGACCTATTATGGAATAACCCTCGCGCCCGAGACCGGTATCCATAAAAAGTTCGATAATATCTTTCAGACGGCACTGGGATTTATTGATAAGATACGTGCTTTCGCCTGAACGGAACACGCGTCTTGTAACAGTTACCTCGTCAAATTCTATATTAAATGTATTGTCGCTGTTATCCAGAACAAGCGTTACCTGTGCAAAATTCAAAGGCTTTCTCTTTTCAGTCCCCAGAAATATTATATCCTGCATATTGGAACCTCTGAGTGATTTTGCGCTCATTTCACCGAGAACCCACCTCACCGCGTCGGATATATTGCTTTTTCCGCTCCCGTTAGGTCCGACTATTGCCGATATACCCGAATGAAAATCCAGCGCCGTTTTATCGGCAAAAGATTTAAAGCCGTAAAGTTCTATTCTTTTTAAAAACAATCGCTCTCACCTGCCCCTATAAAGTAATATTTCCCCTGTCGATATCGCCGCGTCCGCGCACCTTTATTTTAAATCCCATCTTATTATATATTCTGCCGATATTTTTCCGTTTGTTTCCGACCGCTTTGGAAACCTCCTTAGGATTTACAAAAAAGATATAAATATTTTCCCTGTCCGTCTTATCCGAAAGAAGTTCCGACATTTTTTCATAATACAGTTCTGTTTCCACGAGTTCTCCGAAAGACGGGTGAAATGGCCCTGCGACAAGTGAGCCGCCCGGACTTATTTCATCGGTTGTCACAAGAGATATCCTGATAATTTTGATTTTTTCCCTGTCAAAAATTTTTTTCAGTTCAGCGCACAGACTGACCGCCTCATCAAGGCTCTGCGGTTTATACAAGCCTTTTTTGTAGAGAACTTCAAGCAGAGTGTCTTTTACGATAAGCGTCGGATATATCCGCACAAAATCCGGTTTCATAGCGGATATTTTCTCAGCCGTTGCAATGCATTTATCGGGAGTGTCCTCGGGAAGCCCCGTCATCATCTGGAGACCAAGATTAAAATTATATTTTCGTATACATTCCACAGCTTTCACCACATCTTCCGCGCTGTGTCCTCTGCGTGACGCTTTTAAAACATCGCTGTCAAGCGACTGCACGCCCAGTTCTATTGTCGTAACTCCGTATTCCGCAAGTAAATTCAATGCGGATTCGGATATATAGTCCGGTCTTGTAGATATTCGTATTCCATCAATACTGCCCTTTTTTATATAATCAAATGCTGCAGCAAGCAGTCCGCGCTGCTTTTCCGGTTCTATTCCGGTAAAACTGCCGCCGAAAAAGGCCGCCTCAATAAAGCTGTCTTTTCTGCAAATCGTTTCAAGATAAGATTCAATTATATTTCTGACATTTTCCGCCGTGACTTCGCCGCTGTTTCCGGTTATATGCCGCTGATTGCAGTATGCGCAGTCAAAAGGACAACCTTGATGAGATACGAAAACAGGAATATTATATACTTTCATAATATTCTTATCCTTTCAGTGCGTTTTTTGCGGCGCCCTGTTCAGCTTCTTTCTTTGTCTGACCTTCGCCGAAACCAATGCTTTTGCCGTCAAGTGTAACTTTTGACTGGAAATGCTTGTTGTGATCCGGTCCGCTTTCCTTTACAAGCACATATTCGAGCTTTCCGCTGTTTTTAGACTGTACTACTTCCTGAAGTTTGGACTTGAAGTCAAACACTATCATGCCTGCCATTGCCTCTTTTATTTTATGCATCATATGGGACAAAAGCCATTTTCTTATCACATCAAGATCGTTGCTGTCAAGATATATTGCGGCTATAAGAGCTTCGTAGGCATCGGATAAAATAGAGGCTCTTTTTCTGCCGCCTGTATGTTCTTCTCCTCTGCCGAGTCTTATATATTTGCCGAGTTCTATATCATTTGCAAGATCGGCGAGAGATTGTTCGCAGACAAGCGCGGCGCGGTATTTTGTGAGTTTTCCCTCATCTTCCAGTGTAAGATGTTCAAAAAGATATTCGCTTACAATAACGCTCAGAATAGAATCCCCAAGAAATTCAAGACGTTCATTGCTGTTCAGATGGCGTTCATTTGCATAAGAACTATGCGAAAGAGCCATTTCAAGTATTTCCTTTTTTTTAAATGAATACCCTATAATGGTTTCAAAATCCATAATAGACATAATTTTTTTCTCCTTTCAATAGATAAACGAGGGCATATTCCTGATGGAATATCCCCCGCGTAAAGAATTTTAATCATTATATTTTTTAAACACAACGGTAGCATTGTGTCCGCCGAAACCGAGCGAATTGGACATAGCGTACTTAATATCCGCATTTCTGCCGGTATTTGGTACGATATCCAGATCACATTCCGGATCCGGTGTTTTATAATTGGTTGTAGGCGGAATAAATCCTTCCTGAAGAGCCAGTGAACAGATAACCGCTTCCACGCCTCCCGCCGCGCCAAGAAGATGTCCTGTCATTGATTTTGTCGAGCTTACCGCTACTTTATATGCGTCTTCACCGAAAACTTCCTTTATAGCCATTGTTTCAAACTTGTCGTTATAGCCTGTTGATGTTCCGTGCGCATTTATATAATCAATATCAGACGGTTTTATTCCGGCATCTTCGATAGCAAATTCCATAGCTTTTGCGCCGCCTTTGCCGCCGGGTATCGGACTTGTTATATGATAAGCGTCATCTGTTGTTCCGTATCCTACCATTTCACATATGATTTTTGCGTTTCTCGCTTTTGCGTGTTCAAGTTCTTCAAGAATTAAAAATCCTGCGCCTTCGCCCATGACGAATCCATCTCTTTCAGCGTCAAACGGACGGCTTGCCTCTTTTGGATTATCATTTGAAGTAGACATAGCCTTCATTGAGCAGAATCCGCTGAATGAAAGCGGAGTTATCGACGCTTCTGCTCCGCCTGCTATGATAACGTCGCTTGAACCGTATTTTATATGTCTGTAAGCTTCGCCCACTGCATTTGTACTTGACGCGCAGGCTGAAACTACATTATAGTTTACCCCCTGAGCGCCTGTTTTAATCGCGATCTGAGCAGCTCCCATATTGGAAATCATCATCGGAATAAAGAACGGACTTATACGTCCGGGGCCTTTATTCAAAAGTGTTACGTGCTGATCTTCCATAGTGGAAATTCCTCCCACTCCGGCACCTGTTACAACGCCTACACGCCATTTATCTTCCTTTTCCATATCAATACCCGAATCTTTCAGCGCATCCAGTGCAGCCGCGAGAGCAAACTGGGTAAATCTGTCCATTTTTCTTGCTTCTTTAGCTTCTATATAGTCTTTCGGGTCGAAATCCTTAACCTCGGCGGCAATCTGACACTTAAATTCAGACGCGTCAAAGCTTGTAACTTTATCTATTCCGCATTCGCCGTTTTTAATATTGTTCCAGAAGGTCTGAACATTATTTCCGATAGGCGTAATTACTCCCAATCCCGTTACAACTACTCTTCTCATAAAATTTCTCCCTTTCAAAAATGAAAATAAAAATTTTCACAAATATATTAAACAGGCTCTAAAGCCTTTATTTATTTTCAGATAACTGTAAATACTTTATAATATGCGGCGGCATATTAAATAACATGCCGCCGCATATCACATCCCATTATGCTTGTTTTACATATTCAACAACATCTGCCACTGTTGAGATTTTTTCAGCGTCCGCATCAGGAATTTCAATGTCAAATGCCTCCTCCAACGCCATGATCAATTCAACAACGTCTAATGAATCGGCGCCCAGATCATCCACGAATGAAGCTTCCATTACTACGTCGTCTTCACTTACTCCCAACTGGTCAACTATAATATCTTTAATCTTATCAAACTCCATTGTTACACCCCCTTTCATTGTGCTGTACACACAAATTGGATATGTATATATAACGGCTATGCCGCTATAATCACATTACAAGTCCGCCGTCTACATTGATTACCTGTCCGGTAACATACTTTGACATATCAGATACCAGAAATGCGACAACATCGGCGATATCCTCTGTTGTGCCGAATCTTGAAAGAGGTATTCCTTCAAGATATTTTTTCTTGATATCATCCGGCAGTTTGTCGGTCATATCGGACTGAATAAATCCGGGCGCAACGGCGTTGCATCTGATATTTCTTGAAGATAATTCTTTTGCCACCGACTTTGTCATGCCTATAAGACCTGCCTTGGATGAAGAATAATTCACCTGTCCGGCATTTCCCATAACACCGACAACCGATGAAATATTTACTATAACGCCGCCGCGCGCCTTTGACATAGGACGCGATACAGCCTTAATGCAGTTAAATGCGCCTTTTAAGTTTATATCAAGCACAAGATCCCAGTCTTCCTCGCTCATTCTCATCAAAAGACCGTCGCGTGTAACTCCGGCATTGTTTATAAGTATATCTATTTTCCCGAATTTTTCAATAGCGGTTTTCATAAGGTTTTCAACATCTGAATAATTTCTCACATCGCCTTTTACGACAATGGAATCAACGCCGAGAGCTTTGATTTCTTCGCAGGTTTCGTCAGCGTATGTTGATGACGGGATATCGTTTATTACAATATTTGCGCCGTATCCGGCAAGTTTCATTGCGATAGATTTTCCTATTCCGCGTCCCGAACCGGTTATTACCGCAGTTCTTCCTTTAAGCATTATCAAACACCCAATCCTTCCAAAGTTTTATTTAATGAATCCATATTTTCCACGTTAAATATTTTAACGCTTCTGTCTATCTTCTTAACAAAGCCGGAAAGCGCTTTTCCCGGGCCTATTTCTATAAATGTGTCCGCCCCGTCTGCAATCATGCGTCTTACGCTTTCTTCCCATTTAACCGAAGATGAAACCTGACGTATCAGCAGCGGCTTGATTTCCTCCTTTGATGAAACATAATCAGCTGTGACATTTGAAATAACAGGAATTTTCATATCGGATATTTCTACATTTTTAAGTTCCTCAGCCAGTTTTTCTCCTGCGCCGACAAGCATTGAACAATGGAAAGGCGCCGATACTGCAAGTTTGACCGCGCGTTTTGCGCCTGCCTCTTTTGCGTATTCACAGCATTTTTCAACAGCCTCTGTTTCGCCCGATATCGCGATCTGTCCGGGGCAGTTGAAATTAGCCGGCTCGCACACGCCAATCTGCGATGCTTTTTTGCAGCATTCAATAACTTTTTCCGGTTCAAGCGCGATAATAGCCGCCATTGCGCCTTTGCCGACAGGAACTTCTTCCTGCATATATTTTCCTCTTTTTTTCACCAGTTTCACCGCATCCGGGAAACTCATTGAACCGGACGCTATATGCGCCGTATATTCGCCCAGACTAAGCCCCGCGGCAAAATCTGCCTTTATGCCTTTTTCCTCAAGAACTCTCAGCGCCGCCGTACTCATTGTAACAATAGCCGGCTGTGTATTTTCTGTTATCATAAGAGTTTCTTCGCTGCCGTTCCATATCATATCCTTCACGTCAAAACCGAGTGTTTCACCTGCTTCGCAAAATACCCTGTCCGCACATTCAAAATTTTCGGCAAGTTCTTTGCCCATGCCTATTGTCTGAGCGCCTTGTCCGGAAAAAATAAACGCTGTTTTTCCCATAATAAATCTCCTTTACCATTCAATAAGCGCCGCACCCCATGTAAGTCCCGCGCCGAAACCTACGATAAGAACCTTGTCGCCTTCTTTTATTTTTCCCTCTGAAAGCGCCTCGCAAAGAGCAACAGGAATGGACGCCGCCGAGGTGTTTCCGTATTTCTGTATATTCTTGAATACTTTTTCATCATCTATATCAAGTCTTTTTGCCGCACCGTCTATAATGCGGATATTTGCCTGATGGGGAACAAGAAGATCCACATCCTGTATTTCTATTCCGGCATCCTCAGCAACTTTTTTTGCCGCGTCCGCCATTACCCTGACGGCAAATTTCATAACCTCACTGCCTGCCATCCATAACAAACCGTTTCGTTTTGTTATACGCTTTTCAAGCTCGGCATCATCTTTTCGGTAGGCAAGATTGGTTATTTTATCATAATCTTTTCCCTTAGCGCCTATTCTCGATGCGATAAGACCGCCTTTTTCTGACGCCTCAACAACAGCCGCTCCTGCCGCGTCACCGAATAATATGCAGGTGGATCTGTCTTTATAGTCGGTAGCCTTGCTCAGCGCGTCCGCGCCTATAACGAGAACTTTTTTATATTTGCCCACAGCTATGAATTTCTCCGCTGTGTCAAGAGCCGCAACAAATCCCGAACAGGCGGCGTTCATATCAAAAGCGGCAGCGTTTTCGGCGCCTATATTTTTCTGAACAACGCACGCGGTTGACGGTGTGAAATAATCGGGGGTAACAGTTGCGACTATTATAAGTTCGATTTCCTCCGCTGAAGTGCCTGAATTTTCCAAAGCTGCAAGAGCCGCTTTAGTCGCCAGATCGCTTGTAAATTCATCATCGGCAGAAATATGTCTTTGTTTTATTCCCGTCCTCTGAACAATCCATTCATCATTGGTTTCCACAATTTGTTCCATATATGCGTTGTCATAAACCTTTTCAGGCGCATAAAAACCCATGCCGGATATTCTTGCTTTAATCATTTTTATAAATTATCTCCTTTCAAAACGTCAGTAACACATTCTCTGACAGATATCAGTCTGACAGATATTTCTGTATATCGTCGATAACGTTTGTTTCCACAAACTTTTTCGCCTGTTTTATAGCGGAGAATACCGCCTTTGTATTGGAGGAGCCATGCCCCTTTATAACAGGTTTTTTTGTTCCGAGAAGAGGAGCCCCGCCGTATTCGGTATAATCCATCTTCTTTTTGAACGCCCTGAGTCCGTCCTTTACAAGCATTGCGCTGCATTTTGTTTTGACGTTTTTCATAAACATATTTTTAACCATATCATTTACGAGCATACCAACGCCTTCAACAGTTTTAAGTATAACATTTCCGACAAATCCGTCGCATACCGCGACATCGACAAGTCCGGAATTGATATCTCTGCCCTCTATATTTCCGTAAAAATTGACCGGAGCATTCTGCAGGAGAGGATATGTTTCCTTCACAAGGTCATTGCCCTTGCTTTCCTCTTCACCGTTGCTGACAAGTCCGATTTTCGGAGAGGGTATGTTCATCACATTTTTCATATATACGCTTCCCATAACGGCAAACTGAACAAGATTATCACTGCGGCAGACGGTGTTTGCGCCGGCGTCCATAAGAAGCACCGCCCCGTCTTTTGTGGGAAGAACAGTCGCCAGAGCGGGACGTGATATCCCTTTTATTCTTCCGACTATCAGAAGTCCCGATGCAAGAAGCGCTCCAGTGCTTCCCATTGAAAGCATCGCGTCGCCGCCGCCGTTTTTGAGAAGATTAGCCGCGACAACCACAGACGCGTCAAGCCTGTGCTTTACAGCCTTTACAGGCTCGTCATAATTTGATATCACATCGTTGCAGTTCATTATTGTGATTTTAGATTTATCATAGCTGTAAGACGACAATTCTTTCTTTATCACATCCTGTCTGCCGACAAGCAGAATATCAATGTCAAGCGAGTTCACCGCCTGTACTGCAGCCTCAACAGGTGCGTGAGGTGCATTATCTCCTCCCATTGCATCTATTATTAATTTCATCAAATGCCTCCTTCAAAAAATTGCCGCTTTATTATAGGATAACTGCAATAACCAGTATAATTAAATTTTCGGTTACAGATTATATTATTTAATCATCGTCTGCTGTTTAAAAATCAAATCAAACGATGTACACATATTATATTATATATAAAAATTTCCGTCATTGCAAGAGTTTTTTTTATTTTCTGAATATAAAGAGAAAAATTGTGTACATTATACAAAAACAGAACAGCATTTTATAACATATGCCGTTCTGTTTGGTATAAAATGTTAATGAAACTACTGACTTTTCACGCTGTTGTTTATTTAAGTAAATAATGGTTAAATCAAATCATAATTTATTCGGCGTCATGTTTTGAGCATGAACTGCAGCAGCCGGTGCATTGTGTATTTGTGTAATCGGAATTGCCTCTGTAATTGCTTATAGCCGCGTGAATAGCTTCTTCGGCAAGCACGGAGCAATGTATTTTTTCCGGCGGAAGTCCGTCAAGCGCGTCCATAACGGCTTTGTTGGTCAGGGAAAGCGCCTCGTCAACCGTTTTGCCCTTAACCATTTCAGTTGCCATGGAACTTGTCGCTATTGCCGCTCCGCATCCGAATGTCTTGAATTTAATGTCTTTTATTACATCATTTTCAATATCCATATATATTTTCATAATATCCCCGCATTTTGCATTGCCGACTTCTCCGACTGCGTTTGCGTCTTTAATTTCGCCGACATTGCGCGGATTTGAAAAATGATCCATAACCTTTTCGCTGTACATAAAAACACATCCTTATATTAAATAAAATATATCCGTCATTCCTCCACGCCCTCATACAGCGGCGACATATTGCGCAGACGCTGTATTATCGGCGGAAGAACCTCAAGTACATAATCCACTTCTTCATCAGTGGTAAACTCGCTTACGCTGAGGCGCAGCGAACCGTGCGCTGTTTCATGGGGAAGTCCTATTGCAAGAAGAACGTGCGACGGGTCAAGTGAGCCTGACGCGCACGCCGAACCGCTTGACGCGCATATTCCTTTCATATCCAGAAGCATAAGTATAGACTCGCCTTCAATATATTTAAAGGAAAAATTGACATTATTGCACAGACGGGTCTCATCTTCGGGGCCGTTGAGGATACAATAAGATATTTTCTCCTTTATTCCCTTTATGAGCCTGTCGCGCATATGTTTCATTTTGGCGGTATTTTCCTCCATATTGTTTACAGCCAGTTCGAGAGCCTTTGCAAGACCGATAATACCGGCGGTATTTTCAGTTGCGGCGCGTTTGCCTCTTTCCTGACCGCCGCCGTGGATAAGATTGTCAATTTTTATACCGTTTCTGATATAAAGCAGTCCCACACCTTTCGGGCCGTGGAATTT
>CAZLOX010000045.1:0-12117 GCA_964561265.1 uncultured Lachnospiraceae bacterium
TCATATTGAAGAAGCCGCCGTCCATGATATGCCGGAGGAACAGCAGAGATGGTATTCAATCAAAATATTTGAACGCGATGAAAAAGTGATTTCACAGCTTAATATACCGCAGAATACTCTTGATCATATCGAAAAGGATATTGCCGCTGCAGAAGAAGAACTCGACGATGACGCGGAAAGCATTATCACAAATGAAAGGTACATATATATCGCTCAGATTATCAAAGGCTGCTATAAAAAGAAAAAAACCGGCGGACTTTCAACCTCCGACAAGATAGACAGAATTGTGACGAACAGATGGCTCGGACTGCCTGTATTTGCCGTTATCATGTTCCTTGTTTATTATATTTCAATGATAACGATTGGCTCTATGGCGACCGACTGGGCAAATGACGGACTGTTCGGCGACGGATGGCATTTATTCGGCATAGGTTCATCCGGCTATGAGGATGCCACTGATGAATTTACAGAAGCATCACAGATAGTAAACGCATTTATTGACTATGCGGCAGATAATGATATTGATACGGAAGAAATCGAAAACGCTCTTGATACCGAATCAGAGGATTTTGATGTCAGCACTGCAATAGCTGAACTTGATGAGTTTGGCAAAAAAGTCAGGAATACTAACGAGGTTTCCTATACAATAGTTGATGAGGAAACAATGGCGGATGAGGAGGTACAGGCATCATATGATGATTTCCTTGGCGCTGTTGAAACTCTTGAAGAATATGGCTGTGAGGAACCTGATCCGGCTGATTACGGCGTTTGGGTACCGGGTATTCCGGCTTTGATTGAGCGCGGACTGGACGCGGCAGGATGCGCTGAATGGCTCAGCGGTCTTATCCTTGACGGTATTGTTGCCGGTGTCGGCGCGGTAATCGGATTTGTTCCGCAGATGCTTGTGCTTTTCTTACTGCTCGCATTTCTGGAGGCGTGCGGATATATGGCGCGTATCGCGTTTGTGCTTGACAGAATATTCCGCAAATTCGGTCTTTCCGGCAAATCCTTCATTCCTATGCTTGTCGGCACAGGATGCGGCGTGCCCGGAATTATGGCATCAAGAACTATCGAAAATGACCGCGACAGGAAAATGACAATAATGACTACCACATTTATTCCGTGCGGCGCAAAAGTTCCGTTTATCTCAATGATTGCCGGCGCTATATTCGGCGGTTCGGCATGGGTGGCAACTTCCGCTTATTTCATCGGTATGGCGGCGATCATCATCTCCGGCGTTATGCTCAAAAAAACAAGAATGTTTGCGGGAAATCCGGCGCCGTTCGTTATGGAACTTCCGGCATATCATATGCCGACAATTTCCAACCTGCTCCGCAGTATGTGGGAACGCGGATGGTCGTTTATCAAAAAAGCCGGAACTATCATTCTGCTTTCAACTATACTTGTATGGTTTATGACATATTTCGGATTTGCTGACGGACATTTCGGAATGCTTTCAGAAGATCAGATTGATTCAAGCATACTGGCATATATAGGAAACGCAATCGGCTGGATATTCATTCCGCTCGGCTGGGGAAACTGGCAGGCGGCTGTTGCGTCAATCACAGGACTTGTTGCAAAGGAAAATATTGTCGGAACTATGGGCGTACTTTACAGCGGCACCGGCACAGTTTATGCAAATCTCGCGGAGGCATTCACTCCGATAAGCGGATTTTCATTCCTTGTGTTTAACCTCTTGTGCGCTCCGTGCTTTGCCGCGATCGGCGCGATCAGACGTGAAATGAACAACATAAAATGGACTTGGTTCGCTATCGGATATCAGTGCATATTCGCATATCTTGTATCGCTTATGATTTATCAGTTCGGCAGAATTTTTGCCGGCGGTGTAAGCGTTATCGGAGTAATATTTGCTCTTGCGGTGCTTGCTTTGATAGTGTATATGCTGTTCAGACCGTATAAGGAATCAGACAGCCTTACAACAAATATGAAAATATAAGGAGGGGGTATATATGCTCGGAACTGTTATTATAGGCGTGCTTCTGCTTGCCGCCGTTGCCGGAATTGTCGTTTCGATGATACGGAACAAAAAAAAGGGCAGATCCTCCTGCGGATGCGGATGCAGCGCGTGCGCGGCGGCGGGAAAGCATTGCGGAAAAAAGTAAGTTAATAAAAACAGACCGTACCGGAAATGGAAATGTTATTTTCCGGTACGGTCTGTTTTTTTTTTGTTGCAATCACGCTTAAAAAATCCGTCAGATGTTTTATTAAGCTATTCACCCTCACATGAAAGGGGGGATAAAGATGAATTATTTTATTATCAAATTCCTGACTGATATTTTGATAACCGTGATACAAAATGTAATTACAATATTTATTATACTTCATAATTACAGCTATGTCAATCATTTTATTAAAATTTATTTCATGCAAAGTATATCGAAATTTCAGAATATTACTTGAAATATCAGCCAAAGTGTGATATTATATAATAGTCAGCAATAACTAGTATTTTGCTGATGTTTTATTAAGCTGCGCACCCTCATATGAAAGGAGGGATGCAGATGAAACACACTATTATGAAATTTTTGGCAGATATTGCGGTAGCATTGATACAAGATGTAATCATAGATTACATACGTTCATTGATAAGCAATATATCAAAAAAGAAAATTTCAAAAAAAGATAAGCTGTAATTTTAGTTTATTAAAAGTATTCCATTATTATAAAGCAGCTTAATAAAAGTAAGAACCGCAGGTCTAGCACACCTGCGGTTCTTTTTTTGATGAAACACACTATCATTATTATTCCAATATTCATCAATAACTATTATACCCCATAATCACCGTCGTGTCAATCCCTTTATTAAAAAAATCCGATAACATCAATTTTAACCGAAAGTATGTAAAAAAATAATTTCACCGGCATTTTTCCGCGCAAAAAAGGCTCCCCATAACTGAGGAACCGCATAAACAAGCCAAATCTTAACTTCCAATATTATGAAAATTTAATCAAAAACTATACTTTTTAGTTAAAACATTTTATTGAACATTTTAACCAATAATATTATAACATCACAATGAAACTTTGTCAATAACAAATAAAAATTTTCCATAAATTTTGCTAAAAAAAATTTTAACCAAAATGTATACTTTTCGGTTAAAATCTTCTGACGGCGTTTTTATGCGGAAAAGCCAGCATTCCAAGTAGAAAATCCGGACGAAATTCAACCGGAAACGACACAATATGCGATGCATTCCTGCCGGCTCTTTTTCGGATAATTTGCTTTAAAACACCACAAATTTTAACCGGAAAAAGCGACGGCATATACGCTTTACGGTCACATATAAACAGGTTTTGGCGAGCCTGTGAGCGTGTTTTTCTCTCTTTATTGATACATTTGTCCGGAAGAGGGCCGGGAGGGATGCGGCGCAGAGAATCAAGGTGAAATTTATTTCACCTTGCCTTTGTAAGAAAGGAGAGAACAACACAAAATAATGGTAAAAAATCGGCTTTTTATTTGAAGAGAGGAGAGAGAAATGAAAAGTAAATTTTTAAAGAAAGCGGTAGCTTTGATGGTGTCTGCCGCTATAGTTTTGCAGACGGGACTTGTCATGCCGCTGATGGCAAGTGCTAAATCGGAGTTATACGCAGCAGATTGGTCAGCTCTGTCCGATACTGTAGCGATAACAGATCTTGGCGATGGTTGGAATTTAACGGGGTCTAATCTTAACTTGACAGTGGAAGATGGAGTATTAAATGCAGCGTCTCAAGCCAATAACAATAATAACTATTTATACTATCAGTCTGCTACTATAGAAGCTGCTGCGGGTAAGGTATATCGTTATGAATTTGATTTTAAAACAAATACAGGAAATAATACCAGCAATAATTCTAGTCAGATAGCTACAAGTAAAACTAACTCTGGTAGTCACTATAATGATTTTGGCTCAAGCAAACATGCGGCAGATTTGGGTATGACTGATACGAGTAAAACTTATGCTGTAGCAATTGTTATTGACAATATAAATAAAAAAGCAGCTTATTATGCTAAAGAATCTGGAGCTGCGAATTATGAACAAAAATCTCTTGCGGATTTATCTGAGGTTAATAATGGTATTATATACAGAACGGGTCGAAACAGGACAGATAATATATCCAATTTCAAAGTTTATGAGTTAACAATGCCGACGGTTTCTGTTAAAAATAATGATGATTCAGAAATCAAAGATGCTAAGATAGAAACAGAGGCTGAGGCTACATATAAGGTTACAAGCTCTGATGCAAATACAGTATCAGCCGAGTCAGATAACACAGAAGTAGCAACGGCAACTGTGGCTGACGGTGTTCTGACCGTTAAAGGCGTGGCTGACGGCAAAGCTACCATAACAGTTACCGCTGCGGGTGAAGATGATTACGAGAAAGCAACGCAGTCCTTTGAGGTTACAGTGGGAAGTCCGAAAGAGGTACAGGTAATAGTTAACTATTACATAACAGATACAACAGATGCAGTTCCTACACTCACACAGGGAACATTCACAAAGATTGTTGATGATACAATTGTAGCTGAAGACCTGACTCTTGCCGATGTTGTTCAGGATGATGCAAAATATGTTTACAATGAAAATGCGTCAAATGCAACAGCTCTACCGTATACAGTTGTTGGAGAAAATAATGTTATTAATGTATATTTTGATAAAATATTAAAAGCAGGCGCGTTAACAGTAAACTGCAAGGCTGGCGATACGGTTATTCAGACAATAACACCGTCTGTTGCTGACAAGTATACCGGCGATAAATTTACTTATTCGTACCCTGCATATATTGTTAAAGATAATAACATATATAAAGTCGATGCAACTGCATATGGCAAAGAGGTAGAACTCAAATCGGAAACAATTACGGAAGATGTTGAATATGCAGTTTATAAGGAAAATACAGTTGCAGCGTTCATAGAAGGCGAGGATATATCCGGTTCGACTGTAATGGTTAATACAGGTGACAACAGATTATCCGGTTTAAATGCCAAGAGAGGCTGGAGTAAAGAACAAGAATTCTTCACAGCTGCGGAAAAGGGAATATATAAGGTTACTTTAAGAGGGTATTCAAATAATGTTAATAGCGATAGAACATTTGAAATAACAAAAAACAGCACAAAAGTAGAAGAATATTCGCTAAAGAGTATTTCTATAAATGCTATTAAGGATTTTGTAGCAGAGAATGTTGAGCTGAATGAAGGAGATAAATTAGGATTTAAACCTTCGGACGGTCAGGTTTCTATCGATTACATCTTAATTGAAAAAACGGGCGAACTCCCTGCTACAATTTCCGGTACAGTTGACGCCGGTGTTAAATCAGTAACACTCACCAAAAAAGGTGAAGGAAATGAACCTATTACAGGTACAATCGACGGCACAACAGCAACATTTAAAGATGTTGAACCGGGCGAATATACATTGGGTTATGAACTGAATGACGAATTTGTACTTGACAGCGAATTGACGACTGATATTACAGTAACAGTTGATAATGCAACGGCATTTGCAATCAAGACAAAGGCTAAGACTTACAAGGTTGCAATTAAAGATGTTGAAAATATTAAATCTGCAAGACTTGAACAGGGCAGCGGAGAGAACATCAAAGTTGTTCAGAGAATAGTAAAAGCAGACAACGGCGGCAAAATAGAATTTGATGTTCCTAAAGGAACTTATAAAATCTATATAGCTTGTGAAGATGGTTTCAAACTTAATACTGCCGCTGAAGGCTTTACAAGAGATGTTGTAGTTGAAGGCGATATGGAAATTGAACTTCCGCTGATTGAGGACGCTACTGAAAAATTTGCTGTAGTTGGCACAGTTGGCGAAGGCGTTGAATCGGTTACATTGGTTCATTCGGATGATAAATTCGAGGGTGAAATTGCAGACGGCAAAGTAACATTCAATGTTCCGGCAGGCGAATATGAAATTGAGTATGAACTGAAAGCCGGATATGTTGCAGACGGTGACGTTGCAAAAACTCTTACTGTTACAGAGGCTGACAACAACGCGTTCACTATCAATACAAAAATAAAGACTTACACAGTAAGCGGTACAGCGCCAGCAGACAAGGTTGAAAAGGTTGCGCTTACATTGAAGGACGATGAAGATGCAAAAGCTGTTGAAGCGACAGTTGAGGAGAACGGCACATTCAGCTTTGCAGACGTTGCTCCTGGTTCATACACTATCACATACACGCTTAAAGACGGCGTAGATACTGAGAAGTATGATGTAGTTGTAAAAGTAGGAGATACTGCGGCAAATGTTGTTGAAGTAACAACTGCAGATGTTACAAACATTTCTGTTACAGTATCAGAGAAAACTTATGATGATAAGACAGTAAAAGCTGAACTTATTCACACACTTGCTCAGCAGGGCGGTTCAAACACGGCAGGAAAGACTGTTGACCTTGCAGAACATTATTATAATAACTGGGGAGCAGAATCAGGCTGGATAGCTACAGTTTATTCACAGTTCGGATTCAATGAAGCAGATCTGCCGGAAAAAGCAAACGCGGTTGTAAGTGCAAAACTTACATTTAAAGCAAAGAGTTCAAGAGGAACTTACACAATGGATGTAGCTAATGTCGCGTTAGATACAATTGATCTCACCGGCGAACAGGCTGACTGGATAATTCCGATGTTAGCAAAGCCGACAGTTCTGAAAACATTCAGTTTACCGGCAACATATACAGAGTGCGAAGCTGATGTAACGGCGGCTGTAAAGAATATGATTGCAAACGGTGAAAAAGAAGTATTGTTTGCATTCTCAGGCGGCGCTGCAGGCGGAAATATATACGGTAAAGGCGCGGCAGAAGCTGATCAGCCGAAACTGGAAATCGTTATTTCAACAAAACCGGCTGTTGAATATACATTGAAGTATGTTGACGCAGACGGAACAGAGCTTAAGAACGTAACAAAGGATGGCTTTGTAGGTATGCCATTCGGCGCCGAAGCTGATGACAAAAAGGACTTCACTTTAGAAACAAAGGATGAAGACGGCAATGTTACAGCTGCACAGAAATACATATATGTAAGCGGCGGCGATGTAATTACACTCACAGATAATGCAGAGAACAATGTTATCACACTTACATATAAAGCAGCCGGAAAATATAAAGTTACAGTCAATGCAAAGGGCAGCGATGAGGCCGACCTCGGCAAAGTAGGCGAAGCGGAAGTATTTGAAGGCGACAGCGTTAAAATTCCTTATGCAAGATATATTGTTAAGGACAGCAAAGTATATTTCCTTGCTGCGGGCGCATCAATAGATAATGAATACAATAAGCAGGTTGCTGTAACGAATGCGGATGTTACAGAAACATTGAATTATGCGCTGCAGAGCGATATTGAAAGCGTGTATTTCTCAGAAGCGGAAGATATTGACGGATTTACTGACAATGATGTCAGCAATGCAGGTATCAGATGCTCAATGGGCAAAGGCGGCGACATTGAAGGCGAAGATGCAGTAACACTTGCAACACTTCCGGCAGGTAAATATAAAGTATATGTAGGCGCATGGGGCGGCGGCAAGACCGACGAAAGCCAGTCCACATATACATTTACAGCAGGAGAGACAAGTGTGATGGCAGTTACAACGACAGGTTCTCACGTTCCGGGTGAATCAGCTGAATTTACAGTTGACGCGGATACTGTTGTTAAAGTTGCTAAGACAACAGCGGGAACAAGTATGGCTTGTCTGGATTACATTATGGTTGTAAAAGTAAACGAAACTCCGGCTACACCGAGTCCGAGCCCGTCAACAGATCCTGATCCTGACAACACACCGACACCGAGTCCGACTCCGTCAACAGATCCTGATAACACACCGACACCGGATACAGATCCTGTATTTGATGTTGAAAAGGCAGCAGACGGCAAAGTTCAGATAAAGGCAAACGCTGCAAATGACGGCGGATATGCGTATATCGTTACTTATGCCGCAGACGGCAGCTGCACTTCAATCAAGATAGTTGAATTGCCGAAGGCGAAGGACGGCACAGCGCAGTCAGCGGATACTGTTCCGGCAGGTGCGAAAGTATTTGTATGGAAAGCAGATATGACGCCATACTGCAGTGTGGTTACTATTCAATAAAAACTATTATAACAATTAAAAAGAGGCTGTAAAACAGCCGATAAAAGGCGTCTGCCGAACGTGTAAGCGTTTGAGCAGGCGCTTTTGTTTGTGTGTTTATTGATAATAAAAGAACCCGTCCGGACAGATCCGGACAGGCTCATATGTTGGATTTTAAAAAGGTATTATCTTATTGAATTATATTCTTGAATATCCGTAACCGTTTACAATAGCGTCAATTTTCCGGCCTTTCTGGCAGAACGGACATTCGTCAAACGGGAATGTGTTGTAATTCGGCAGGTCGCTTGTTTTAAACAGTGAATTGACCCTGATTCCGTTTGAATCGTCAACCGCGCTGAATATAGCCGAAATGCCCACTATTTCTCCGCCGTAATACTGCATTACACGGTTAGCCCTTGTCAGTGTTTTACCCGTTGTTACAGACGATACGAGAAGAATAATTTTTTTATTCATAATCATCGGCTGGAGGTTATCGCGGAATAAGATCTGACCGTTCGGGTTAAATTCCGGCGTGATAACATTTATGCTTTTGTTTTCATTCATAGACAGATGCGACTGTGATATTGCCTGTGCGAAGAATGCGCCTATAACCTCTGTGCCGTCCATGCAGATAACGGTATCTATCAGGGTGCTGTTGGAATATTTGCTTGCCATTTCCTCTGCTGCGTTATGCGCCATTAAATGATTTCTGCTGATACTTGTCATGTCAACATAGTAATCAACGTGTGAATTTGAGGTTGCAAAATGTCCTGGTATGACATTTATAAATATCTTACTGTTTGTTTTAGATTTGATTTTTATGGCTCTTGTTTCCATAATAAATCCACCCCTTTTCTATTAGTTTTATATATTCATTATACCATACCTATGAAAAATATTCAATAGTATTATTGCTAAATATTTCGTAATATTTTTTAGTGATATTACACAAAAAGCATATTGATTTTAATGTGTTTATAGTGTGTTTTTTGCATGATGATCTATGATCACATCGAAATTATCCAGAATATACCTCTGCGCGGACGGGGTGTAGTAAACTGTGTGAAATATTTCTCCGGACTGACTTTCCCGCTCCTGCTCTTCAATTCCGATATCCGCGGCGGCGGTTCCGGCTCTTTTGGATAGAACGCCGCGGCAGTCTTTTTCTTCTCTGAGGAAATCGTTATGAAGAAGCCATGCCACAATAGAATCGCGCACTTTGTTTATACCGGAGGACAGCTCCGACTGCTCCATAATATTTTTGCAGAACTGCGTGATTGTGATTTTATCTTCGGTCTGCACCTTGTCAATATTTTCGGCTACGTTTTTAAGCAGACGCACTGCTGCATTTTCGTGTTCGGCGGAAATATCATTCACAGCGATATAATCATTTATAGCCTTAATGAAATGCTTGCCGTAAAGTTCGAGTTTCCTTTCGCCGACTCCGGACACCTCAAGAAATTCCTTTTCATTCCTCGGAAGTTTAGCGCACATATCATTAAGCGCGGCATCGGTGAATATGATATATGACGGTACATTCTGTTCAAGAGCAATGGTGGTTCGCAGCTTTCTGAGTTCAAGGAAAAGTTCGTTTGTCTGTATACGGTCAACATTAAGCGCCTTGTCTTTTTCCGGCTCTTTATGCGCCGTTTTCATCGAAACCTGAACCTCTCCTTTCAGTATTCCTCTTGCCTTTTCCGTTACTTTCAGCACGGAATACTGATCTTTTGTTGAGAATATGTATCCGTTGTATTCGAGATAATTTATCACTTCACGGATATAATCGGATTTTTTCTCTTTCATTATTCCGTATGTGGAAAGACTGTCCATTCCAAGACGCGTCACTCGTTCGCTCTTTGAACCTCTGAGTATGCTTACTATCATATTTACTCCGTAATTCTGCTTTACGCGTATTATGCAGGACAATATTTTCTGGCTGTCAACCGTAATATCAATATCTTCATAATTACTGAGGCAGTTGCCGCAGTTGCCGCAGTAATGCTCCGATTCCTCGCCGAAATAGTCCAGAATATAATGCCTCAGACATTCTGTTATATTGCAGTAGAAGGTCATTTTTTTCAGTCTTTCCATATCGCGCGCGCGCAGTTCCTCTCTTGCCGCATCGTCAATTTCATAATCGCTTTCTCCGCGGTCTATAAGAAACTGATTTGTATGCACATCGCCCTTGCTGTAAAGTATTACACATTCCGCCGGTTCTCCGTCACGTCCCGCCCTGCCGGCTTCCTGATAATAGCTTTCCATATCCTTGGGCATATTATAGTGAACCACAAATGATACATTTGATTTGTCTATACCCATGCCGAAAGCGTTTGTTGCAACCATGATATTTTTTTTGTCATATAAAAAATCCTCCTGATTGTTTTTCCTTGCAATATCGTCCATTCCGGCATGATAACACGCGCATGGATATCCTTTTCCGCACAGATATTCATACACACTGTCAACATTTTTTCGCGTATTGCAGTAAACTATACCGCATTTGCCGGTGTTTCTGTCGATAATATCCTCAAGCGCGGCTGATTTGTCTTTGGGATGCTCCACTGAAAATTTCAGATTTGAGCGGTCAAATCCGGTAGTCAGGACAAATGGATTTTCCATTCTGAGCATATATATAATGTCGGCTTTGACTTCATTTGTCGCTGTCGCCGTAAAAGCGGATATCACCGGCTTGTACGGCAGTTCGCTGTAAAAATCGGCTATTTTCAGATAGCTTGGGCGGAAATCCGTACCCCACTGTGATATACAGTGCGCCTCGTCCACAGTAAGCATAGATATATCGGTATTTTTTGCGAAATCAAGAAAATCCTCGCTGCACAGTCTTTCGGGAGCGACATATATTATTTTATACATTCCGAATGAGGCATTGTAAAGAACGCGCTGTATCTGAGTATATGTCATGGAACTGTTGATATACGCGGCTTTTATGCCGTTCTGTATCAGCGCTTCCACCTGATCTTTCATCAGCGATATGAGCGGTGAAACAACAATTGTTATGCCTTTGAAAATGAGCGCCGGAATCTGAAAGCATATGGATTTCCCTGCGCCTGTCGGCATAACGGCAAGCGCGTTCTGTCCGGAAAGAACGGCGTCTATTATATTTTCCTGCCCCTCCCTGAACTGAGAATAGCCGAAATATTCTTTTAATATTTTATATTTATTCATATATTTATCCCCGCAAAAACGGAGATACTTCTATTTGAAGTATCTCCATTGTTAAATCGTATAATTTTTATCTGACTGACCGCTGAAATCGGAATAATCTGCATATCCCATTGCCAGAGCTTTTTCTTTGAGTCTGAAATACATCTGCGTCAGTGTCGCTTTATAATAAGGCATAACAAAATATATACCAATATACGATAATCCAATCATAGTCAATAGTGAGGCAAGGAGAATCCAGCCTGTAAAGGACAGCTGCAGAACAAAAACATTGAATTTCTGCCCTTTCATTGTATTTTTGCTTATTTCAAACGCGCGCCCTGACGGTATCGACGGATTTTCCGCAAGTATATATTCGACCATAAAATACTCATAGGATTTTATGATACCCGGTATAATAAAGAGCAGACTCCACAACGAGATGTACAAATTATATAAAAACATCGTTTTTACGCAGTTGAGATAACCGCGCTGAAATCCGCGTCCTATATTGCTTACGCGGACATTGTTTTCAGCTGCTTTTATATAAAAATAGTTATGACCTACTATAAAAGGAGCTCTGATAAATACTGAAAGCAGCACACTTATCAGCATACATACAAGGACGACCGATACTATTCCCATCAGCATAGGAAGCGGCATCTCTGCGATTTTATCCGCATATGTACTGAAATCCGCATTAGGATCAATTTTATATGCCGGCAGCATAAGGTTTATGCCGCCCGATACTAAAAATAATATCAGCGATACCAGAAACGACCACCAGTAAGAATGTCTTAATATATCTCTAGCTTTACGCTTTAAATCTGATGTACTCATAAAAACCTGCCTAACTCTTCTTAAAAGAAACAGCCCAGAAATTCCTTGGTCC
>CAZLOX010000045.1:12127-13141 GCA_964561265.1 uncultured Lachnospiraceae bacterium
TTTATTATTTCCTCCGGAGGACCTTCTTCAAGTACCCTTCCGCTGTCCATAAAGATAACCTTATCGGCAACATTTTTTGCAAATTCAATCTCATGCGTCACTATAACCATTGTCATATTCAGCTGCGCCAGACTTCTTATTACTTTCAGTATTTCTCCCGTAAGCTGCGGGTCAAGCGCCGATGTCGGTTCGTCAAAAAACAACACTTTCGGATTCATGGCAAGCGCTCTTGCGATTGAAACTCTCTGCTGCTGTCCTCCCGACAATTCACACGGATAATTGTCTTTTTTATCCTCAAGTCCCATCTGAGAAAGAAGGCGGATGCCGTTTTCTGTTATATCATCGTATATCTTTTTCTTATTCTGTCTGAAATCGGGACGTTTTTTTGCGGCAAGCCTTGCCGCAAGGTTGACGTTCTGCAATGCCGTATACTGCGGAAAAAGATTGAACGACTGAAATACCAGTCCGAAATTGCCGTGCGAGTTCTTTGTTTTTTTGGAATTGTCCGAGTCAAATATAGTCTCGCCGTCTATTGATATTCTGCCCTTATCCGGAGTTTCGAGAAAATTGATACATCTCAGGAGGGTTGTTTTTCCGCTTCCCGACGAGCCTAAAATAACAAGCACTTCGCCTTTGTTTATTGAAAAATCCACACCCTTCAGAACTTCTGTTTCTCCGAATTGTTTATGAATATCCTTAATTTCTAAAAAAGCCATATAATTCCTCCTGATGAAAATTCATCAATCTCTGTAATAATCCATTTTCTTTTCAATAAATCTTAAAAGCAGTGTGAGTATGCCGCAGAATACGAGAAAAAACAGACCTGTTGAGAAAATAGGATATATAAGACCCTGCTTTGTAAATCTTTCGGCAGACATTATTATTTCCGCAACGCCTATAATGTTTGCCAGAGATGTGTCTTTGACAAGCGTTATTATTTCATTTCCCATAGGCGCGGTTATTCTTTTCAGAACCTGAAACAATATTACTTTGAAAAATGTCTGTATTTTGCTG
>CAZLOX010000046.1:0-13094 GCA_964561265.1 uncultured Lachnospiraceae bacterium
CGACATTATTCTCCCTGCATACAATTCATGCGAGGGTGATTTCGGAAAAGCATGGTCGCACAATCCGGGGCTTGATCTGGAATATAAACGCTTTGCCTCCGATTCATGGGTGAAATATCAGAAAATGCAGATATATATTCTGAAAAAATATACATCCCTTCCCGTTACTCACAATCTGATGGGGCATTTCTCCGATATCAACTATTACGATTTGTCAAAAGAACTTGATTTCGTTTCATGGGACAACTATCCCGACAATCAATGGGGGACATCGGAATATGAATATGTTTCTATGGCGCATGAAATTATGCGCGGAGTAAAAAATAAAAATTTTGTGGTAATGGAAGAACAGTCCGGTCCTGCCGGATGGGATACTATGGGTTCAACTCCGCGTCCCGGACAGCTCCGTCTATGGACATATCACGCGCTCGCTCACGGCGGAGAAGGAATAGTCTATTTCCGTTTCCGCGCGGCATTGTTCGGAATGGAGCAGTATTGGTACGGTGTGCTTGACCATGACGGCATTCCGCGCAGAAGATATTACGAACTACAGAAAACCGGCGGAGAACTCCGTAAACTCGAAAAATACATTATAAATGCCGAAAACAAATATGACGCGCTTATAGTTAAATCCTATGACAATTTATGGGGACATGATATAAAACGTCACAACGCCAGATACAACTATGAAAATCATCTTTACGCTTTTTATAAAGCAAATAACAATCTCAATATAAACACCGCTGTTTCAGACGGAAATTATGAAAAATACAAAGTCGTTTATATGCCGGCTTACAATATCACAGATGATGAAACTGTAGAAAATATAAAAAATTACGTTAAAAACGGCGGTAATCTTGTTCTTACATTCCGGAGCGGCAGCAGAGATATGTATAATAATATACGTCCGATCACCCTGCCCGGAGTGTTTAAGGAAATGGCAGGGATTGAAGTGAGTGAATTTGATTCTCTGCGGAAAGAAGTTATTGTTAAGGGAAAAGTATCGGGTAAAGCAAATATGTGGTGCGATATTATAAATCCCGAAACAGCGTCGGTAATAAGCAGCTACGGCAGTGAATACTACAAAGACAGCGCGGCGGTCACAGTAAACAAATACGGCAGCGGCAGGGTGTACTATATCGGCTGCGATTTAGATGATGACGCGATGAAACAGCTTGTAAAGCTTATCTCTGGGGATGCCGGAATTGAAATAATAGACGCTCCCCGCGGCGCGGAAATCATAAAGCGTGGTGAATATACAATTGTTCTCAATCACAATGAATATGAAATAACAGTTCCGCTTACCGGAAAATCACTGATTTCTGGAAACAGCTTTGACGGCGTACTTCCGCCGTTCGGAGTGGATTTTATAAAATAATCTGTAAAAATTATCAAATGGGCGCTGCATTTTGCGGCGCCCATTTGATACAGGGGATATGAGTTTGTGAATGTCCGATTTATCAGCCGGCTTTGCGGAACTTATGAATTTTGTTATAATTCCGCAAACACATCCTCCGAAAATACCTCTGAAAAAGTTTTCATACGCTCTGCAAGAGAGGTATATCTTTCATTTCTGTTATTATTCGCGACCATTTTATGCACTGCCATTTCACTTCCGACCAGTATAACCATATCCTTTGCGCGTGTGACAGCGGTATAAAATAAATTCCTGCACATAAGCATCGGCGCGAAGTTATATACCGGCATGACAACAACGGGAAATTCACTTCCCTGACTTTTATGAACTGTTATTGCGTATGATAGATCAAGCTCGTCAAGATTTGAAAAACTGTATTTCACGCGCCGTGTATCATCAAAAAGAATGGTCATTATCTTTTCTTTGTTGTCAATTTCTTCAATAATGCCCATATCGCCGTTGAATATACCAAATCCGCTTTCATTGTCATCATCGTTCCATTCGATGTCATAATTATTTTTTACCTGCATAACCTTATCGCCTTCGCGGAAACACACACTTCCGTGTTTATGTTCCTTTTTTTCAATGGAAGACGGATTGAGTTCATTCTGGAGAATATTGTTTAAAGTGATCACTCCGGCATTGCCTTTTTTCATGGGAGAGAGGACCTGTATGCTTGTTATGGGGTCTATTCCGTAGCTTGACGGCAGACGCTTTTTGCATAGTTCGGATACTGTTGAGGTAATTCCGGAGGCGGTGTTTCTTGATAAAAAGAAAAAATCCTTGTTTCTGCATTTCAGCTCAGGACATTCGCCGGAGTTAATTCTGTGCGCGTTCACTACTATCAGACTTTCCTCCGCCTGACGGAATATTCTGTCAAGACGCACTGTTTCTATCACTCCGCTTTTTATAATATCCGAAAGCACATTTCCGGCTCCGACACTCGGCAGCTGGTCGGCATCGCCCGACAGAATCATTTTTGTACCCGGACGCACTGCCTTTAAAAGCGCGTTCATAAGCATAATATCAACCATACTCATTTCATCCACTATGATAACGTCAGCATCTATTGGATTGTTTTCATCACGTTCAAAAATATGCGTTTCCTCGCCGGCGCCTCTTGTCATTTTAAGCAGCCGGTGTATCGTTACGGCTTCAAGTCCGGTGACTTCGGACATTCTTTTTGCGGCGCGTCCTGTCGGCGCGGTAAGCACTATTTTATACGAACATTCACGCATAACTTTTATGATAGTATTTATTGTTGTGGTTTTTCCTGTTCCGGGGCCGCCGGTCAGAACGGTGACTCCGTGAATCATAGCCGCCGCGACAGCGTTTCTTTGTTCGCTGGCAAGCGTTATTCCGGAATCGGCCTCAGCATTTTCTATAAGCGAATTTATTTTTTCCTCGCTCATATTCTGTTTATATTCTGCAAGATATAGAAGCTGTTTCGCCGTGTATACTTCCGCCGAATAAAACGAGGACAGATAATATACCTTTTTGTTGTCTGCCTCATCAGAATATATACTTTTGTCCATTATCAGCGATGTCAGCGTGTTTTCTATTTCATATTCCTCAACCGCAAGGTGATATGCCGCGTGTTCTGTCAGCAGGGTTTCCGGCATATATATATGTCCGTCTGAATAAGCCGCGGATGAGAGTATGTATTTTATTCCGGCGCGCAGTCTTTCGGGACTGTTTTTGGGAATACCGCGCGTGAACGCTATATGGTCCGCTGTTTTGAAACTTATTCCCATAATTCTTTCCGATAATATATAAGGATTTTCCTTTATTTTTTCAACAGCATTTACTCCGAGGATTTTATATACCGCCGCCGCTGTATTCACCGATATATTGTATTGCTGCAAAAACATGATCACATTCTGCATACCCTGAATTTTTGCGAAATCTTCGCCTATTCTGAGGGCTTTTTTCTGGCTTATTCCCTTTATTTCAGATAATCTTTCGGGTTCTGTCAGCATAACTGTAAAAATGTCTTTGCCGAATTTTTCTATAAGTCTTGCCGCGGTTGCGTCGCCTATACCCGGAATTACTCCCGAGGCAAGATACGCTTCTATCGCGTCCTCATCCGAAGGCATAACGACCTCGTAAAGGTCAACCCTGAACTGTTCGCCGTATGACGGATTATTTACCCATGTTCCCGTAAGCATGACGCCCATACCCTCCGCGGCATAGGGCATTGTGCCGGTAGCGGTAAAGTATCCGTATTTTTCGCCGCCGTACACATCGCATACGGTATATCCGTTATCAGCATTCTGATATATAATATCTTCAACAATGCCTTCTATATGAAAAATATCCGCCATTAGTAGTTACCTCCAGACAAGTTATCATATACATATTATACACTTATACGGAGAAGATTTCAATAGTTTATATTGAAACACTGAAAAATATTGAATCACAGCAGAAAAGGAGCTGCGGCAAAATGATTTTGCTGCAGCTTCTTGGAATTATCTGCCGTAAATCATTGCTCCGTCATTGGAGATGAGTTTAAAGCCGTATCTGTCCAATATTTCTTTTTTGAAGAGTTCTATATTCCATCTGTGCCTGTTCGGAATGTAGATATAATCAGGGAGTTTGTCCGGATATTTGCCGTAATACAGATTAAGGCGGCTGATAGTGCTGTCATTGTATCCTGAAAGCCAGCCGGAGTATGCGCCTGTTTTAAGCTCCGGAGTCGCCAGATAGAACCATATTATGTCAGTGGCATAGAGTACTTTGCCCTCTTTGTTCATCAGCAGTTTAAGCGTTTCATAATCGCTCATATATATTTGTTCCGTAGCGGGTGTAACTTTGATACCCTTATACGGACCTGTCTGAATAGTCTGCGTAAGTTCGCTGTTTTTAGAATGTGATGCAAATTTATGATAAATTTTCACATCTGTCATTAAGCCAAGCTGCACTAAAATCATAAGGATCATGACAGCGCAGAAATATTTATGGACTGGCTTTTTGCGGTCAAGCTCTGAAAGCGCTATGCCCAGCATTGCGATACTTCCTACGTTGGCGGCAGTCGATGCCATTGTAATAGCGTATATATGCTGGTTAGATGAAAAATGAATCACCATAGAGTATATTATACCGCCAAGGAATGTAAAGGCGAATATTTTATAGTTCCTGTTTTTGGTAACAAGGAATGATACGAGCCCTACAAGAGATAACGGGAACATGATTGAGTTATATTTGTAGAGAATAACTGTGGGCAGACAGCTTGCAGTCATCAGTGACGAAATTGCAGAGGCGACAAGTATATAGAAAATTTTATGCTCACACCGTTTTTTATCGATTAAAGCCTCGGCAACAATGACTAAGTATATTGTAAACAGAACGCTTCCGTAAAAAAAGTGGTTTTGAATTACCTGAAAATATGATATGATGGTTGGTAAGAGTTGTTTTGACTGATGTTCAGGATCGGTGAATAAATCCGGAATTGCGTTTTTTATTTCAGTTATGCTTGCTCTTGACAGCATGAGCACTACAAACAGAGCAGCCATAACTGCAATTCCGATTGTCGCCGCAAGCCATTTGCCGCATATAGTTTTGTCGTGCTTTTTTAAAGCGTAAATCAGTGCGCCTATTGAGTATATCAGATATGCCACAGCAAGATACGGGCAGCACAGCACCGCTCCTGCGTATAAAAATCCTCCTGCAAAAAGTGATTTTTTGCTTTTGGCTGTGCCGAGAAGTGTTCCTGAAACTGCTACCAACATAACTCCCAGAGCGTTATAGCTTGGAGAGGTTATATCGTACGGAGTAAAGATATAGAAGAACAACGCGGCAAAAACGCCGAACAGTTTATATTCCCTGAGGCGGAAATATATAACGAGCGCGCTTACCGATTGAAGAAACACATAAAAGAACCTGAAATGCAGCACAATGCTGTCGGTGCCCAAAATCATTCTGTGCAGCGCCATAAAGGGATATGACAGAAATCCCGCAAATTGAGAACCGTGCCATTCATCTACTATAAATATATCGCCGTCTGTCAGGCGTTTCGGCATCATTAAATAGAATGACTCGTCATCGCCTTGGATTTCAAGCGGAACCTTATAAAAATATACTATGAGAATAAGCAGAAAGCCAACAATATACAGTATGTCATAAATAGTCAGATTTTTAAAATAGTCTTTAATTTTTTCAGTCATGTTTTTCCTCCTGAATGTTTGTTTTTTAATATTTCAATAAATCATATATTTTTTTGGAAAAAAATACAAACAGCTTATATATGATATTTGCCGCGGCAGACATAAGCAGCGAGCATACAAGAATCAGCGGTACCATAATTATGTAGTATTTTAATCTGTCAGTTATCTGCGGCACTGCGTTGGTGAGTTTAGGATAAAGAATGTTATCAGATATCCATGACAGTAAATACGCTCCGAATGACAGCTCCGAAATCTTTGCCAGAATTGCTGCAGCGGCTTTAGGAGTTCTGCTCATGTCGATTTTGCGCAGAAATACAAAAAGGGAAATCGCCATTGCGGCAATAAACGGGCTGCTCCATGAGTAATTCAGGTCGTTTCTGACAAAGTTATTATTGTGTGAAATAAGAAAGCTTACCGATCCGCTTACGGCAGCTGACAGCAAAAACAGTGCCAGAGAAGCGAGTTTTTTCTTATCGGTGTGGTATTCCCGGATATAAGCGCCTATAAAATAATAAAAAACGGGATAAAAGTCTTTAAACAAATTGGGCATATCCGCCTTGTAAAAGTTAGAGTACTGCGGCAGCGAGATAAGACCGAAAACAGCCAGCAGCAAAGCCTGTTTATTCCGTTTTTTGTCAAGAGAGTGATATATTATGTTAAAAAATGGTATAAGACAATAAATCCACATATAAAGTCCGACATACCATGAATATTCTCCTCCCGATGACAGAGCTTTTATATATCCGATAAAATCTATGGTTTTGTGCATATACATATAATCATAGAAAATAACTGTCATAGTTTTGCATATGAAGAAAAGCATAAGCACGCGGATTATTCCCTTGAAATAAGCAGGACTGTATTCCTTGTTTGACATAAGGTAGCCGGTGAGCATCAGAAACAGCGGAATACATATCATTGACAAGTTTCGGACAGTTGACATCAAATACATCAGAAATCCCGAAACCGGCACATCGTAAAACTGAACATACGCAAAAAAATGAAGGGACGGCAAAAAGAATATTGCTGCAAGACGTATCAGGTCAAGATTAACATCCCTCCTGTTTTTTGCATTGACAGAGGCCGATGGTGTAATTATATTATTTGTTGTATTATTAGATTTCATTTAATATTCTCCGTATTAACTTTATGTATAGTAATTACAATATTATCACAATATGCTTACAATATATTTACATTTACACGATTTTAAGGGTGCAAAATATGAATTTGCATATAAAACTTATATAGAGCCTGTTCGGTATCTGTCTGTACGCAAAATACGCACATCCGGATACTAAACAGGCCCTAAGTTCATTATCGGTTTTTATTTGAGTTTTGCGCCGTCCTTAAACGCGTTGCCGACTTTTGCGCCGACTTCCAGATATGTGTTGTTTACAGGGTCAAATATGATCGGTTTCAGTTTTGACGGGTCGATTTTGCCGTTTTCGTCAAGCACGCTTTCATCAGCGCATACATTGACTATCTCACCGGTCATAATGCCTGTTTCCGGACTGTAGCTTATAAGTTTACATTCCAGAGCCATAGCAAGTTCATCAATAAGCGGCGCGTTAACAAATTCGCTCTTTGTTGTGTGCAGTCCGGATTTTGCCATCTTATCAGGAGTGTTATTCGCCGATACGATTCCCAGATAGTCACACTCTGCAACATGGGCAGAATCTGCCATGCTTACTGTAAATGCTCCGCTTTTGAGTATATTTTTCACTGTTTTATGCCCTGCGCTCAGGCACATTGAAACCTGCGCCGTATCGCTTATACCGCCCCATGCCGCATTCATAGCGTCAGCGTTTCCGTTTTCATCGTATGCCGCAATGATAAATACCGGCTGCGGATATGTCCATGGCTTTGAGCCGAAATTCTTTCTCATTAAGAACTCCTCCTTTTACTGACTTGATTTTTTTGAAGCTATTTCTTCTTTTAACTGAGCCACAAAACTATCCAATTCCATAGCTCCTTTATCTCCGTCCGCATGGCTTCTTACCGAAACACTGTTCGATTCTGTTTCCTTATCGCCGACAATAAGCATATAATTAACCTTTGCAAGCTGAGCCTCGCGGATCTTATAACCTATCTTTTCGTTTCTGTCGTCAATTTCAACTCTTATGTTATTTTCACGGAGTTTCTTTACAACGCTGTCCGCATACTCAACATGACGCTCGCTTACCGGCAGAACTTTAACCTGTACAGGCGCAAGCCAGAGCGGGAAAAATCCTGCAAAATGCTCGATAAGAATACCGATAAATCTCTCAATACTTCCGAATACAACTCTGTGTATCATAATCGGTCTGTGTCTCTGACCGTCACTTCCGATATACTCTATCTCAAAACGCTCCGGCAGCTGGAAATCAAGCTGTATTGTACCGCACTGCCATGTTCTGCCTATGCAGTCCTCAAGGTGGAAATCTATCTTCGGACCGTAGAACGCGCCGTCACCCTCGTTTATAACAAAGTCAAGATTAAGTTCCTCAAGAGCATCCTTGAGCGCTTCTGTGGCTCTGTCCCAGTCCTCGTCGCTTCCCATGCTGTCCTCAGGACGCGTTGACAATTCAACGTGATATTTGAAACCAAACAGGCTGTATACTTCATCAATAAGATTTACAACGCCTTTTATTTCATCTTTTATCTGGTCGGGAGTCATGAATATGTGAGCGTCATCCTGTGTGAAGGAACGCACGCGCATCAGTCCGTGCAGTGTGCCGGATTTTTCATGGCGGTGAACCAATCCGAGTTCGCCCATTCTGAGCGGCAGATCACGGTATGAATGAGGTTCAGCCTGATAAACAAGAATACCGCCCGGACAGTTCATCGGTTTTACCGCAAATTCCTGTTCTTCAATAACCGTTGTGTACATATTCTGACTGTAATGATCCCAGTGTCCCGATCTTATCCATAAATCCTTGTTAAGCATTATCGGAGTGGATATTTCGTGATAACCGGCTCTTGTATGAATCTGACGCCAGTAATCTATGAGAAGATTTTTAAGAATCATACCCTTAGGCAGGAAGAACGGCAGTCCCGGTCCTTCGTCCATAAGAGCGAAAAGTCCCAGTTCTTTCCCGAGTTTTCTGTGGTCGCGTTTCTTTGCCTCTTCGAGCATATTAAGATACTCCGCCAGCGCGTCTTTATTTTCAAAAGCAGTTCCGTAAATACGCTGGAGCATCTTGTTCTTTTCGTTTCCGCGCCAGTAAGCACCGGCGATATTCAGAAGTTTATACGCTTTCACTTTGCTTGTATATTTCACATGAGGACCGGCGCAGAGGTCGGTAAATTCACCCTGCTTATAGAACGATATTACGCTGTCCTCCGGCAGATCGTTGATCAGTTCAACCTTGTAAGGCTCGTCCTTCATCAATTCAAGAGCCTCGTTTCTCGGCAGTTCAAAACGCTCGATTTTGAGGTTTTCCTTGACAATCTTTTTCATTTCCGCCTCAAGTTTTTCAAGGTCATCCGGCGTGAATGCATGGTCTGTGTCAAAGTCGTAATAGAATCCGTTGTCGATAGACGGGCCTATTGCAAGCTTTGTATCCGGAAACAGCCTTTTCACAGCCTGAGCAAGTATATGCGATGCCGAATGGCGCAGCGTTTGCAGTTCTTCTTTTTCCATATCTGAATCATCTCCTAAAATTATTTTCAAAACTAATTATTGTTCTCTTTAAATCCCGCAGAAAGCCGGTCCGGAAAACAATACAATATTAACTTAATATTATAGCACAGTAAAGTATTTATGTCAATATTTATTAAAAACTTTTTTCGGGAAATATATTTATGTGGAAAATCGCTAAAATTATGTTGACATTTTATAAATAATTTAGTATAATTAAATATAATGGTATAATAGGCGAATTATTAAAGCCAGTGATTTCAGGTGATATTATATGGATAAATTTTGTATATATCACCGGATTTGCTTATTTTATAGTTTTATAGACGCGATAAGAAAGAGAGGCAATTATGAAGAAGAATTTTTTTAGTCTGCTTCTGGCAGCTGCTGTAACGGCATCATGTATAAATATTCCTTTCGTGCAGTCAGCAGCGCAGATTGTGGCTTTTCCGGGCGCGGAGGGCGGCGGTAAGTACGCTACCGGCGGACGCGGCGGCAAAGTTGTGCATGTAACCAATCTTAACGACAGCGGAGCTGGTTCTTTCCGTGATGCTGTTTCGGGTTCAAACAGAATTGTTGTATTCGATGTAGGCGGAACTATCACGCTTAAATCAGACGTAGTTGTAAAAAGCAACATAACCATTCTCGGTCAGACTGCTCCGGGCGGCGCGGGAATTACGCTTGCAGGACGCAAACTTGGTCAGGGCGGCGATAATCAGATTATCCGCTTTATTTCGTCGCGTCCGGGCGAACGCGGCAGCGGAGAGTATGACGCATGGGGCGGAAGCAACGGTTCAAACTCGATTATTGACCACTGTTCAATCGGCTGGGGAAATGACGAGCAATGGGGTTTGTATTCAAACAATATGAACCAGACTGTGCAGTATTCTATTATAGGGCCTTCAAACTGCGTTTCAACTCACGCGAAGGGTCTGCACGGCTTCGGCGTAATGTTCGGTAAGGGTCAGAACTCATGGCATCATAATATGATCGCGCATAATATTTCGCGAAACTTCCGCGGCAAAGTCGAAAAAACAAATTCCATGGATTTTGTAAATAATGTAATGTACGACTGGGGCTACCAGACCGGCTACGGTACGCTTGGTCATATAAACTATGTCGGCAACTATTTAAAAGCCGGCAACGGAACTAAGGGCAGTTATCACTTTATGGTCAGAAGCAGCGGTTCGGCAATTGAAAACTACAAATTTTTCGTAAACGGCAACACAATACGCAAAAAAGACGGTACTGTATACAGTTCAGATATCGAAAAAGATAACTGGGGCGGCGTAGGCTTTGATGAAAATGTTTACCGCTCGCAGGAATATTTCCCGGTATACGACATAAATGGAAACGACGCTTCTGTCGCTCCAAATGCGCAGACCGCAGAGGAAGCATTTGAAACAGTGCTTAAATACGCAGGAGCAGGTATCAATTCAGACGCGCGTCCGAGAATTGACCGTGAAGTTATGGAAGAAGCAAGAACCGGCACAGGCTATCTCACAGGCGCGTGTGTTGACTCTGTAACAGACAGCGAACAAAAGAAAGCCATCTCAACATATAACATCAAGCAGGTAAATTATGATGAATACTATCCTGCCGCCGTTCAGAAACAGATAACCGACAGTGATAATGACGGAATGCCGGACGAATGGGAAATCGCGCGCGGTCTTGATCCGAATAAAGACGACGCTTCGGGCGATTATCTCGGCAGAGGCTATATGAATATCGAATATTACGCGAATGACCTGACTGTTGACGCATTTCCTGCGGGTGTTGTGGAACTTTCGCCCGAATCTGTAGACCTCGGTCCGGAATATGACAGTATTAAAGAGGAAATGGCAAATCTTACGCTCAGCGTTTCCGCAATAAAAACTCCTGCCGACCTCGTTTTGCCGCAGAAAGGCAGCACGCATAATCTTGATATTACATGGTCGTCATCATCGTCCGCAATAAAAATTCGCAATAATCAGATTTCGGATGTTACGAGAAAATCAGACAATCAGAATGTCACTCTTACCGCAAATATTTCTTACGGCGGATATACCATGAACAAAACTTTTTCCGTTATTGTTGTATCAGACACAAACATCTGGAAGGCATCTCAGGCAGATAACGGCAAACCTGCGGGCACAGAACTTTTTGACGGTCTTACCACGCTTTTCGATGCAACATACAAAGCAAGTGATGTGACAATCAACAACGAGGCTTTTGCAGGATATATCTCTTCATCTGCAAACGGAACTTTTTCAAACGGAACCGTAACAGGTACAGCGTTTAAATATACTGCAGAAGAAAACGGTTTCCTGACAGCGTATATAACAAGACTGGGAGCTGCGGATAAAGCAAAAACACTTTACATAATCGAGGAAGGTGCGGCACAAGAAAGCGATTGTCTTGCAAAGGTTGACGGTTATGCTTCCAATGAATCTCTCACGGCTCAGGTCAGGGCAGGAAAAACATATTATATTTATGTCGCAGGCTCAAAAGGCTGTTTTACGGGAATTGAATTTTCGCAGAACGCAAAGCCAAAGTGGTGGAAAGCAGACAAGGATGTCGCCTTAAATTCTGAAATGATGAAAGGTCTTACTCCATCCGAGAAGCTTACCTACAGGGAATCCGCCCGCGATATTGACGGCGAAAGCTTTACAGGCTGCGCGGCAGGATCGACTAACCCGTCGGATAACGGCGCTTCGGGCGCGGCAATCAAATATATTCCTGAAACCGACGGTTTATTTACATTCTACTGCAAGGTAGGCGCAGGTAAAACTATGAAAATAAACGATGCTGACGGAAATGTTATCAGCGAATATAAAAACGAAACTGAGGAAAGCGAATTTTCTTCGCTCAGCGGAAATCTGAAAAAAGGCGTGACATATTACGCGTATGTAGCCGGCTCAAAAGCTGAATTTTACGGCGCGTCATTTACTATGGCGGCAGAGCCGGCAGATGACCCGACAGAGCCTACGAATAAGCCTGCAGACCCAACGGATAAGCCTGCAGACCCGACTGATGAGCCGACAAATCCGACGGCAGACCCTACAGATAAACCTGCAGAGCCAACACAGGTTCCGACCGTACCGCCTATTATTCCTACAGATATACCTTTGGTTGTATGCGCTGAATATGCAGACAGACTGACAGCGGAGTTTAAAGTTGATAATGATGGAAATGCGGAGTTGAATATACAGACAGTCAGCGAGGATGACAAAATAACAGAAGAAGCGTCTGTATATGCTGCGTATTTTGATGAAAACGGCAATCTTTCCGGAGTGGAAATAGTCAAAGCAGACGAAAACGGAAGTTTTGAATTTAAAATAAATAACGGAAGTTATAAAGTAATGCTTTGGGATACCGGTATAAAGCCGATTATTAACGCTATATGCGGCAATTAAAAAGATAAAACTAAGAAAAAAAGCTTTCCGCTGATAAAGCGGAAGGCTTTTTTATTTGCTGATTATACTGCCTGACTGATGATGAAATCATACACGATATCAAAAAAGTGGATTTTATGTACATCTGAATTGTTCAGTGCATTTGTGAAAAATTCCGCTTCTGCACGATTCCGGCTTATATCTTTAAACACAATGTTTTCATCATTAAAACAACCGATAATATCGTATCCTGTATAATCACAGCCGTCTGATTCATATTTGTTTTCCATAAATTCAAACATTATTATTTCACCTGCCTTATTTAGTTTATATTTCCATTTTAACAAATGATTTTCTGTTTGTCAATGGTGTTTCAGAATATTATTGTAAATTTTTATAAATATTTTATATTTCATTCTTATTTTACAATATAATAATAATAATAACAGGGTTTTTGCTGACAGTGATACTGCGGCTGAATTTCCGTAAATTTCTCTGAAATGCTTGATTTTTTC
>CAZLOX010000047.1:0-6599 GCA_964561265.1 uncultured Lachnospiraceae bacterium
TGTTCCGGTAGAACCGCAGGTAATAAAAACTATCAGACTGGCAGACTGATGTGAATAAATGAAAACTGCATTCAGCGCATTTTTCATCTTTTATAAAACTTACAAAATTATAAAGAAAGTATACTGAAGGGATATGGTAATACTATGAAAAAACTAATATTATTTATTCTTGCACTCTTCTCAGCGTTATCAATTTCCGCAAATGCGGTCACGTTTACCGATGTAAAAGACGAAGAGGAATATTATGACGCAATAAACACGCTCAGCTTACTGGGCATTATCAACGGATACGAAGACAATACATTCCGCCCGTGGTCTACAATAACGCGCGCGGAATTTACCACTATCGTTGTCCGCGCTCTCGGCGTTGATGACATACAGGTTGCCGCAGCTGACTCAACATTTTCCGATGTGTCCAATCATTATGCGAAATATAATATAAAAACCGCATACGATCTCGGAATAATAAACGGTTTTGAGGACGGAACGTTCAGACCGGACGACACCATTTTATATGAACAGATGCTTAAAATGGTCGTATGTACTCTTGGATACGGCGTAAATGCAGAACAGAACGGAGGATATCCGCAGGGATACATCAATGTGGCAAATCAGCTCGGAATATCCAAAAATATAAACACAGAATATAAAGATCCCGCACCGCGCGGCGCTATAGCTCAGCTTATGTACAACTCGCTTAATGTGAAAATGCAGCAGCAGTTTATGGGCGGATATCAGGTCACGGAAGATACCATTATGAACAGCCGTCTTAGCGTAAAAAAGATGAAAATGTACATAACAGGCGTTGAAGACGAATGCATCGACTCGGGATTTGATAATCTTCAGAAAGGCGAGATAAGCGTAACAAGATTGTCGGACGACAAGTCGTTTATAATGAATTACACACAGGCAGTACCGACGGCTGCTGAAATGAAGAAATATCTCGGTCAGATTCTGACTGTATATTACAAGGAAAATTCTAAAGACCCTGACGAGGCTCCCGATCTTGTGATAATAGATGAAGTTTCAGATATAAACAAAGTTATCGAGATCACATCAAAGGATATTGAAGATTACAAGAGCGGCACGCTTTACTATACCGACCCGAACGGAGGGCGGACTCGCTCTGTAAGAATACGTCCGGAGGATATCAGTCTTGTATACAATGGAAAGGCTGTTCCGAAGGGAAGCACTATTTCAGGCAGAAGCATAGAATCGCAGCTTTTCTCATGGCTCAATCCTGACGAAGAAGAATTTATGACTGGTGATATTAAAATAATCGACAGCGAGGGAAACAATTCTGTTGATGTGATGTTTATTACAAACTATGATGTTATGCTTTCATCAGGTTCGGTTTCCTCCACGGATTACAAAATTAACGATAAGCTTGTTGCCGGAAACAATATAATTCTTGACCCGTATGATGACAATTATACACTTCATGTTACCCGCAACGGAAACAAGGCTGAAATAACTTCAATAAGAGCAAATGATGTTATTCTTATTGCGGCGAGTCTTGACGAGGAAATTTACACTCTTGATGTAAATGGTACACCGGTCAGCGGCTCTATCACAGAAATGTCGGATGATGAGATATCCATAAACGGCAAACTGTATTATATGACCGATGTATGCCGCAGTGCAATGGATAACCAGAAAGGTCTTAAGGTTGGTTCGGAGGGGACTTTTTACACGGATAAATACAACAATATTATCTACTGCACAATAGAAAAGGGTTCGGCTTCATCTTATGCGTATCTGCTGAATATTATAGATGACAGCGAAAGCGGCTCATATCAGGCGAGCATATATATTCCGTCCATATCAAAGACATCTGTTCAGCATATAAATTTAAAAGACAGAATAACTTTCAACGGCGCATCAGTGTCATCTGACAGTGTAGAGGACAGACTTGAAAAAACAGCATCTCTGAGCCGTGCTGATATAGAAAATAAAGATAATATATATACAAACAAGAACAGTCAGCCGTCAGCAAATGATATTGCGCAGGTTGTAAAGGTATCTGTATCAAATAATCAGATCACAGGCATTACTACAATGGAGTCCGACGAACTTTCGGAAAATGAAGATGATGATCTGATTGCAAGATATAAAAATCTTGACAAATATAAATATTCATCATCAAATAACTTTGATAATGAATTTTATATAAATTCATCGACAAATATTATATATGTTCCGGGCAACCGTTCATCAAGAGCGGATTATGCTCAGTATACAGCATCATCTATCTTCAAAACCGGCGAAAGCTATTGGATTGAACCTTATGATGTAAATGATAAGAAAGTTGCCTCGCTTGTAATTATGTACGGCAACAGTACACTCGCCGAAATAACAAAAGATACGCTTATATCGGTAATAACAAAATCACCTACGCTCACCACTGCCAACGGTGATAATGTAAACAAACTCACAATGTATTCATCCACATCTACACTTGTTACGAAAAATTCGGAAGATGACACCGAATTTGCAGATCTGGAGGCAGGCGATATAATCCAGTTCGGTTATAATAACAGCAATCAGATCACAAACAGAAATGACGTTATACTTGCAAAAGATGTCTTAGAAGTGCTTGATAATGATGATACCTACTCATGGAATGATGAAAAATTTGACCATTATTATACCGAAAACGGAGCAATAATATATGATTCCGCAACGGACAGACCGTACTCAAGAGTACTTATAGCAAATGTTGCTCAGATTATCCATGATGACGATGATACCTATATACATATCACTCAGGACGGATTTGACGGAGATGTGTTAGACACCAGTAATGCTCTGAGATATGAGGTAGACAGCAAAACTCCTGTTGTAAAATTCAACACATCAAAGAACACCGTAAGCGCTTATGTTGACGGAACGACAACAAAGCTTGATGTGAACGATTTGAAGGATGCCGAAAACAACGGCACATCATGTTCAAAAATTATGGTATTCCTGCTTAAGGATAAAGTGAAATTTATTATGATGTACGAATAAGCCGGAATTAAGAAAATAAATAAAAGAACCGCCCTCCGTTTTATATTACGGCGGGCGGTTTGATTTTAGAGCCTGTTTAGCATCTATTTGCACGCATCTTGCTTGCATATTTTCCGTCATCTTGCCTGAAAATTTTTTGACATACGAAAGTATGTCTGCAAAATTTTCAAACAATCTGACAAAAAATCTGACGGTGCAATCTGCGCACATCCAGATACTAAACAGGCTCTTACCATTTTTTATTTTTCGGATACGGACATTTTCCGTCTTTAAGCCTTGCTCTTACCTGCATAACGCATCCGCACAGCGAACAGGTCGAGCCGTACTCAAATTTTTCACATTCCATACATATAGCAAAGCGTTTGTTAAACAGTTCATCATCAGCAAGACGAACGCCTTTCATCTTTTTTATATCCTCAACCATTTTATCAATGTCTTCCTGAGAAATAAAGGTCTTTAATCCGCATCGCTTACATTTTTTCTTATCCATTATCTGAGAGTAATCACAACGGCGCTTTTAGCCGGTATCTCCACACTTAAAACTCCGCCGCTGATTGTGCAGGATTTTGTATAAGGCTTAACATTTTCCGGAGTGTCAAAATCATTGTACGCTCCGGCAGAATCAGCAGTGAGAATTTCCATATCAGCACTGTTTAAAGATATATCTCTTATTTCAAAATCAATATGCTCATTTTCTGTAAGACTTGTATTGCAGACGCTGAGAGTAACAATGCCGTCCTTTTCGGTAGCGCTCACACTTATTTTTGGTATTTCATTTCCGCCGTTCTGAATTGTCGGAACATCATAGTCAAGATCAAGCAGTTCGCCGTCCTGATGATTTTTCATCATACGGAATATATGATATGTCGGTGTAAGCACCATTTTATCGCCTTCTGTAAGTATAGGCGCCTGAAGCACATTTATAAGCTGAGCGATATTTGCCATATGCACTCTTTCGCAGTGATTGTGGAATATATGCAGAGTCAGCATCGCGCTTACAGCGTCGCGGAGGGTATTCTGCTGATATAAAAATCCCGGATTTGTTCCCGGCATAACATTGAACCAGTTGCCCCATTCGTCAACTATCAGATCAATCCTCTTTTCCGGATCATATCTGTCCATAATCGCTTCGTGCTTTTTAATGATCTCATCCATTTTAACGGCATTTTTCATAAGACTATACCAGCCGTCGTCGGAAAATCCTGTCGAATCGCCCTTGTTGTTCCAGTCATTCTCAAATGTGTAATTATGCAGGGAAATACCGTCTGTCATTCTTGCCACATTGCGCATAAGGGTTTCCATCCAGTATTCATCGTCCACATTAGGCCCGCCGGCAATTTTATACACAGGCTCGTCGCCGTAATTTCTTATAAATGTGGCATATCTTTTGTACAGATCCGAATAATATTCGGGGCGCATATTTCCGCCGCATCCCCAGTTTTCGTTGCCGACTCCGAAATATTTTAATTTCCACGGCTTTTCGCGTCCGTTTTTGCGGCGTTCGTTTGCAAGGGGAGAGTCTCCGTCAAATGTCATATATTCGATCCAGTCGCGCATTTCCTGCACTGTTCCGCTGCCGACATTTCCGCATATATACGGCTCCGCTCCGATTTGTTCGCAAAGCTCGAAAAATTCATGCGTGCCGAAATGATTGTTTTCAACCACGCCGCCCCAGTTTGTATTTACCATATAAGGACGTTCCGATTTTTCGCCTATACCGTCTCTCCAATGGTAATCGTCGGCAAAACATCCGCCGGGCCAGCGAAGTACAGGAACGGACATTTCTTTAAGAGCGTTCACAACATCGCATCTCATACCGTTTTTGTTCGGAATATCATTATCTTCCACATACAATCCGCCGTAGATACATCTTCCGAGATGTTCGGCAAAATGACCGTAAATATATTTGCTCACATGCCCCTTTTTTCTTTTTCCGTTAATAATCACTTTTGTCATAAAAATAGTTCCTCCTGAAGTTGGTTATTTAAAGTTTATACTAAACCGGTGTTTCCGTAAGTTTAAAATATATGCAGAAAACGCAGTTCGGCATAAGGATATCCGGACAGTTTTCTGTAATCGCAGTCATCGCTGTGCGCGGCAATAAGAATAGTCTCCGGAGTATTTCCGCCGTTATCAACAATAAATAAAGTATGCGAAAAGCGGTCTGAATTTTTAAAGCGAATCTGAACAATATCACCGGTTTCCGCTTCGGAAATACCGCATATACGCGCTTTCGGTGTTTGTTTGTCATTATTATCCGTAAGATACTTATACAATTCATTTACTCCGGTCCATGAATATGACCTGTCATTCACAGAGCGGTAATACCAGCCATATTCCCTGTAATCCATTACAGAAAATCCGGCATATAAAATCTGAGATATAAAATTTGTGCAGTCGCCGCCTATGAATGAAAAATCGTAATAGTCGGGATTTCTCAGATACGCCCATTTGTGAGCATAAATAACCGCCTTTTCTCTGTTATACGCCATAAAAAAATCACCTCATGATTATTTTATGGTCTGAGTGATTTTTTTATATCTTGATTTATTCAGTCTTTATTCATCACATATGCCGAGAACTTTTCCAAGACATCTGACATCGGTGTATTCGTCAAATTCAATATCAGCGTAGTTTTCATTATGGGAAACAAGGCTGTTTCCGCCCATTTCCTTTATATAAACATCGCCGTTTACAACAAATATTCCTATATCGCCTATATCTATATTGTTGGACGAGGACACAAAAATCTTGTCACCGTCGCAGTAAGTCGGTTCCATACTGTCGCCGGATACACGGAGTATAAAGTCCGTTCCGCGCGGCGGTTCGTTTACAAGATGCATCGTTTCATAGCTGTCATCATCAAGGAAATTACCTGTTCCTGCTGATACCGCCGTTGTATAGTAGGGCACAGGGAAATATACGATTTTTTCGCTGCCGCCCCAGTTGTATTTGTTTACGGTGGATTTTTCAATTCCGAGCAGTCTGTCAACCGCCGACTGCATGGATTCATTCTCACGATAAGCGTAAACAAGATTTTTTTCGCGTTTTGACAAAGCTATGTCATCCTGAGCGTTGCAGGTCTGGAGAGTATTCAGTGAAATTCCGAGTCCGTCGCATATTTTATTGGCATTGTCCAGAGAGGCGCCGCCGACAGAGCCGCTCAGAATAGACTGCAGCGTAGTATACGGCATATTGATGCCGTTTGCAAATTCTTTTATATTTTTTCCCTGCTTTTTAATCAAATCTTTTATAAATTCTTCTCTTGTCATAAAAACTCCGTTCCGCCCGAAAAAATATGTTATGAAAAATATATTCTGGAACATATTTTCTAAAATATACGAGCTTTTATTTTAAAAATATTACAATAAATAATATTTATATACATAAATAATACTATAAAATACAGTTTTATTCAAGCAAAAAACGTAAAATTGTATAAATTTTTTAATTTTAATAAAAAAACTCTTGCAAAATACGAAATATCGTGTTATAATTTATTTATAAAACTATATTTCGTATTTCAAGGAGGTAATACCAATATGAAAAAAATGATTATCATATTTGCGCTGCTCTTATTAACATCCGGA
>CAZLOX010000047.1:6609-12814 GCA_964561265.1 uncultured Lachnospiraceae bacterium
AGCACATCTGAAACACATACGCAGACATATATTGTAAACCACGGAGATACGCTGTGGGGCATAGCATCACAGTTCTGTCCCAAAAATATAGACAAGCGCGACTACATAGACGATCTTATCAGGCTTAACAATATTCAGAACAGCACGATATATCCCAACAGTTCCATACAGGTAATAATATATTAAATTATTCCGCCGTCCTTAAAGCGGCGGAATAATCATGATGTACAATTCAGGCGTTGATCTCAATTCCGCCTTCCGGACGTATGGACAATATGTGGCACATATCTTTTCCAACAACATTTTCAATGCCGTTGACAAAACTGTCAAGCATATCAAGCGGAACAAATGCCTGTATTGTTCCGGCAAAACCGCCGCCGTGAACTCTGTATGCCCCGCGTTCGCCCAATATGTCCGCCGCGGCGCAGAGCGCGGCAGATACTGCCTGATTGTCCGGCATACGCGACGCGTATATATTTTGCAGATACATAAATGACGAATAGCCGGATTTTTTTACAATGTTCAGAAATCCGTCAAAGTCATTCTTTTTAAGCATATCCGCTTCAATCTGTGCATTTGCATTGTCCGCGAAAAAGTGCATTGCGCGGAGAAAGGCTCTGTCGCCCGCTGATTTTCTTACGCCCTGCGCGTCTGAGAGAAATTCTTCCTTGCTGACTTCACGCAGATATTCTTTGCCGAAATACTTCGCCGCCTTTTTCATTTCCTCCGGAATAGACGCGTACTCATCGGTCAGATCGGCATGGTCTGCGCCGGAATCTATTATGCAAAGCGCGTGCTTTGCCTTTGTAAAGTCGTAATCTATCTTTTCAACTATCGGCTTGTCAGTATCATTGAAATCAATGGCGATAATTCCGCCGACAGCAGACGCCATCTGATCCATAAGTCCGCAGGGTTTGCCGAAATATACATTTTCCGCATACTGTCCTATCTGCGCGATTTCAACCGGTGAGATTGCCGAATTTGCAAACAATGTGTTTATTATCGTTCCTATGATAACTTCAAATGCAGCCGAGGAGGACAGTCCCGAACCTTTAAGCACATTGGAGGTCGTATAAGCGTCAAAACCTGTTATTTTATATCCCATTTCAGTGAATTTTGCTGCCACGCCTCTTATAAGTTCAGATGCGCGGTTGAAATTTTCCTCTTTGACAGACAGGTCGGATAAATCAATGACATCCATATCATAGCCTTCGGATTTTACGCGTATCTTTCCGCTTTCATTCACGCTTACCGCGGCTATTACGTCAAGATTCACGCTTGCCGCCAATACGCATCCGTGCTGGTGGTCGGTATGATTGCCGCCTATTTCGGTGCGTCCGGGCGCGGAAAATAATCTGATGTTATCATTATTTCCGAAAATTTCTTCAAATCCGTTCAGCAGATTTATGTATCTCTGAGCAAATTTTTCACTGTTATCAGACGCGTAAATATATTTCAGACGTTCGTCATACGCTCCTTCCTTTAATTTGTTTCTTAAGATTTCACAATCAGCCATAAATAAAACTCCTTTAAGATAAATAAGATAATAATTAAATTATATATGTTTTTATTCTTTATTGCAAGTATAATTTTAACTTTTTCAAATAAAATTTCCGACATAATCTTCTTGCAGTATGTCTTTATTTTTTATATAATAGTAAATAAGGTTTATCAGTCTTCAGATATTTCTGAAAAGGAGGCGATTGCTGATGACGATAGGGTACGCGAGAGTATCAACATTATATCAGAAAGAAGACAGGCAGATAATTGAGCTGATAAAATTCGGGATACCAAAAAGCAATATATTTGTAGACAAGCAGAGCGGCAAGGATTTCAAGCGTCCCGAATATCTGAAAATGATAAAAAACTTACATAAAAATGATGTTCTTGTAGTACAAAGCATAGACCGGCTTGGGAGAAATTATGAGGAAATTCTTGAGGAGTGGAAAAAAATCACACAGATCAAAGGCGCTGATATTGTGGTTCTTGATATGCCGCTTCTCGACACCAGACAAAGCAAGGATTTGCTGGGAACATTTATTTCCGATCTTGTTCTCCAGCTTTTGTCCTTTGTAGCAGAAAATGAGCGCGTAAATATACGCAAACGTCAGGCGGAGGGAATTGAGGCGGCGAAAGTAAAGGGAACTCATTTCGGCAGACCGCCCAAACCGGTGCCGGATATTCAGGTTTATTATTATAATCTGTGGATGCGGAAAAGAATACGCGCGAAAGAAGCAGCCAGTCTCTGCGGTATACCGCTGTGGGCGTTTTATAAACTCAAATATAAACTGCGCCCGTTCAGTCCGTGGGAACAGTGATGGAATATAAGCGGTTTTTAAGAATTTTATTGCCTAAATTTATGTTGATTTTATATGGAGTATATGCTATAATATTAAATATATCAGATGACGCGCCGGTATTATTTCGGCGGTCTTGAAAAATCCGGAGGTGTAAGAAGTGATAATTAAAGAATCAGCGGAAAATTATCTTGAAGCCATATTGATGTTAAAGCAGAAAAACGGTTATGTGCGCGGTATAGATATCGCACATGAACTTTCATTTACAAAAGCGAGCGTTTCGGTCGCCATGAAATCCTTCCGTGAGGACGGATATATTACGGTAGATAAAGACGGCGATATTTCACTTACGGAAAAGGGACTTGCCATAGCCGAAAAAATATACGAACGCCACAGAGTCATTGCGAAGGCTCTTATGTCGATAGGCGTTGAGGAGGAAACAGCCTATGAGGACAGCTGCAAAATAGAGCATCATATAAGCGCGGAAAGCTTTGACAAGTTAAAGCAGTATCTGCAGAAACACGGGATTATCCCGAAAGAATACAGTAAAGGCATAAATGCTGCGGAGGCACAATGATACGGATAAATAATATACGCGTAAATATCGGCGAAGACGCCGGCAAAATAAAAAATGATCTCGCCTTATCTCTCGGGCTGACCGATATAAAAATATCAAAAAAATCAATCGACGCGCGGAAAAAGGGAGATATTCATTATGTGTACTCCTTTGACGCGTTTTCGGATAATGAGGACGCTCTTTTAAGAAACAAACGCTTTAATATAATAAAACGCGATAAATACGAATATATTTTTCCCACGCGGAAAAAACTCCGCAAAGCTCCGGTTATTGTCGGAGCAGGGCCGGCGGGATTATTCGCGGGGCTTATTCTTGCGCAGAACGGATATGAGCCGGTTATTCTTGAAAGAGGGAAATGCGTTGACGAGAGAATAAAGGATGTGGAAAATTTCTGGAGCGGAGATAATCTTGACCCCGAATCAAACGTACAGTTCGGAGAGGGCGGAGCGGGCGCGTTTTCAGACGGAAAACTTACCACAAATATCAAAGACCCACGGATTGAAAAAGTGCTTGAAGAATTTGTAAAGCACGGCGCTCCCGAAGAAATTTTGTACTTATCCAAACCGCATATCGGAACGGACAAACTACGAAACACAGTAAAATCAATACGCAGCGAAATTATATCTCTCGGCGGAGAGGTACGGTTTGAAAACTGTTTTTCCGGCTTTGAAACGGAAAACGGCAGCATATCCGGAATATATGCCAAGTCCGGCGGTCAGACATATTTTATTGATACAGACAATGTTATTCTCGCGGCGGGACACAGCGCGCGCGATACTATGTATATGCTGCGCGACAAGGGTGTCCGTATGGAAAGAAAACCTTTTTCGGTAGGCTGCCGGATAGAACATCTTCAGGAAACAATTTCAAAAAGTCAGTATGGAAATGTGTATAAACAGCTTCCGCCGGCCGATTACAAAACGGCTGTACGGCTTTCAGACGGACGCTCGGTATACACATTTTGTATGTGTCCGGGAGGTTTTGTAATACAGAGTGCGTCGGAGAAGGGACGGATTGTGACTAACGGAATGAGTAATTTTGCGCGCGGCGGAACAAACGCAAACAGCGCCGTTCTGGTGAATGTAACGCCGCAGGATTTTCCGGGAAACGATGTCCTTGCAGGAATTGAATTTCAGAGAAAAATAGAGGAAAAAGCCTTTATATACGGCGGCAGTAATTATAAGGCTCCGGCTCAGCTTGTCGGAGATTTTCTTGCGGATATACCATCCGCGCACGGAGGAAATATTATCCCTTCGATAAAACCCGGCGTGCGCTGGGGCAGTATGAATGAAATTCTGCCGGATTTTGTTGTGAACAGCATGAAAGAGGGAATTATTCTTATGAATAACCGCATAGCGGGCTTTGCGGGATATGACGCAGTGCTGACAGCGCCCGAAACACGTTCCTCATCTCCGGTATGGCTTATGAGAAACCGTGACACTATGCAGCTTAATATAAAGGGACTCTATTCGGCGGGCGAAGGAGGCGGACATGCCGGCGGCATAACATCGGCGGCGGTTGACGGTATAAAATGCGCGGAACAGCTTGTGCTTAATTCATGACCGGATAAAATTAAGATAGGATAAATTTCAGGAGGTAAATAAATGAAACCAAGAATATCGGTGGTATTCCCGAATTTTGAAAATGAGAATTTTTCAGACACAGAAATAGACAGAATAAAAATCTCGCGCATAAACAGAAGTATGAATATAATTCTTAACAATCCTGTTTCATCCGGAAATGTTGAAGTTCTTTCCAATGTTATAAAAGAAGATTTCAAACTGAGGGAAGTTGCCGTGACAGTAAAAGAGAAGGTATCCGCTGTAGAAAAGGCTATTGACAGTATGATGTCGGAAAAGGAAGATGAAGAAGGGGAGGAAATCAGAACATTGCCTGACGTATTCTCTTCAAATACAAAAATGGTAGTCGCAAAATCCGAAATGGGGGAGATACTGTTCGGTTCCGCTATCCGCGATGACCCGTCGGAAATATCTTCCGCCAATGAAAATTCCGGAAGGATAGTTTTGTGCGGACGAGTGTTTTCGCAGGAATTTAAGGATATAAAAAACGGTGAAATGCACCTCGGAATTTTTGATATGACCGATTACAAGGATTCCATAACGGTAAAGTTTTTTATAAAAAACACAAGCGATGAAGACTACAAGGCACTCCAGAAAACTTTCAGCGACGGAGTAAAAAAAGGCAATCTGAACGTCTGTGTGAGAGGGCGCGCGGAACTTGACAAATTCTCAAATGAAGTTACTGTTATAGCGAATGCGATAACAAAAATAAAGGACTTCCGCCCGAAACGCTTTGATAAAGCGGAGAAAAAGCGTGTGGAACTCCATCTTCATACACAGATGTCGGCAATGGACGCGGTATCCTCGGCGACAGACCTTATAAACCGCGCGCTTGAATTTGGACATACCGCCATTGCCATAACCGACCACGGCGTTGCGCAGAGTTATCCGGAGGCTATGCACTCCTCCGACAACGGCGAAAAAATCAAAGTTATATACGGCTTGGAGGGTTATCTTGTCGATGATTCCAAAAAAATCGTATATGATGAAACAACCGAAACCATAGACGGCGATTTTGTAGTATTCGATATCGAAACGACCGGACTTTCCTCAGAGCGCAACCATATAACGGAGATAGGCGCGGTGAAGGTAAGCGGTTCAAAGGTTGTTGACAGATGGTCAACTTTTGTAAATCCGGGAGAAAAAATTCCGGAAAATATAGTGAAACTTACAGGAATAACAGATGATATGGTCAGAGATGCGCCGGCATTTGAGGATATATTCGATAGTTTTGCCGAATTTTGCAAAGGCTGCGTAATGGTTGCGCATAATGCGGATTTTGATATGGGATTTATGAAAATTGCCGCGGAAAGAATGGGAAAAAATTTTAATCTTCCTTATCTTGACACGCTTATGCTTGCAAGGGTGCTGTATCCTGAATTTTCAAACCATAAACTCAATACGCTTTCAAAACAGCTGAAAGTTGTTCTTGAAAATCATCACAGAGCGGTAAACGATGCGAAAGCAACGGCGGATATATTTATAAAAATGACGGAAGAACTGCAGAAACGCGGTATTCCTGAGTTAAACCGCCTGAACAGCGAATTTGACCTTGCGAACGCGGCAAAACGCAACAAAGCGTATCACATTATACTGCTTGCAAAAAATCAGACCGGACTCAGGCATATATATGAGCTTATATCTGATTCGCACCTGAAATATATGCTTCGTATTCCGCGTATTCCGAAAAGTCTGCTCAAAGCAAAACGCGAGGGAATAATCATCGGTTCAGCCTGCGAGGCGGGGGAGGT
>CAZLOX010000048.1:0-2854 GCA_964561265.1 uncultured Lachnospiraceae bacterium
GACGCAGAATTTCACAGTTTGGACAAGCAGAAAAATTCAAGAGTTAGTTGGGGGAGCGATATATATTTTATTATATATCGTTTAACAAATAAAATCAACGCCAAATAGATTTATTTATGTAATAATAGTGATATACGATCTTCATAAGTATCGGAAAGATATCCGACACTGACGTCAGGTGACTAAAACTATTTTTTTATCTTGATTTATTCAGCGTTTCCATAATTACTTTTTATTTGCGTATAGACTCTAAATCTGTAATCCCCAAAAGTCCAAGGGAGTGCCGAAACGCTCCCCCGTGATATATCGTATACCCTAAATACTGCCGTCATTTACTTTTCTTTGCCGATATTCTGAAATATTTCCACTATTTTAAATTTAACCTTTATGTCCGGACATTCCCCGCTCTGAGTTATTATATCATAAGTATCGCTGTCGAGATTCTCCTTTAAAATATCCCTGCTTTCATCGCTTATCACAGCACTGCCGTCAACAAAACACAGCGGCGGATACATAACGCACCACCAGTTCTGCCCTTCTCCATCACCAAGCACAATTCTGAGCGCGGTATATTTCCCCGGAGGGAAAATTATATTCTGATATGTCTTTACAGGGAAATCATATTCCCCGAGAAAACACCGTGCGCCGTATTCCGCGCCGTTCTGCCGGAGTTCATCCTCAGCATATACCTTTATCCTGTCCATATTTTCAAGTATGATTTTTTTGGATTCGTCTATATTTTCCGCTCCTGAAAGCACAGGCGACATTTCTTTAATTATACGGTCGCGCACTTTTAATTTGACCGCCTGATCATACTCCGAGTCGCTCTGAGCCGTTATGTGCAGACGTATAACGTTGTCAGCAAGATTGTTTTCTATTTTTTCCGAATATGCCGATATAAAAAATGTAAAAAGAACGGCCGCTGTTATTGATATTGCTAATTTTTTCATATATATTCCTCCCGATTGAGAGTATAGACAAATTCATTATTATTTATACTAAGTATGAATATTTATTAAAGGAGGAGTTTTTTTATGGAGGAAGAAAAATATAAAAGAAGATATGCGGTTGATATAGGTATATTTGTGATACTCACAGTTGCGCTTGTTGTCACGCTTTGGTTTGCATACCGGCAGTATAGGACGGCTCAGCATCTGAACGTCACGCTTGAAAATCACTATGAAAGGGCATTTTCCGAACTGACGGGATATATCGACGATATAAAAACATCGCTTGAAAAAAGCATAGTCGTGTCCTCGCCGTCGCAGATGGCATCCCTTTCGGGGGAAATATATAAAAAATCCGCGGCGGCAAAAGCAAGCCTTGGTCAGCTGCCGGTTTCTCAGATTCAGCTTGACAATACCTCCAAATTTCTTTCACAGGCGGGAGATTTTACTTATGTATTGTCACAGGATATGATAAACGGAAAAAGCATATCGGAAGAGTATTACTTAAATCTTATCAGTCTGGCGGATAATGCCGAGATTTTGAGCAATTCTCTCCTTAATATACAGAATAAGATAATAAACGGCGAAGTGGATTTTATTGATGACAATGACGCAAATGCGGTATACGCGGCAGATGGCGCTTTTTCGGACAGCCTGAGCATGGTTGAGGAGGAATTTATGGATTATCCGTCGCTTATATACGACGGCCCGTTTTCGGAGCATATAGAGAATATCGCGCCGGTTATGTGCGAGGGGGCGGCTGAAATAGATTCCGAAACGGCAAAGATGAAAGCGGCGGAATTTCTCGGATGCGGAGCAGAAGAACTGAGTCTTGAAAGTGAAGTAGGCGGAAAAATTCCGGGATATTCTTTTGTAAAGAATGAAAATGACAATACAGTCAGCATAACTGTAAGCAAAAAGGGCGGATTTGCGGTTTATTTCCTGAACAGCCGTTCGCCGGCAGAAGAAACTGTTGATGTTTATGCCGCGGTGCAGTCGGCGCAGAATTATCTTTCCGCGCATGGATTTACAAGCCTGAAAAGCAGTTATTTTGACAAAGGCTCAAATATTGCTACTGTGAATTGTGCGTATGTGCAGGACGGGATAACGTGTTATTCCGATCTGATAAAGGTGCGTGTCGCGCTGGATAACGGCGAAATACTGGGAATAGAAGCCGCCGGATATATAACAAATCATAAAAAACGCGAATTCAGCACCGGAAATCTGATAGGCGAGGAAGCGGCAAGAGCGAAAATAAACGCAAGGGAGGAGATACGCGCGGTCAATCTTGCGATGATTCCGAAGGATAACCGCACCGAGGTTTTATGCTATGAGGTATACACGATGTTCCGCGGGAAAAATTATATTATATATATAAACGCCGAAAACGGCAGGGAGGAAAATGTGCTTATGCTTATTGAAAATGAAAGCGGAACGCTGACTATGTAGAAAAGACTTCAATTATATGGGAGCGTTCCGGCGCTCCCTGTTCACTTTGTGTATTCTGCACAAAATATTAACATATCAAGATATATATGACGGTAAAATGCCTGCATTTAAAAATTTTTTAAAGAAAATTTAAAGAAAATTTAAAGAATTTTCAAAATAGTATAGATTTTTTTGGATTATTAGTGTAAAATGATAAAAGAGCGGATTGATGTTCAATCCGGATACAGTCGAATATGACGCCTGATGTTATTGTTTCGGGCGTTAAATTATATGAATTCAGGAGGATGAAAAAAATGGATGCAACAGCAAAATGGCACGCTCAGTGCGTGGCTAAGGACATGGTGGAAATATTGAAGGAAAAGGATTTTAACGCGGTTTATGCGGAGGATGCGGCGGAAGCTAAAAAAATCGTTGCTGATATGCTTCCGGACGGCGTTTCCATCGCGGTAGGCGGTTCA
>CAZLOX010000048.1:2864-11011 GCA_964561265.1 uncultured Lachnospiraceae bacterium
TCAGAAGCGGTAAGTATAAATTCATCGACAGATTTAACACGCCGTCTTTTGAGGATATGCTCGACAGATACCGCGAAGGCTTTACGGCGGATTATTTTGTGACAAGTTCCAACGCCGTTACAAGAACGGGTGAAATTGTAAATACCGACTGCACAGGCAACCGTACAGGCGCTATCGCTTTCGGCCCGAAAAAGGTAATTATCGTTGTCGGCGTAAACAAAATAGTTGACACGGTTGACGAGGGAATAAAGAGAGCAAAATCAATCGCTCCGCTTAACGCAAAGCGCATTACACATAAAACACCGTGCGCAATTGACGGCAAATGCCATGACTGCCATGATACCCAGACAATATGCAATGTTACAAACATAGTACATAACTGTTACAAATTCCCGGGCAGAATAAGCGTTGTGGTTGTAGCTGAAAATCTGGGTTATTGATAATTAGGACATAAGGAGAAATTTTTATATGACAGATTCAAAAATGCTTGCGGAATTATTGTTTCCGGATATAGATAAAACGCCGGATTATTATGAAAATTTATATCCCAAAAGAAACCTTCCGGAAAATGCAGTAGTATCGCGTTTTGCGCCGAGCCCTACCGGATTTCTGCATCTGGGAAGTCTTTTTGCGGCTCTGATAGGAAGAACAGCCGCAAAAAGAACCGACGGCACATTCTATCTTCGTATAGAGGACACCGATAAAAAACGCGAAGTTCAGGACGGAATATCCGAGATAGTGAACGGACTGCTGGATTTCGGAATAGATTTTGACGAGGGCGTGATAAGCGCTGATGAACAGAAGGGAATTTACGCGCCGTATGTTCAGAGCAGAAGAAAAGAAATTTATCAGACCTATGCCAAAAGTCTTGTTGAAAAAGGGCTTGCTTACCCTTGTTTCTGCACGGAAGAAGAACTGGCGGCGGTAAGGGAAGAACAGACAAAGGCAAAGAAAAATCCCGGATATTACGGCGAATATGCAAAATGCCGGAATTTATCATACAGCGAGGCGGAAAAGGCGGTCAAAGAGGGAAAAACGTATGTTCTGCGTCTGAAATCTCCAGGCAAAGAAGAAAACCGCATATGCTTTGATGACGCGATACGCGGAAAAATAGAAATGCCTGAAAATATTCAGGATGTTGTTATTTTAAAGGCGGACGGTATTCCGACTTATCATTTTGCCCATGCGGTGGATGACCATTTAATGGGCACAACTCATGTTATACGCGGCGATGAATGGATATCATCAACGCCTATTCATCTGCAGTTCTTTGAAGTGCTCGGATTTGAAAAGCCGGTATACGCGCACATAGCGCCGATTATGAAAGAAGAAAACGGCGGAAAGAGAAAGCTGTCCAAGAGAAAAGACCCCGAAGCGGCGGTAAGCTTCTATCACAGCGAGGGTTATCCGAAAGAGGCTGTTATCGAATATCTGCTCACCCTTGCAAATTCCGATTATGAGGAATGGAGAAAGAACAATCCGGACAGCAGCAACTCGGAATTTGATTTCTCGCTTTCAAAGATGAGCCAGAGCGGCGCGCTGTTCGATCTGGTCAAGCTTACTGATATAAGCAAAAATTATATATCGCGTCTTGACACAGAAAGAGTATTTGCGGACATTACTGAATGGGCGCGGAAATACGATGAGGAACTCTATAATCTGATTATGCAGGATACAGAATATGCAAAATCAATATTCTCAATAGAAAGAGGCAATGAAAAGCCGAGAAAAGATATTGCAAAGTGGTCTGACGTAAAGGATTATATCGCGTATTTCTACAAAGAACTCTGGAACGGTGAGTATGATTTTCCGGAAAATCTTTCAAAAGAGGATATGACAGAGATACTTGAAGAATATAAAAAGATTTATTCAAAGGATACAACGGCGGAAAGCTGGTTCCCTGAAGTGCGTGAAATGTCTGAAAGACTTGGTTATGCAAAACAGCCGAAACTTTACAAGAAAAATCCTGAACTTTACAGAGGACACGTCGGAGATGTCAGCACAGTGATAAGAGTGGCGGCAACAGGACGCAGAAATACGCCCGACCTTTACTCAATACTGCAGACGCTCGGATATGACGAGGTTATGGCTCGTTTTGACAGAGCAGCTGAATTTTTAAGAAACATATAAACGGAGGTTTTTAAGATGGAATCTAACTTTATTCATGACGCTATTGACAAGGATTTGAAAGACTTGGTATATTCCAAGGTACAGACAAGATTTCCTCCCGAACCTAACGCCTATCTTCATATAGGACACGCCAAGGCGATATGTATAGATTTCGGCACAGCCGACAAATACGGCGGTGAGTGCAATCTGCGCTTTGATGACACAAATCCGACCAAGGAAGATGTTGAATATGTGGAAGCAATAGAGGAAGATATAAAATGGCTGGGTTTTAACTGGCACAATGTTTTCTTTGCATCTGATTACTTTGACACAATTTATGACTGCGCTGTTGAACTTATACAGAAAGGCAAGGCTTATGTTGATGATTTGTCTGCCGATGAGATAAGGGAAACAAGAGGAACTCTGACCGAGGGCGGAAAGGAAAGTCCGTACAGAAACAGAAGTGTTGAGGAAAATCTGGAGTTATTCGAGAGAATGAAAAACGGCGAGTTTGAAAACGGAGCCAAGGTTTTAAGAGCGAAAATAGATATGCAGTCGCCGAACCTGAATATGCGTGATCCGGTTATATACAGGATTCTTCATGCGCATCATCACAGAACAGGCGATAAATGGTGCATATATCCGATGTATGATTTTGCGCACCCTATTTCCGATACTGTGGAGGGTGTTACTCATTCGCTGTGTTCTCTTGAATTTGAGGATCACCGTCCGCTTTATGACTGGTTTTTAAGAGAGCTTGAATTTGAACAGCCGTCAAGACAGATTGAATTTGCAAGAATGAATCTGAGCTACACCCTTACAAGCAAGAGAAAATCTTTGCGTCTTGTAAATGAAAATATAGTATCGGGCTGGGATGACCCGAGAATGTCAACACTGCGCGGAATGAGAAGACGCGGTTATACACCGGAGGCAATACGCGATTTTTGTGCCCGCATAGGCGTTTCAAAATCGAACAGTGTTATTGATTTTGCAATACTTGAACACTGCGTGCGTGAAGATCTGAATAAAAAAGCGCCGCGTGCTATGGCTGTGCTTGAACCGGTTAAACTTATAATAGACAACTATCCCGATGACAAGACCGAATATGTCGATATTGAGATAAATCCGGAGGATGAAAATGCCGGAACAAGAAAGGTTGCTTTTTCAAAGGAACTGTACATTGAAAAAGAGGATTTCTGCGAAGTCGCTCCTAATAAAAAATATTTCAGACTTGCGATAGGCGCGGAGGTAAGACTTAAAGGAACATATTATGTAAAGGCAACATCGTGCGAAAAGGACGCGGATGGAAATGTGACTGTCATCCACTGTGAATATGACCCGCTTACGCAGGGCGGACAGTCGCCCGACGGCAGAAAGGTCAAGGGCACGCTGCACTGGGTATCGGCGCGTCATGCAAAGGACGCTGAAGTGCGATTGTACGACAGGCTGTTCAGTAAGGAAAATCCCTCTGATGAAAGCGGAGAGGGCGGTTTTCATGCTAATCTGAACCCCGATTCAATGAAGATACTTACAGACTGCAAAATAGAATCCGGAATAGCCGACGCAAAGCCGGGCGATAAATTCCAGTTCCTGCGCAAAGGATATTTCTGCGTTGACAAGGATTCGACAGCGGAAAAACTTGTTATAAACAGAACTGTCGCGCTGAGAGATACATGGGCAAAGGTAAGCCAGAAATCATGATAATAAATGAAAAGGACTGATATTAAAATGGATGCTGACAAATATATATCTGACGGCGCAAAGCCGCTCAAAGCTTCGGCAATACGCGAAATGTTCAAGCTGATGGCAAGACCGGAGATAATCTCGCTTGCCGGAGGTTCGCCCTCGCCTGATTTGTTTCCGAGCGAGGAACTTTCCAAGATTGCCGGAAAAATACTTATGACAAGCGCAAAAACGGCTCTTGCCTACGGCACAACAGACGGATACGCGCCTTTTAAAGAGGACGTAAGAAATATGGTAAAAAAGGCGGACAGCCTCAAAGATTCTGACGCCGTTATTATAACGACAGGCGCTCAGCAGGGAATTGACCTCGCGGCGAAAATTCTCCTGAACAAAGGGGATAAGGTTGTGGTTGAAAATCCAAGCTTTATAGGCACGCTCAATTCTCTCCGCTCCTATCAGGCAGAATTGCTTGGTGTTCCGGTGGAAAGCGACGGTATGGACATTGACGCGCTTGAAAAGGCGCTTTCGAAAAATGATGTCAAACTGATATACACAATTCCGACTTTCCAGAATCCGTCCGGCGCGACAATGAGCCTTGAAAAACGCAGACGTCTGCTTGAACTTGCAAATAAATACGATGTTATCGTTATCGAGGACAATCCTTACGGAGATCTGAGATTTGCTGGCGAAAACGTGCCGACAATAAAATCTATGGACACCGAAGGCAGAGTTATATATGTGGGAAGTTTTTCAAAGATACTTTCACCGGGAATGCGTCTTGGCTTTGTTGTCGGAGAGCCGGCGTTTCTTGACAGAATAGAAGTTGTGAAGCAGGTCAACGATGTGCATACGCCGGTATTTACGCAGATGATTGCGCATGAGTTTATGAAAAAGTACGATATGAACAGACATATCGAAAAAAGCCGTAAGCTGTACGGACAGAAGGCTGAATTTATGTGCAGTATGATTGACAAGTATTTTCCGGAGAAAGTCACATATATAAAACCGGAGGGCGGAATATTTATATGGTGTACCGCGCCGGATTATGTGAACACGGATGAAGTGCATAAGGAGTGCATAAATCATAATGTGGCAATAGTGCCGGGTTCAAATTTTTCAATAGATATAACAAAACCGACAAATTCCTTCCGGCTTAATTACTCGACTATGCCGGATGAAAAAATCGAACAGGGCATAATCGCTGTTGCCGGAGTTCTGAAACAATTTATAAAATAAGAAAGGGGCAGTATTTATGGATGACAGAAAAATCATTTTCAGCGGAGTGCAGCCATCGGGTATGATAACTCTCGGAAATTATCTCGGAGCTATAAAAAACTGGGTAAAGCTGCAGGATGATTACCGATGCCTGTACGCTATTATGGATCTGCACAGCATAACTGTAAGACAGGATCCGAAAGTACTCAGGAAAAACGCTGTTGATTTATTTAAGCTGTATATAGCCTGCGGATTAGACCCGGAAAAGAATCTGATTTTTTTCCAGTCGCACGTTCCTCAGCATACACAGCTTGCATGGGCGCTTAACTGCTATACATATATGGGAGAACTCTCCCGTATGACGCAGTTCAAGGATAAATCGGCGCGCCATGCGGATAATATAAATGCGGGATTGTTTACATATCCCGTGCTTATGGCGGCGGATATTCTTCTTTATCAGGCTGACCTTGTTCCTATCGGACTTGATCAGAAACAGCACCTTGAAATTACAAGGGATATAGCGGAAAGATTCAATGGAGTTTACGGAAATGTGTTTAAAATTCCGGAAGCATATATTGCGAAAACAGGTGCTAAAATAATGAGTCTGCAGGAGCCGGCGAAAAAAATGTCAAAGTCTGACGCGAACGCAAAGGCATATATTTCAATGCTTGACACAGCCGATCAGGCGGCAAAGAAGATAAAAAGCGCAGTTACCGACAGTGAAGGCGTTGTCGCTTACCGTGAGGGCAAGGACGGCATAAATAATCTGATGGGCATACTTTCAACAATTACGGGGGAAAGTTTTGAAAGTATAGAGGACAGATATGCCGGACGCGGCTATGGTGAATTCAAGGCGGAGGTTGCCGAAGCTGTTGCCGAATGTATGCGCCCGATACATGAAAAGTTTGACGATCTGTCCAATAACAGCGACTATATTGAAAGCATATATAAAAAATCAGCCGAAAAAGCAGGAGCCATGGCAGAACGCACATTAAAGAAAGTATATAAAAAGCTCGGCTTTGTTGCTGACTGACGAGGTGCGATATGACTACCACAGAAAAATTAATATTAACATTTGTAATATCCTTTGTATTTTCCTTTGCCGCCAATCCGTTTGTAACAAGACTTGCGGTGAAAATAGGCGCGATTGACGTACCGAAGGATGACAGAAGAATGCACAACAAACCTATTCCGCTATGCGGAGGACTCGCGATCATATTCGGATTTCTTGTCGCTATTTTGTGTTTCGGGGAAATGTCAAGGGAAATGAGCGCAATGCTTATAGGAGCGGGGATTATTGCGGTTATGGGAGTTATTGACGACTGCCGTGATTTAAACGCAAAACTTAAATTTGCCGTTCAGATATGCGCCGCGCTTGTAGTGGTTCTTTACGGAAATATACGCATAGAAGTTTTTTCAAATATAAATCCGTTCAGCGAAAATCCGTATATTATACTGCCGGGCTGGCTGTCGGCGGTCATAACGGTATTGTGGATAGTGTTTATCACAAATGCGGTAAATTTGATAGACGGACTTGACGGTCTGGCGGCGGGCGTTTCGGCGATTATGTCGGTATCGCTTGTGTTTATTGCGGTCAGAATAGGCGAGGGAGCGATAGCCGTTATAGGTACGGCGCTTATGGGTGCGTGTTTCGGATTTCTGCCCTTTAATTTTAATCCTGCAAAGGTATTTATGGGCGACACAGGCTCTACTTTTCTGGGATTTATTCTGGCGACAATATCCATACAGGGCGCGTTTAAAAGCTATGCGATAATATCTTTCGCAGTGCATCTGCTTATACTCGGACTTCCGCTGTTTGACGCGAGTTTTGCGATAATACGGCGGCTTGTCACCGGACAGGGAATAATGACGGCGGACAGAAAGCATCTTCACCACCGCCTGATTGATTCGGGATTTTCACAGAAGCAGACGGTGTTTATATTATATGCGATAAGCGGAGTGCTTGGAATAACGGCGGTGGTTCTGGCGGAAAGCGGAGCTTTGAGAGCATTGCTGCTGCTTTTGTGCGTGCTTGTGCTTCTGCTGATAGGCAGCGTTATAGGAACAAATTCCGATATAGCGAATATCGGGGGAAAGAATAATAAAGAGCAAATGACAGATGTATCGGAGGATGACAAAAAATGAAGATAAAAGTTATGACGGTGTTCGGAACACGTCCCGAAGCCGTGAAAATGGCTCCTCTTGCGCTGGAGCTGAAAAAACATGATGAAATAGAATCTCTTGTCTGTGTCACGGCGCAGCATCGTCAGATGCTTGATCAGGTGCTGGATATATTCGATATAAAGCCTGATTATGATCTGGATATAATGAAAGACCGTCAGACTCTTGCCGGAATAACTACAAGGGTTCTGAACGGACTTGATGATATATTAAAAGAAGCGAAACCGGATATAATTTTGGTGCACGGCGATACTTCAACTACATTTGCGGCATCTCTTGCGGCATTTTACAATCAGATAAGCGTTGGTCACGTTGAAGCCGGACTGAGAACATATGACAAATATTCTCCGTTTCCGGAGGAAATGAACAGACGGCTTACCGGAGATATCGCGGATATTCATTTTTCGCCGACAGTGCAGAACAAGCAGAATCTTCTGCGTGAGGGCATCAGTGAGGATAATATATTTATAACGGGAAACACTGTAATTGACGCTCTGAAAACAACGGTGAGGGACGATTATAAATTTTCGGATGACACGCTCAACAAGCTTGATTTCAAAAACAGGCGCGTTATAGTGGTGACGGCACACAGACGTGAAAATCTCGGCAAACCGCTTGAGAATATATGTTCGGCTCTTAAATATATTGTGGAAAAATATCCCGATACAGAGATTGTGTATCCGGTTCATCTTAATCCGGCAGTGCGTGAAACGGTATTCGGAATACTCGGCGAAATGCCGAGAGTTCATCTTATAGACCCTGTTACCGTTGACGAACTGCATAACGCCATGAATCGCTGCTATATGGTAATGACCGATTCCGGCGGACTTCAGGAGGAGGCCCCCGCTCTGGGCAAGCCGGTGCTTGTCCTGCGCCGTGAGACGGAGCGGCCCGAAGCGGTCCAGGCCGGGACCGTGATGCTTGCGGGGGTGGATCACGACCGCATCGTAGCGCTGGCT
>CAZLOX010000048.1:11021-11360 GCA_964561265.1 uncultured Lachnospiraceae bacterium
TTGTTTTAAGACGTGAAACGGAAAGACCGGAGGCAGTTGAGGCAGGGACAGTTAAAATTGCCGGAGTTGACAGGGAGAACATAATAAATCTTGCCTGCGATCTGCTGGACAATGAGGAAAGCTATAATAAAATGGCTCATGCGGCAAATCCTTACGGCGACGGCAGCGCGTCCGCGCGCATAGCCGATGCGATATTGTATCATTTTGGAAAAACTGCTGAAAGACCGGAGGATTTCTTCTGCAGATAAAAATAATTATACCGTCAGCGGGAGTAAAAGCTCCCGCTGTTTTTATTTTGGAATATAATGCAGATTTATCAAAGAAAAAAATTTCATTTAT
>CAZLOX010000048.1:11370-12554 GCA_964561265.1 uncultured Lachnospiraceae bacterium
TTATAAAAAAGTTATTGAATTTTTCTTTAATAGAGTGTATAATATGGAGTGTATGGCAATTAGGGAAATCCGGTATGAAATAAAACTGCCGGAAAATATTCATTTTATGTTTTTTAGGATAAATTAAAGATATTGTTTGCCATATAAATTAAATTTTTTCGTGAGACGGTAAATATAAAGCACTGAAGCCTGTCCGCGTAAAATAACGTCAGAAAGGACAGGCGGTATGGAGTTTGCACATAAATCGGTTTTGCTTGAAGAAACCGTTGACGCGCTGTGCGCGGGAGAAAAAAAACTTATCGTTGACGGAACTCTCGGAGGAGGAGGACATACCTCGCTGATACTGCAGCGATATCCGTCGGTTCGTGTCATAGGCATAGATGCGGATATTGAGGCAATAAACGCGTCAAAAAAACGTCTCTGCGGATTTTCAGAAAGAGTTGAGTTTGTCAATGATAATTTCAGAAATATAAAAAATATTCTGAACAATATCGGGACAGACAGTATAGACGGAGCCGTTCTGGATCTGGGAGTATCTTCATATCAGCTTGACACTGCCGGACGGGGCTTCAGTTATATGCACGATGCGCCGCTTGATATGCGCATGAACGCTCAGAGCGGCAAAAGCGCGTATGATGTTGTAAATACTTATACGGCGGACGAGCTCAGGGAAATATTCTATAAATACGGCGAGGAAAAATGGTCGGCAAGAATAGCGGAATTTATAGCCGAATACAGGGCAAGAAAAGCGATAGAAACCACATTTGAACTTTCGGATATAATAAAATCGGCAATTCCGGCTAAAGCGAGGGAAAAAGGCGGACATCCGGCAAAAAGGATATTTCAGGCGATAAGAATAGAGGTAAATGATGAACTCGCTCCGCTTGAACAGGCTCTGCGCGACTTTATTGATGTGATTTCTCCGGGCGGAAGATTATGCGTTATAACATTTCATTCACTTGAGGACAGAATTGTAAAGAATGTGTTTAAGGATTTGTCATCGGGATGCACTTGTCCGAAAGATTTTCCGGTGTGCGTATGCGGAAGAGTTCCGGTCGTGAAAAATATAACAAAAAAACCGATCCTCCCGTCTGAGGATGAAATAAGGGAAAATTCAAGGTCAAAAAGCGCGAAACTGAGAGCGGCCCTGAAACTTTAACCAGAAACTTTGATGAAAAGCTTTG
>CAZLOX010000049.1:0-10926 GCA_964561265.1 uncultured Lachnospiraceae bacterium
CCTATGACCCTCTGCTTGTAAGGCAGATGCTCTCCCAGCTGAGCTATACGCCCATTCCGCTGTCGCCTTAGCAACATAAACTATTATAGCAGACCTTTACTCATTTGTCAAGAGTTTTTTTGAAAATTTTTTCAAAAAAATTTTAATACAATAAAACCGCGTAATCACGCGGTTTCAAAGCAATGTCAGTATATCACTTGTAATAACAAATAAATTCATCATACAAAAAAGTCAGCTGCAAAAACAAAGCGCGTGAATATCATATTCAGTTCCCGCCGCAAATCATAGTATGCGTGACTAAACTCAAACGGCAAAATTTTGCAGCGATAAATGACCGCGCAGCGTGCTGGCGAAAGGGGAGTTCTAAGAGGGGAAAACCTCCGCAGGTTTTCCTCTCTTAGCGGCGTTTTGGTTACTTTGCCGCTTCAGTAGTTTTGCTATCGCAAAACCGGCTTTTCAAGCCGCCGGACTTCTTTCCGGTACTAGTTGGCAAAGTAACTCGGGGGTTGTGAATAAAAGTAATTTATGAAAATTCACAGGGGCGTCGATACGCCCCTCCGCGATATATTGTAATTCTATTACCATATATCCCCAACCCTTTCTTAAGAAAATCTTAAGAAATTTATTAGTGAAATCTTAATAATTATGAGTTATAATATAAGTGAAGGAGGGGGAGCGATGGACAAATTAAATATCCTTGTCGTGGATGATGACAGGGACATCGTAAACAGCATATCAATATTCTTAAGCGCGGAAGGGTATGAAGTTTACAAAGCCTATAACGGACTTGAGGCGCTGGAGTGCGCTATGGAAAATGAAATACATCTTATGCTTCTTGATATAATGATGCCGGATATGGACGGAATAGAAACACTTATGAAATTAAGGGAGAGCAAAAATATTCCGGTCATAATGATATCGGCGAAATCGGAGGACAGCGACAAAATTTTCGGACTCACCGCCGGCGCGGATGATTATATTACAAAACCGTTCAATCCGTCCGAACTTATGGCGCGCGTGAAATCACAGCTCCGGCGTTACACACAGCTCGGCGCGATGCGGCAGAGCAATACGAAAATAATGCTCGGCGGGCTTGTGATAGACACCGAATCAAAAACCGTCACGGTTGACGGAGTTCAGGCGAAACTCACGCCCACAGAGTATAAGATACTTGAGCTTCTGGGGAAAAATCCCGGAAAAGTATTTTCAAGCGATGATATCTACCGCATAATATGGAACGGCGACACCTTTGTCAGCGATAATGCAATAGCGGTACATATACGGCATATAAGGGAAAAAATCGAGATAAATCCCAAAGAGCCGCAATATTTGAAGGTGGTATGGGGTGTAGGGTATAAGATAACGGGAGGAGATAGATGATGAAAAAAATAACGAGGAACTTTATTTTAAAAACAATTGTGTTTCTGGTATTCGTATCATGTTTCACAGCGGCGGCATACATATGCTTTAATGAAATTTATACCGATGACAGAGTATATATGTTTGAGGACAGCGCCGGAGACGCGTTTGCGCAGCAGAAAATGATAAATGCGCTTTATACGGTCAGAGAAGGTGTAAAACCTAAGGAAGTTGTTGTTAAAATGAAAGCGAATGATGACTTGCCGGAAGTGCAGGAAGGGGAAACGCTAGAGATAGAGTGGGTGCCGTACCCAACGCCGGAGCCGGAAGTATCGCCGGAGCCGGAGATATTACCAGAGGATATAGACAAATCACTTGAATATATCCGTTCGCATATAGACAGCAGTCTTGGCGGTCAGATCGACTATTACATATCCCTTAACGGACAAAGCGTATCAGGCAAAGATTCGCCGTCTGATACTGACGCATATAAAAATGCCGCGCTTTATTATAATTTTAATGATGAAGTCCGGACTTACCTGCCGTATTACACCATTGAAAACGGAACAGAAGATTACTCTTTAGGTGTATGGAGTGCGCCCTCCCTGACTGATTTTACCGAAAATTACAGTGAATACAGAATACTGATTAAACCGAACGCGGCATATTTTAATGATTTCTGCGTTATGTGGAGTAATCAGAAAGTAAATTTTGAACGCGCTTTTTCCATAGGTCTTATACTGATACTATGCGCGCTTGTGTGTCTTATATATCTTTTATGGGTATGCGGAAGAAATACTGAGGATGACGAGGTGCATCTTCTGCTTATCGACCGTATCTATACAGAGATAACTCTGGCGATGTTTGCGGCGGCGGCGATTGGTTTTGTTTTTAGCGTTATTCTCATAACTGACGAATTTTTCGACGTAAAGTCCATGGGCAGTATAATAACGCGCGCAATGTCGGCATATACCGGTATCGCATCGGCGGTGATTGCCGCGCTTGTTATGTCGCTTGTAAGGAATTTAAAGAACCGCAGTTTTATAAAAAATTCGCTTACTATCCGTATTCTGCGTATATGCTGGAAATTGCTGAAATGGGCATTCGGTATTATAAAAACGGTACTGATGTTTGTATTTGAAGCGGCGAGAAAAATTCTGGGGTGGGTATTCGGCACGGTAAGAAAAATCATAACGTACATTTTTAAAATTGCGGTGGGAATATTGCGTTTTTTCAGAAACACGCTGATTAACATGAGAAATGTTATATTCCGTTCGGTGCTGAAAGAAAAATTTTCGCTGATATCGGTTATGATGCTTATTGTGTACACAGCGGCTGTATTGTTTTTTACGTTTCTGAGCATTGTCAGTGATAATGCAGCATTTTTCCTTATTGTATGCGTAATAATCTTGTTGGGAATATATATGCTTGCAGGGAAACTGTCCGACTTTGACAAGATACAGGACGGCATATTCAAAATAAAAGGCGGAAATCTTGATTATAAGATAGAGGGCGTATCGGGCGATGTTATGGGGAATATTGCCGAGGCGGTAAATTCGATTGGCGACGGACTGTCCGCGTCTGTTGAAAAGGCGGTAAAGGCGGAGAGGATGAAATCAGAGCTTATTACAAATGTTTCGCACGATTTGAAAACACCGCTAACATCGATCATAAATTACAGTGATATTCTGTCAAATCAGGAACTGACGCCGAAAGAAGCGAATGATTATGTAAAGATAATACAGCGGAAGGCGATAAAGCTGAAAGAGCTTACATCAGCGTTATTTGACCTTTCAAAGGTTCAGAGCGGAGTTGAAAAGGTTGAGATGGAAAAGCTGGACATACCGCTTCTGATAAATCAGACTCTTGCTGAGCAGGAGGAAATCATAAAGAAATCCGGTCTGGATTTTCAGCTTTCGCTTGAAGAAAATTTATACGCGGAGGGCAACGGGAAAAAGCTGTCGGCGGTATTTGAAAATCTTATAGTAAATGCTGTGAAGTATTCGATGAAAAACACGCGGGTATATATAAGTGCGGCGAATGACAAGGACAAGGTGCGGATTGAGATTAAAAATATAGCGTCGTACAGGATGAATTTTGACGGCAGGGATATAACGGGGCGTTTTGTACGCGGAGATGAATCGCGGAGCGGCGAAGGAAACGGACTCGGGCTTGCCATTGCAAAAAGCTATGTTGAGGTATGCGGAGGCAAATTTGAAGTCATTGTTGACGGTGATCTTTTCAAAGTTTGTGTTGTGTTGGAGCGGGTGTAACTTAAACGTATGTAATAATTGGATTGCAGGAAATCACGTGGGAGCGTTTCGGCGCTCCCTTTGACTTTGTTGAATTACAATATTCCGCACCCTTCACGAAGTACTTTCCCCCTGTCGGGAAAGTACTCAAAGGGACAGTTAAAGGGGAGAAAACCAGATTTTCTCCCCTTTAACAATTCCCCTCTTTCTATACGCTGCGCGCTTACCGCCCGCCGCAAAGTGCAGGTCATTATTGTACACCCGTTATATTACACGCCGGTTATGAGGGCAGATTTGACGCGGGTATTATTTTTGCGGCTGATTTTCAGTAAATACAAACTTTTTGTTCTGTACCTTTTGCTAAGACCACGCAATTTTTGATTTACTTTAGTAAATCAAAAATCAGCTGCTGTACAGAAAGGACAATGCACGGAACAAACAGCTGTAACTTCCTGATACACAGCTGCAAAAACAACGCGCGTGAATATCATACGGAGTTCCCGCCGCAAATCATTGTATACGTGGCTAAACTCAAACGGCAAAATTTTGCGACGGTCAATAACCGCGCAGCGTTATAGAAAGTGAGGGTTTGTTAAGGGAGAGAAAATCTGGTTTTCTCTCCCTTGACTGGTTCTTTGAGTACTTTCTTTCCATAAAGAAAGTACTTCGTGAAGGGTGCGGTAAATAGTAATTCAAACAAGTTTAAGGGAGCGCCGAAACGCTCCCACGTGATTCCCTGCAATTCACATAAAACTCTCCCACGTGACTTCCTGCAATTCACATAAAACGCTCCCACGTGATTCCCTGCAATTCAATACAATTCAATACAATTCAATGGCACTCCAATTTTATACTAAAGTTTCCCGTTTTTTATCCGATATATTATATAGCATAGTTCCACACAATATATTTCAGAAAGGAGTTGTTTCTAATGATTAACAATATAAACGCTGTAAATTCGGATTATATAAACACAGTGCAGACGGCACAGACAAAATCCACTACCGATGTGGACAAAAAGGCCGAACTCGAAAAAAAGGTTTATGAAATGGCTAAAAAACAGGATACTCTTGAGCTTTCCTCAAACGGCAAAGGCCTCAGCGAGGAAACAATAAACAGCATGAGAAATTCTATGCGTCAGAATCAGTTATCCCTTCTCAGAGGTTTTGTTAATCCGACAAATAACGCATACAAGGGCGGAATGTCGGCGGAAGATACAGCAAGCCTTATCGACGCTTACAATACAAGCAGATATCTCGCAAAGAATGCGTTTAAGATGTATTACAACAAACAGAATGATACATCGGAAATTGATGACCTGAAAAATCAGATAGCTGAACTTGAAAAAGAAATCGGTGCTGTTGAAAACGGCGAGTCATAATCCGGTGTCATACTTCTGTGTTCAGAAAGGATTGATATTATGAACGCGGTAAACAGTGTTAATTCAAACTATATAAATCAGTATCAGGCTTCGGAACTCAATTCAACAACCCAGAAAAACACCTCCGCTGATGACCTTGCAAAAAAGGTGTATGAACAGGCGGACGTAAAGGACAGTTTTGAAGTAAGTTCACAGGCTCAGAACAAGTCTTACGCGAAAACGACAAAGGGTCTTTCAAATGATGAGATCAGCTCGCTCAAGGATCAGATGAAGTCAAACGAACTGAATATGATCCGCATAATGATTGAATCGGTTAATAAATCGTTCAAAAATACATTGGGTTCTGTTTTCACTAAAGACAACAAATCTATCACAACCTCAACCGGCGCTGTTCTGACAGAAAGCGATTTCGCAGTTCCGGCTATGCCGACAACTCAGGCTGACGCTCTGGCGGCAATATCAGAAGGCGGCGCATGGTCGGTTGACGCAACAGCTTCGCGTATCGTTAACTTAGGCGTTAAAATTGCCAACGGCGACACTGCTATGCTTGACAAGATGCGTGACGCTTTCCTTAAAGGCTACGAACAGGCGGCAGGCTTATGGAGCAGTTCAGCAAAAAGCAGCGGTCTGCCCGATATATGCAAAAATACATATGACGAGGTATTAAAGCGTTTTGACGCGGTAAAAGCCGAGTGGAACAAAGAAAGCGAATAAATAATCTGTTAAGGAACTGCCGTCCGGGCGGTTCCTTAATTAAAATTTTCGGGAACTATGCGTGATAATTGTGAATAACAAATTGATTGTATGAATTATGCAATTGATTTGTTATTTGCATTTTATATGAATTATGTGGAGGTAAATGATAATGAAAAAACAGCTTCTATTTTTTTTAAGTATGATGAAAAAGAAACTGATACTGATTATCCTGACGGTAATATTGACTATACTTGTAATATGGACTGTATGGGGAAATATAACGGTCGGCGTTACACATTATACAGTTGAAAGCGGGAAAATTCCGTCCGCTTTTGACAATTACAGAATAGCCGTTGTATCTGATTTTCATAATAGCGAATTCAGCGGAAACAACAGCGCGCTGATTTCCCTTATTGAAAAGGAAAATCCGGATATGATTGCCATAACCGGAGATTTAATAGACTGCAACAGAACCGACATCGCAACAGCAGAAAATCTGGTTAAAAGGCTTGCTGAAATTGCGCCATGCTACTATGTAACAGGAAATCATGAGGCATGGATCGGGCAATATCAGGAACTGGAGAAAAAACTGCTTGACGCGGGCGCGGTTATTCTCCATGACAGCGCACAGCAGCTGACAAAGAACAATGAAACAATACAGCTTGCCGGTCTGGATGACCCCGATTTTACAGACAGAAATTCATCCGTTCAGGAAGGTATGGCAGTCAGACTCGGCAATATGAATCTGACGGAGGACTATTGCGTACTGCTTTCTCACAGACCCGAAACCTTTAATACCTATGTGTCTGAAAATATTGACTTGGTATTAAGCGGTCACGCTCACGGCGGACAGTTCCGTCTGCCTTTTATCGGCGGATTGATAGCACCTAATCAAGGATTTTTTCCAAAATACGATGCCGGAAAATACTCTGAAAACAATACCGTTATGATTGTAAGCAGGGGTATCGGAAACAGTATTATTCCGGTACGTTTCAATAACCGTCCGGAAATAGTTATTGCTGAACTTAAAAAATCAAGCTAAATAGTTTCTCTTGAAATGAACAAGGATTCAGCAAAATTACCGATGTAATAACAACTAAATTAAGCATACAAAAAGTCAGCAGCAAAAACAAAGTGCGTGAATATCATATGGAGTTCCCGCCGCAAATCATTGTATACGTGACTAAAGTCCAAACGGCAAAATTTTGCAGCGGGCATAGTATCGGAAAGATGTCCGACGCTTACATAGTAAGCGGTTTTGCGTAGCAAAACTACTGAATAACCGCGCAGCGTGCTGGCGAAAGGGGAGTTCTCAGAGGGGAAAACCTCCGCAGATTTTCCTCTTTGAGCGGCGCTTTGGTTACTTTCCCGCCGAAGGGAAAGTAACTCGGGGGGTTGTGAACAAAAGCAATCCGATAAAATTCACAGGGGCGTCGATACGCCCATCCTCAGTACATTTGTAATCCTTATTACAAAAACAGCAAATGAGGCATCAGCAAAATGATTTTGCTGATGCCTCATTTGTACTTGCACAAAACTTTTGCTCCGGCATATAATTTACTATCTGAATAATAAAGGTGGTAACTATATGTCAGAAATATTGTTTGAAATTTTCCGTTCAGTCTTTCTTCTCACCGGCTATGTTTCGGGAGAAAGTTCGTTTCCTCCGCCGCTTGAGCCGGATGAAGAAAAAAAATACATAGATCTTTATATGAACGGCGATACGGCGGCTAAAAATATCCTTATAGAACATAATCTCCGCCTTGTCGCGCATATAGCGAAAAAATATTCCTCCTCCGGCTGTGACCCCGATGACCTCATCTCTATAGGCACAATCGGTCTTATCAAAGGCATCAATACTTTCTCGCCGGAAAAAAATTCGCGTCTTGCGTCATACATAGCGCGCTGTATAGAAAACGAAGTCCTTATGGTTCTCAGAAACAGAAAAAAACTCGGAAATGAAGTTTCTATCGACGACACGATCGGAGTTGACAAGGAGGGCAACAATTTCACCTTTTCCGATATACTCTCTGCCGACACAGCGGATTTTGCGGATATTGTATCGGATAAGATAGAAATGCAGAAATTATTCAAAGCAATGCGCTCGGTTCTGAAAAAAAGCGAAACCGATATTCTCTGCTGGCATTACGGTCTCGGCGGCACACAGAAGAAAACTCAGAAGGAAATAGCCGACATAATGGGCATATCGCGTTCATATGTTTCAAGAATTGAAAAAAAGGCTCTTGAAAAACTCCTTGACGCTATGCAGGAAAATTAAGGAAAGGCTGATTTATTCAGCCTTTTCTTAATTTATGAAAATATTGCTTTACAATTTGTCCGATATATGCTATATTATAAATATACCATGACAATTTAAAAGCAGACTTTGTACTTGAATTTATTATGAATATATGTTATAATGTCAATAATATCTATATAGGCAGATTGGTAATACGAAAGGAGGGACTGATATGACCGATTTTGAAATATTACAGGCAATTCTTGACGAAATCAAAGGCGTCAAAAATGAAATTCAAGACTTTAAGAAGGATGTCAATTCAAGACTTGACAATCTTGAAAACGACAATAAAGCCATTCATGCAAAACTTGACAATCTTGAAAATGACAATAAAGCTATGCACGAAAAATTTGACAGCCTTGAGAAGGAAGTCAGGCTGAATACAACGACGCTTGAAACTACAGTCAAGCAATGTATTGATACCCTCGGAGAGGGATATCAGGCTAATTTTGAAAAGATAGACAGCTTAAATATTGATTCAATGAAAAGCAAAATAACCCAGCTTGAACTGCTTTACAAATTTCATACAAAAGAAATTGAAAGTCTGAAACTGAAAATAAGCTGATAAATACCAAAAACATATATTTTAACATAAGAAACTACTAAGAGCCGCAGGCTCTGTAACTAAGGAGGACGTATAAATGGCTACAAATTTAACACAAGGCAACTTCACTATTCCCGGCGAAGAAGGCTATGAAAAACTTACCCTTGACCTCGCCAAAAAATGGGGCGCGGACTGCATACGCGACAGCGACGGAACTCAGCTTCCCGAATCAATCGCAAAATCAGGCTATGACATATACTCCACTCTCTGTCTGGTACGCGCGGACAATGAATGGGCTAAGGCTAATATGGATAAACTTCAGCAGAGTTTTCTTATGAGCTATCCTGTTATAGCAGATGGCAACAGCGTTACGATCGATCCGCTGAAGGGATTTTTCAGAGAGCAGTTTATAATCAACAAAGCGGACGACCCGAAAAAATGGTGGCAGGTATTCAACCGCACAGAGGATAAGGAAGTTCCCCTGTCAGACTGGGAATTTGATCCCGAAACTGAAAAAGTCACAATAAAAAATGCCGCAAAATGGCATAAATATACCGTAAACTTCCTTGCTGTCCGCATATGGGAAGAAATATCCATGTATAACCATATAACAAACGACTGGGGCGACAAGGAACACCTTATGACAATAGAGCCGCGCTATCCCGAAACTCAGGAACATATCCTCAGTTTCCTCAGAAACTGGCTCGAAACTCATCCCGATACAACCGTTGTGCGTCTTACCTCCATGTTCTATAATTTCACATGGTTCTGGGGCGATGATCAGGCTCATCTGCGCGATGTATACTCCGACTGGGGCACTTACGCAATGATGGCGGCGCCTATCGCGATAGAAGAATTTGAAAAAAAATACGGCTACCGCCTTACAAGCGAGGACTTTGTAAACAAGGGACTTTACAATGCTACGCTTAATGTTCCGTCAAAGAAATACCGCGACTGGATGGATTTCATAAATGAGTTCGTTGTCACTTTCGGCAGAAAATGTATCGACCTTATACACGAATACGGCAAAAAAGCGTATATGTTCTATGACGATCACTGGGTTGGAACAGAGCCTTACGGCGAAAGATTCAAGGACTTCAATTTTGACGGTATAATCAAGTGTGTATTCAACGCGTTTGAAGTTCGTCTTTGTGCAGGCGTTGAAGGCTGTGAAACACATGAGCTTCGTATGCATCCTTATCTTTTCCCGACAGGTCTTAAAGGCGAACCTACATTCGCTCCGGGCGGAGATCCTACTCTCGACTGCAAGAATTTCTGGATAGATATGCGCCGCGGACTGCTCCGCGCTAAAATCGACAGAATAGGTCTCGGCGGATATCTCCATCTTGTTGAACCATTCCCCGATTTCTGCGATTATGTGGAAAAAGTCACAAAAGAATTCAGACTTATAAAATCATTCCACGAAACAGGCAAGCCGTATACCGCTCCGATGAAAGTTGCCGTACTTACCGCATGGGGCAAACTCCGTTCATGGATATGCAGCGGTCACTTTGTTCACGGTCTGGAACTTAACGAAGTTATCGAATCTATCGCCGGAATGCCGGTAGACGTAAGCTTTATAAGCTTTGATGACGTTCTTGAAAAGGGCATACCGTCCGATGTTAAAGTTATTATAAACGCAGGCAGACTGGACAGCGCATGGTCAGGCGGAGATTACTGGAAAAACAGCGCGCTTGTTGAAAAGATAAATGAATTTGTCGGCGAAGGCGGCGGATTTATCGGTATTGCGGAACCGTCTGCGGCTAAATTCAGCACACAGTATATCCAGCTTGCTGATATGCTTGGTATAGACAGGGATATCGGTCTTGCAACAATGAAAGAAAAATACAGCTATGACGTTGTTAAATCTCACTTTATCACAAAGGACACTCCGTCGGTTGATTTCGGCAAGGATATAGACAATATATTCGTACTCGGCAAGGATACAACAGTTCTCGCAGATAAAGACGGTTCACCTGTTTTAAGCGTACATGAGTTCGGAAAAGGACGCGCCGTTTATATGTCGGGATTTGTATTCAATCACGAAAACACACGTCTGCTCCAGCGCGCGCTTTACTGGGCTGCAAACGATGACACAGAATGTGCATACTATCCTGAAAGCGGAAAACTTGTTGTTATCAACAACAGCGGTGAAAAGCAGGATACTGTTGTCACAGGCGCGGATAAAAAGGAATACAATGTATCCCTTGACGCTCACGATATTAAGATTATTGATATTGACTGATATTAAAAAATATTAAAACTCTTTCCGGAACTGTGTGCCCGTTAAAAATCATTGTGAAATAACGGGCACACTTTTTCTGAAAAAAATTATATAAGGAGAAAATGACAAATGGGATTATCAGAAATTTTATGTATTGTAATTATTATTATG
>CAZLOX010000049.1:10936-12492 GCA_964561265.1 uncultured Lachnospiraceae bacterium
TGCAGATTACAGGGCATAAGAAGTCTGATATCATTGAAATAACCTCTTTGCTGAAACACACCGCCGATGAACAGCGCAGCAGCGTGCAGAAACAAATCGCAGACGGCGCAACCGAACAATTTGAGCGTTTTGGTATTATTCAGAAAAGTATTCAGGAAACGCTGTCAGGAAACCGTGATGAAGTCAATCGTCAGCTTGGCATTTTTCAGCTGCAGATGGACACAAAATTAACAGCCATTCAAAAAGCCGGAACTGAAAGCAACGAGCAGATTGGAGGGCTTGTAACAATCGCTTTGCAAAACAGCCGTAAAGAGCAGAATAATCAGCTTCACGCATTCGGAGAGCAGGTTGACAGCCGTCTTTCTTCAATTCAGCGCGCCAATACCGAAAATATTGACAGGATTAACACCACACTCGAAAACAAAATGAAAGAATTACAGGAGAGCAACGAAAAAAAGACTTGACCAGATGCAAAGTGTTGTAGATGAAAAATTGCAGAAAACACTTGAAACACGTCTTTCCAAGTCATTTGAGTTAGTCAGTAAGCAGCTTGAAAGCGTAGGGGAGGGACTTGGTGAGATGAAAGCCCTTGCCGCTGATACAAAATCATTGAAAAATGCTCTCACAAATGTAAAAGAGCGCGGTACATACGGTGAGGTCCGCCTTGAGAAATTGCTCTCGGATATTCTTGCTCCAGGTCAATATGAAATGAATATAGAAATTTCAGACGGCAAACGTGTTGAATTTGCAATAAAACTCCCCGGCAATGGTGATACACCGCTGCTTTTGCCGATTGACAGCAAGTTTCCGATTGAGGATTACAACAGACTGCTTGACGCGGAGAATAAACAGTCAATGGAAGAGGCGAGACGTTCTCTTGCCGCCAAAATCCGTACTTTTGCAAAAGATATTCACGACAAATATATAGTTCCTCCCAAGACGACAGATTTTGCGCTGATGTTCCTGCCTACTGAGGGATTATATGCGGAAGTGCTTCAGAATGCGGCTTTGTTTGAGGAACTTCGTGATAAATATAAAGTTACGGCTGTCGGCGCAACTACACTTTCGGCTTTTCTTGCATCTTTGCAGATTGGTTTTAAAACGCTTGCAATTGAAAAGCGCTCACAGGATGTATGGAATACTCTCCGCGCTGTGAAATCAGAATTTATCAAGTTCAGCGATATGCTTGAAAAAGCTCAGAAACAGCTTCAGACGGCTGATAAAACCATTTCGGACATTGTCGGCACGCGTACAAGGGCAATTAACCGTAAGCTGCGCAGTGTAGAAGAACTGACAGACACAAACAATCCTATTCTGATGGAACTTGAAGACACAGCGGATGAATAAAAGCAAAAAGTGTTTGCAGTAAAATAATTTTGCTGCAAACACTTTCTGCTGTCTTTTAATAAGGATTACAAATGTACTGCGGAGGGGCGTATCGACGCCCCTGTAAGTTTTCTTGAATTACTTTTGTTCACAACCCCCCGAGTTACTTTCCCAGCTAGTACCGGAAAGAAGTCCGGCGGCTTGAAAAGCCGGTTTTGCGATAGCAAAAC
>CAZLOX010000050.1:0-12376 GCA_964561265.1 uncultured Lachnospiraceae bacterium
GAAATCATAGTATAATTATACTTCCAAAAAAATATTTGCTTGTATCTGCAAGCAATTATTATTATATCAAAAAATTATTGAGAATGTCAAGTATTTTATAGATATTTTTAAATTTCTTCAAAAAAAAAATCAACAAATTTTTACTGAAAAAAGGGAAATTTATTGTTAATAACGACATCTTTTCCGGAAATTGCGGACAGAGTTGAAAAATTTTTGGTTATGTGATATAATAATTTCAGGATTTCTGCATAAAAGAAGGAGGAATTTAAATATGAAAAATTTATATGAAGATATTAAAAAAATATTAAATGAAGAAGATGTTGAAAATACACCAAGTAAAAAATATATAGATATGATTTTAAATGAAAATTTAAACGGTGATGAGCGTGTAGAGTTGTTAAATATATTAGCAACTAAAAAATTTAAGTATATATATGATAATCCTGAAAAATTTACGTTAGAAAAAATGTATAATAAATTAGAACGTGAAAATAGACTGGATATGTTTGATTAAAATTAATAAAAAGTGAAAGAGGAGATATGTATGTTTACAGAAAAAAGCGACAAATACAGAGAATTTTTTACTTCTGAATTTCTTATGGGGCCGAACTGTTTCAGACTGCTGGATGAGCTTATATCAAAATATCCGGTAAAAAAAGAAAGCCGGATTCTGGATCTGGGCTGCGGCACGGGACTGACCAGTATGTTCATGGCGCGGGAAACAAATTCGCAGATATTGGCGGTGGATTTATGGTGCAGCGCAACTGACAATTATAAAAATTTTCAGAAGTGGGGGATTGACGATAAGGTGATCCCCATATTTTCAGACGCTGCAAAGCTGCCGTTTGCCGGTAATTACTTTGACGCGGTAATAAGCGTTGATTCGTACCATTATTTCGCGCTGAGCAAATACTTTTTTAAAGAAAAGGTTCTTCCGCTTGTGAAAAGCGGGGGATATGCGCTTATAGCCGTTCCGGGCTTAAAGAAAGAGTTCACTGACAGCGCGCCGAAAGAAATGCTTGACTGGCTGGAAGATGAAGTCAGGTGTTTCCATAGCTGTGAATGGTGGAGAGATACTATCGGATGTGATAAGGAGATAGAATCGGTGACGGTCTGGGAAATGGAAAATTTTGATATCGCATGGGATGAATGGCTTGCCACAGGCGCGAAATATGCCGTTCATGATAAGAAAGCTTTTGACAATGGCGTGGGGAAGTACCTTAATTTTGTAGGAATTGCGGTAAAAAAAGCCTGAAAATAAAACAAATCAGAGCAGTCATTTTCCGATTGCTCTGATTTGTTTTTATCACATTACCGAGTCCCAAAGATCCGGATGAGGATTTGCGATAACTTCGGTGTTTATAAGAACGCCGGATTCTGCCGCAATTCTTGCGCCTGCCTCAACAGCCGCGCGTACATCCGCAACTTCGCCGGTCAATGTAGCAAAGCATTTTCCGCCCATGCCTCTCGCAACCCTGACTTCTATCAGAGAAACAACAGCCGCTTTGACAGCCGCGTCCGCCGCCTCTATTATAGATGACGCGGTAAAGGTTTCTATAATGCCGAGCGCTCTTTTGTTTTTCACATCGACTATTCCGGCGATTGCCTCATAGACATTTTCGCCGAGGTTTCCGATTACGAAACTGTCAATCAGCGCGCCTTCCGCTTCAAGCGCTGCGCGGTCAACGGATGCCTGTATAGCGGACAGATCACCGCCCACGATTGTTACATATTTGCCGGGGCAGACAGAGCCTGACTGCAAAAGTTCCACGCCGGCGCTTTTAAGCATTTCATCCGTAACCTTAATGCCCTTGCTTACGTTTTGTACTTCCACTAATCCTATGGAGTTCATAGTCTAACCCTCCATTATATTCTATTTATAACAACAAATTTTTCCGTAACAGCCGATACAGTGCCGTTTATGCTTGCGTGCATCGTCGTGCCGAGCGCGTCGGCAGGAGTCTGGGCAACTATCTGCCCTGTTTTTACGCTGTCGCCGACATTTACCGTAGGTTTAGCCGGAGCGCCGACGTGCTGTGAGAACGGAATATAAACCTTTTCCGGTTCAAAAACAACGTTTCTTCTTTCAACGCGCGCCTTTACATAACGTCTTATTCCGAGTCTGTCTATAAGGCGCGATGAAGAAACAAGTCTTGACGCTCTTTCCGGACGTACCGATTCGGGCGCTTTGTTGTTCTGACGGCGGATTTTGTTTTTTGCAAGTTCGCCTTTTATGCCCATTGATATCGCCTGTGGATTAAGTCCCTGCTGACATCCCATAACTGTGCATACTCCGCAGCCGCAGCACAGGGCCGACTGCAAAAAGCTTTCTGTATCCTTCACAGCGCCGCTTGACGCCGCGCGTACCGTTTTATGCACCTGCAGATCATATCCGAGCATATTGCGCGGACAGACATCGCTGCACATACTGCACTGACAGCAGGCCGCGCTTGCGCGTCTGAGCGTCATTCCAACGCTTAACCGCTTCATCTGGATAACCTTGTGGGTTTCGGGGAAAATCAGAAGTCCTTTCGTTGTTTTTGTAACAACATCCTCCTCAAGATTTACCAGCTTACCCATCATAGGCCCGCCGTTTACAACGGCTTTGCCTTTCAGGTCACTGTATCCGCATACCGCGAGCAGTTCGGATATTTTCATTCCTATCGGCGCTTTTACGGTTATATCCTCCGCTGTATCTCCGCCTATGGTGATATATTTGTCAACAACCGGCTGTTTTGAATTTACAGCCTTGTATATGTTATAAACGGTTTCAACATTTATAACCATAACTCCGACCATAACCGGAATGCTTCCTTCCGGAATAATCTTGCCTGTTGTTTCATATGTAAGAACGACTTCGTCGCCTGCCGGATATATGTCCGGTATTTCTTTTATTTTTATCTTGCCTGTCAGCTTTGCGGTGATTTTCTCATCAAGAAGATGCATATTCTTGCCTTTTATGCCGATGATAGCTTCATCCGCGTTCAAAACTCCGACAAGCATTTCAAGGGTATCGACAAGCGCCTGAAGATGATGTTCCAGTATATGGTGGTCAACCATCATAAGCGGTTCACATTCCGCCGCGTTTACAACAATCTGCTTAACGCCCTCGGCGAGCTTTTTGTGAGTCGGGAATCCTGCGCCGCCTGCGCCGACGATACCTGCTTCATATATTATCTGCTGAAGCTCTGCCAAATTCATCATGAATCCATCCTTTCGCCGCTACCCCTGTTTTTCATCTATAATACCTACAATTGCCGCGTCTACGGGCGACGCCTGATTATCAAGAGCGAGTCTGGCGCCGCTGCCTGTTGTAATCAGCACTTTTTCGCCGATGCCCGCGCCGACACAGTCAACCGCGACAAGGAATTTATTTACCAATTCATTATTTTCGATATACTGTACAAGCATAAATTTATACCCAACCAGAGCCGGATGTTTGCTTGTGGATATAACGGTGCCGTACACTTTTCCCATAATCATGCCTATCAACCCTATTTTCTGATAATTTTTACATTTTCGCCGTTTTTGATTCCCGACGCGTTTGCATCGTCGGTATCTATGTGCATTTCGGTGTCGAAATCTTCGCGAACCCTTACCTGCACATTGTAATAGCGTGTGGGTTTCTGGGATTCTATTTCAACGTCTACCTCGTCGTTGTCCTTTATACCGAGAGCCGCGGCATCTTCCGGAGTCATATGAATATGTCTGTTTGCGATAATGCAGCCTTCGTTAAGGAATACCGAGCCTTTCGGGCCGACAAGAGCGAGCGGCGCACTTCCGGCAATTTCGCCTGACGGTCTTACCGGAGGACTTACCTTCAGTTTAAAAGTATCCGTTCTTGAAACTTCAATCTGCGAATGACTTCTTACCGGACCAAGCACTCTTACGCCCTCTATAGTTCTGAGCGACGGACTTACAAGAGTAACGCATTCTTCCGCCGCGTACTGGTCGCCCATGAGCATTTTTTTAGGGGTAAGCTCATAGCCCTTTCCGAAAAGGGTATCGAGATCTTCTCTTGACAAATGAACATGGCGCGCGGATACGCCGACTTTTATGCCCTGCGATTTTTCCGCTGTATTATCCGATAATATTTTTACAACGTTTCTGGTTATCATTTCAACCAACGCATTATTGTCCATAACTGTCCTCCCTGCTGCGCCGTTCGTCAGGACTGATTTTATACAGTCCTGATACGGCGTATTTTATATTCTGAAATTATTTGATAGACGGAAGGATTTTTTCAACATCGCCGTGCGGACGCGGAATAACGTGTACCGAAACGAGTTCGCCGAGTTTGCTGCCTGCTGCCGCGCCGGCATCTGTAGCTGCCTGAACAGCGCCTACATCGCCTCTTACCATAACTGTTACAAGACCTGAACCGATTCTCTCTGTTCCGATCAGTGTTACGTTAGCCGCCTTAACCATTGCGTCTGCCGCTTCGATTGCCGCAACCAAACCTCTTGTTTCAACCATTCCCAATGCTTCTACTGCCATTTTAATTTCCTCCTTATTATTTGTAACAACTTTTTTTTCAGCGGATTTTTCCGCTTTTTCAGAACCGCTCTTTGCGGCTGATACCGTTTTTGTTTCTTTAGGCGCGTCATTTTCCGCAGATACCGGCGCATTAACAGCTGCTTCCGGTGTTTCTGTTTTTTTGATAGTTTCTGCGCCTGTTTCCTTAGAGGCACTTTTTGATGCCGTTTTGGATGTTTTTGTTTCTTTAGGCGAAGTTTTTTTCTGTTCTGACCCGGTCTCCTTCTCCGCCTTTGAACGTTTTGCAGCCATTGCTTCTCCTCCTTTTGGAGTATTTTATTATTTCTCCTCATCGAGGTGTAAAAATTTAAGAATTTCCGGGTGAGGTCTTGCTATAACCTCATGAGCCTTGAGATGTCCCATGTGCTTTGCCGCCTCGCAGCCCGCCTCAACAGCGGCCTCAACAGCGGACACACTGCCGCGCACTACTATAGTGACCAGTCTGCCGCCGAGTTTTCTCTCAACTGCTACAAATTCAACATCAGCGGTTTTGAGCATAACGTCAAGCGTTTCTATTGCCGCCACCAGCGCCTGCATCTCAACAAGTCCAATTGCATAACCCATCTTTAACAATCCTTTCGACCAACAGGCAGCTCGCCTGTCTGCATAATCAGCATTTCCTTAAATTGAAGGCAGGATCTTTTCCACGTCCTGATGCGGTCTTGGGATTACGTGTACTGCCACGAGTTCGCCGAGTCTTGACGCTGCCGCAGCACCTGCTTCTGTAGCCGCTTTAACTGCGCCTACATCGCCTCTTACGATAACGCTTACAAGACCGGAGCCGATTTTTTCTGTTCCGACCAAAGATACATTAGCGGCCTTTGTCATAGCGTCGGCAGCCTCAATTGATGCTGTAAGACCTCTTGTTTCTACCATACCTAATGCTTCCATCTGTAAATTCTCCTTCCGAAAATATATAATATTTTATGAATTATTTTTTATATGACCTACTCTGTCACGTCCGACACTCGAACGCTTAGCCATTTTTTCGGCATCTTCGGTAGGCCGCGCGATTACGTGCGTCTGAATAACTCCCGATACGGTGTCTGCCGCGATTTTGCCGGCTTCGACAGCCGCTTCAACAGCGGAAACGCTGCCCTGCACTTTAACCGCCATAATAAGAGGAACTTCTACCTTATCCGCGTTGTTTGGCTTGTTTGAATCAATCGCTATAACGCGTACATCCGCCGCCTTTGCCGCCGCGTCTGCCGCCTTGATTGCGGTTATAAAGCCGAAAACCTCAATTATTCCTATTGCGTCCATTGCCGCACCGTCCTCTCAATCAGTCTTTATTGACATAAGCAATTTTAAGACCTTTCTGGGCTATATTTGTTTCCATAGCCTCATTAAGTTCGTTCAGGCCGTAGCGGTGTGTGATAAGATCCGTAAGCGGAAGTCCGATTTCACACGCCTGTTTTACAAATGCGATTGTATCAGGATATTCCAGTGCGCCGTATGTCCATGAACCGACAACCGTGATTTCCTTCTGGCATATATCGAAGTGCGGATTTATCTGACATTCGCCGTTGTTTACGAAGAATCCCATCTCGCACAGACCGCCGCCGCGTCTTACATACTTCCATACTTCAGCAGCCGCCGGCGGAGCGCCGGTACACTGGAACGCGAAGTCTGCGCCAAGGCCGTGGGTAAGGCTCTTTACATATGCGATCTTGTCGTCTAAGCTCTTGTATTCCCTGAAATTGATCGTATGCGATGCGCCGAGTCTTTTCGCCATTTCAAGACGCTGCTCTGTGCCGTCGATAGCGATTATGTTTCTGTAACCCTGTGTTTTAAGTACGGCGGTAACAACAAGTCCGACAGGACCGCAGCCCTGAATGACAACTGTTGACGCGAGCGGCATAAGACCTGTGTTTATACCTCTTCTTACCGCGTGAACGGCAACCGCGCACAATTCGATAAGCATTCTCTGGTCAAGCGTCATATCCGACACATTGAAGAATGTCGCGCCCTTCTGTATAAGCATATGCGATGAGAACCAGCCGTTTAAGTGATTTTTTTCATTGTCGGGCAGGAGTCCCTGAATTTTTGAACCCTCGCAGAGATTCGGAAGTTCGGGGTGAAGCTTGCACATTGCACATTCGCCGCATACAGCAACGCTTGTAACAATCTTATCGCCGATTTTAACCGGATTGCCCTGTGTGTCTTCTTTGATGTTCTTACCCATAGCGATAATTTCGCCTGTGCCCTCGTGACCGAGAACTACCGGAATAAGACTGAACGGGTCTTTTCTCCATTCGTGAACGTCTGTTCCGCATATTCCGCAGCCTTCGACTTTAACGAGGATATCGTCATCGCCTACTTCGGGGATAGGATATTCCTGAACTTCTATTTTGTTAAGTTCGGTAAGCATTGCTACTTTGGCTGTTTTAGGGACTGCGCCTGTATTTACAGGTGCCGCGTTTATCTGTGAGCCCAGTTCTGCCATTACCGATTTAACCAATGCCTGTATATCTATTTCGTTAAGCGCCAATTCAAACTACATCCTTTCTGTGATAATTTAGCATATTTATTTAAAAAACGGTTATATTATACTCAGTGAGTCAACAAGAACACATCTTCTCTGACGTGTGAAAGTTCTTGCGGACGTGATACCCTCGCCGGTAGGACCGGCGATTGTGAAAGTCGTGTGACCTTCGCTGTTGAAGCCGATTCCGGCATAGCTCGGAGCGTTCTTGACAAATATTGTTGTGCATATTGCCTTTGCGTATTTTGTCATATGGTCAACATTTTTCGAGTGCATATGAGCCGAGTGACGGTTTCCGTGTTCAGCCTTGACAGCCATTTCAAGACAGTCGTCAAAGGTTTCGCATCTTACAATTGCAAGAATAGGCATCATAAGTTCTGTCTGAACGAAAGGATGTGAAAATTCCGTTTCGCAGATGATACATCTGATATCGTCGCCGGCGTCTATGCCGATTGCCGCGAGAATTTTCTTTGCATCGCGTCCGACCCAATCTTTATTGATAACCTTTTTAGGTTTATCGCCCGGCTTTTTAGGCGGAACATCAACCAGAACAGTCTGCACGAGTTTGTCTATCTGTTCGCCTTTTATGAGATAAGCTCCGCTTTTGAGCATATAATGAATCAGTTCATCAGCGACATTGTTCATGACGAACACTTCTTTTTCTGCGATACACGGCAGATTGTTGTCAAAAGTACATCCGTCTATAATGTCCTTGCCTGCCTTTGGAATATCGGCTGTATCGTCAACAACGACAGGAGGATTTCCCGCGCCTGCGCCGATTGCTTTTTTGCCGGAGGAGAGGAGCATTTTTACAACACCCGGTCCGCCGGTTGCCACGAGCATTTTAACCATAGGTGACTGAACCATTTTATTTGAAGTTTCCATTGTCGGGTTAGCGACTGTACATACTATATTTTCGGGGCCGCCTGCCGCAAGCACCGCGCGGTTTACCAGGTCAACAGCATATGTAGAAATTCTCTTTGCGTGCGGATGCGGATTGAATACAACGCCGTTTCCTGCCGCAAGCATACCGATACTGTTGCATATAACGGTTTCGCTCGGGTTTGTGCTTGGCGTGATTGCGCCTATAATTCCGTAAGGAGCCATTTCCACCAGAGTAAGGCCTCTGTCGCCGGAGAGCGCTCTTACTTCGAGATCTTCCGTACCCGGAGTTTTATCCGCGATAAGATGATGCTTGAGCATTTTATGGTACGCGTTGCCCATTTTGGTATCTTCAACACCGAGTCTGCCCATAATTTCAGCCTCGGCATGAGTGAGTTTTCTTATTTCGGATATGATATGCTCTCTTTGTTCTTTATTGTAATTTCTGAAAAGCGTGTACGCTTTGCTTACGGCTTCGAGAGCCTCCTCCATTGTATCAAACACGCCGAGCTGTTTTCTTCCTGAAGGAACTTCAGCTTTCGGTGTCTGCTGCTGAGGGGCTGTGTCAAGACCGTTTAACACACTGCGGACAAGGTCGCTTATTTGTTTTTCGTCTATCATTTATATAATAACCCTCCCTGTATTAAAATTTACTCGGTTAAAAATTTCATACATTCGGCGCCGAATACCGCGAAACCGGTATCCTCCTGAGCGGTGCCTCCGCTTACGCCCAGTCCGCCGACTATTTTATCACCGATTTTAAGAGGAGCGCCGCCGCCCAACAGGCTGAGTCTGTTATTGCTTGTGACGTTCAGACCGTCGAGAGCGCCGCCTCTTGAAAGTTCAAGAGCGGTATGTGTGAACATTTTAAGGGCCGCCGCCGTATAGGCTTTGTCCTGTGCTATCTGTACGCTTGCTATGTACGCGTCGTCTGCCGCGTGCAGAAGAATCAGATTTGCGCCCGCGTCAACTATAGCGACTACGACTTTCACGCCGTCCTGAGTCGCTTTGCGTTCGATGACTTCGGATAATTTTTTTGCAAGCGATAAAGTGAGTGATTTTTCCGCCATATCATTTTCCGTCCTTTCGGGAATAAATTCGCGGATACTGCCGTGTGACGACGGACTGCCGGAATCCAGCGTGTCCTGATACAGCGCGAGGGTTTCGGCAAGATCGCACAGCCGGTTTATGTAAGCAAGCAGCACGGGCTGCATTCTGCCGAACTGTCCGGCTTTTACGGCGCAGCGTTCCATTCTTTTCGATATTGCCGCCGCGAGATACAGCGCAGATGCCGCGCGTGATTTTTCGGTAGTTTCATCCGGAACAATTCTGCCCGCGTAAGAGTCAATCATCTGCTCAAGCGTTTTTACGCATTCGGGAGTAACTGTTTTGTTCCCTCCGGCAAATTCTTCCTTAACGGCCTTCATGCGTCTGACCACCGCGTATATGTCTTTTTTCATATCCGCGTCTGATATTTCCGCCCCTGCGGCAAGAAGGGATGCGGAAAATTCATCCGCCGTACCGAGAAGCTCTATAACCGCGTCGGATTTTGATATACGGAAATTGGACAAGGTTTTCGTATATCCTTTGTCGCCGGCTCCTGTATATATTTTATCCATAACTGATCACATCTTTATTTATTGTAATTCTGGAGAACTCTTCTTGTCACTTCCGCAACTATTTTTTCGATATCATTGTTGTCTGAACAGCATTTCTTTTCAACGCCGAAAGTTTCTTCCGCCTGAGTCGGAGTCATATGTTCAGCGCCTTCATTGTAGCAGCTTGGGCAGAGTTTTTCCATCGGGTGTTTTCCCGGAACGCCGAAACTGCGTCTTAAGTCAATAAGCTTTTTAACTTCGTTGCATGGAATTTCCTTTTCGCCGCCGAGCATTCTTGCATGGAAGAGAAGTTTAGCGTAAAATTCAGTGGATTCCATTCTGAAGAACGCTGTGTTCAGATCGCATCCGAATGACAGAGCGCCGTGGTTTGCAAGAAGGATAGCGTCATAATCCTGAAGATACGGCATAAGGGAATCAGGGATTTCCATAGTTGAAGGTGTGCCGTACTGAGCGATAGGAACAGCGCCGAGGAAGATAACCGCTTCCGGCATGATGAGTTTGTCAAGCGGAATGCCTGCGATTGCAAAGCTTGTAGCGATAGGCGGGTGAGCATGAACGACCGCTTTTACGTCGGGTCTTTCCTCATATACGCGAAGGTGCATTTTAAACTCTGAAGAAGGTCTCCACTGTCCCGAGCTTTCTTTGACGTTAAGCTTAGAGTCGACTTTGCAGATCATTTCCGGAGTCATATAGCCTTTGCTTACTCCGGTAGGCGTTACGAAAAAGGTATCGTCGTCGATCTTGACTGAGATATTGCCGTCGTTAGCCGCAACAAATCCGTCAAGATAAATTCTTCTGCCTATTTCGCAGATTTCCTTTTTGATTTCATAATCTGATTTGAACATTTTTTATACCTCCATTGGTTTATTATTTTATGTGTTGTTATGCCCGTCTGTTATGCAGCGGAAAACCTGCCGGCATTGCCTGTCCGGAAAATTAAGACCGTGGAAAAACAGGCGGGATTACTATACTGAAAAGCTGTAAAATTGTAAAAGATTTATGTCTTTTTACATACACTCTATTTTATTGTATCACAAAAAAAGTTTTTTGTACACCTTTTTATTAAATTTTTTATTGATATATTTTTAACGTTTTCCGAAAAATGAAAATATCTTGAATTTATGTAAATGTTTCATTCAAATTCATATTTCTTATAAGCGAGTGTGCGCGTATAAGTTTGTTTATATCGAAATCGGGCAGGGAGTGATTATCCGAGCCGACGGAAACTTCAATGCCGCTGTCTTTTATTCTGCGGCGTTTTTCCGGATTTGTAAGGAAATCATAGTAGTAAAAATAATTGCCGGATATGTTTATCTCCCAGAAAATGTTGTTTTCTTTAAGGATTTTCAGCACATCAACGCGGTATTTTTTTTCAAGAAGGAAAACATCGGTATGCGCGAGCCCTTTTTTGCATCTGAACAATTTCTGCCATTCTATAAATTCAAAAAAATCCATGCCTCTGTCCGAGTCAAGGCTTTCAAAAAGACAATAGTCCAGAAAATGTGAGTCTGAGGCGAGAAAATCGTCCGGTTTGGGGCGTGTGCCTATTTCAAGACCGCACAGTATTTCAAGCTTTCCGATATATTTTCTTTTAAGGGAGTTTATTTTTTCAATATAATCAAAAAATCCGCCGCGGACTGTGAACTGATGATCGGTTATGCCTATGCGCTTTATACCGTATTTCACGGCGTTTTCCGCGAGTTCCTCCGGAGAGGTGGCGGAATCATAGCTGCAGTAGGTGTGGTTGTGCATATCGGATATATTTATCATCAGGCTGTCCCCCTTAAAAGATAGTGAAAAAGTGCGGATAAATGTATGTTTATAATTATAGTATATTATATTTTTTATGAAAATGCAATATAAATTTAAGGGAATTGTGAGGATTTTTATTTAAAATTCAGAAATTCAGAAAAAAACCAAAAAAAGCCTTGACAAGATGCATTAGGTGTGTTATAATAGGTTAGTAATTTAATTCGGCCCGTTGGTCAAGCGGTTAAGACTCCGCCCTCTCACGGCGGCGACAAGGGTTCGATTCCCTTACGGGTCACCAGATAAATTAAATCCGTATCTTTTGTTTATCAGCAAAAGATACGGATTTTTACATTTCCGCAATATTCACTATTGTGAGATTATTTTTTTTCGCATAATTTACAGTCTGCATAGTGCCGCTGCGCTTTCCGGTGAAATAGGCTATGCAGCAGGAGGAATCGTCAACCATTCTGTAATTCCGTTTTTTCATGCAGTCAGCCGTATATGCGGAATCGATGACATAGATGATATCATCGGCATAACAGGTGATTATATTGTACCTGAATTTGTCCATGGAAGTCCAGCGTTCGTTGTGGTTGGTGCAGGGAACATACAGGATAAGGTGTATTTTATCTCTGAGGGAAGGGAAGTTTCTTTTTATATCAATGATACATTCGGCGCAGAGCATATCAAAGCCGAGAGCGGCGCCGTTTATAAAATGCGTAACACCGGCGTCTGCCATCTTCATAATTTCCGATGTGATTCTTTTTTTGACGGCGTTTATTTTACTTTTTTCTATATATCTGTGTCCTGTAAAACAGCAGCATGATTGTCTGTCCATATAAAATCCCCCCGAAACGTATTGCATATATTATATCATATTGTAAAATATTTGTCAAATATATCCGTGAATATCAGCGGGGCGGCAGTGTTTTAAATTTTTGTCCGGAGCGAACATCAGATGATAATATCAAAAAAATTCTTGACAAAGCAAGAGTTTATGTGATACAATAAAAACAGGAAGAGCAAGACTTCTAACGGTCAGCTCAAATGTTTTTGATATAAAATAACCGCTAAATAACCGCTAACATTTGCACTGTGTGGG
>CAZLOX010000051.1:0-4462 GCA_964561265.1 uncultured Lachnospiraceae bacterium
GGTAAACAGTGTCACCGCTCCGAGAATAGAATTAAATAATTATAAGAAAATGCAGACCGCTATGCAGAACGTTATGAAGGACGCGGATTTTTTCACAGAAGATACATCATTCACGCCATCGGACGAAACAGCGGATGTAAGCGCGGTATATACTGCTGAAATAAAAGGCAATGAAATTGTCGGCTGCTGTGTTTCGGTAAGCCCGAACGGATACGGCGGAGCAATAGATATGATTGTCGGCGTTGACAAAGACCTGAAAGTTACCGGAGTTGATATTATAAATCAGTCGGAAACAGCCGGACTTGGCTCAAAATCGACCGAACCGGAATTCAGGGAACAGTATGTCGGCAAAAGCGCTATTGACAAGGTAGTCAAAACCGGCGCGAAAGAGAATGAAATAAACGCGATATCAAGCGCAACTATTACATCAAAGGCTGTCACAAAGGGAGTCAATGAGGCAATAGAGGCGGCAAAAAATGTGATGGAATAAATCCGTTTAATAATTCAGAAAGGATGGACTGTGACAATGAAGAAAAATAACATGGCTGTATTTATGGACGGACTTATAAAAGAAAATCCGACATTTGTGCAGCTTCTGGGAATGTGTCCGACGCTCGCCGTGACGACAAGCCTTAAAAACGGTCTTGGAATGGGATTATCCGCGGCTGTTGTGCTTATCATGTCAAATATGCTTGTGTCGGCTCTCCGTAAAATAATCCCCGCAAAAGTGAGAATTGCGGCTTACATAGTTATTATAGCGACAGCGGTTACTGTTGTTCAGATGATGCTGAACGCGTTTATGCCGGACTTGGCAAGTCAGCTCGGCATATTTATACCGCTTATCGTTGTAAACTGTATCATATTGGCGCGCGCGGAAAGTTTCGCCTCGAAAAACGGCGTTATTTCCTCGGCAATTGACGGACTCGGAACGGGTCTCGGATTTACGGCGGCTCTTTGCATTATATCAGCGGTAAGAGAATTTTTCGGCGCGGGAACAATATGGGATATCCCGATATATGCCGATAAAATATCGCCGATGGCGATTATAGCGATGCCGCCGGGCGGATTTATAACGCTGGGTCTGCTTATAGCTCTTATAAATTATATCATATCCAGAAGAAAGGGAGGCAGCGCCGCATGAGTATTCTTTCATTAGTAATTTCAGCAATACTTACACAGAATTTTGTGCTTGTAAAATTTCTGGGAATATGCCCTTTTCTGGGGGTATCGAAAAAACTTGACACCGCGCTCGGAATGAGCATGGCGGTAACATTTGTTATGGCGATCGCGTCGATGTTCACATGGGCGGTGAATGAATTTCTGCTTGTGAGATTCAATCTTGAATACCTGCAGACGATAGCTTTTATTTTGATAATAGCGGGACTGGTGCAGTTTGTGGAGATGTTTGTGCAGAAATCAATGCCGTCGCTTTATTCGGCGCTCGGAATATATCTTCCGCTTATAACGACAAACTGCGCGGTTCTCGGCGTGGCGCTTCTGAATGTTCAGAATAATTATAATTTCATATACTCGCTCATATACAGCGTATGCGCGGCGCTTGGTTTTTCGCTTGCGATAACGCTGTTTGCCGGAGTGCGTGAATTTATAGACGAAAAAGCTGTACCGAAGATATTCAGGGGATTTCCGATAGCGCTCATAACGGCCGGACTTATGGCTGTCGCATTTATGGGCTTTTCGGGATTCAGCATATAAAGGAGGCAAAATATTATGGCAATAGTATCGGCGGTAGCCGTTATAGGAATTATAGGACTTATATTCGGCTGTCTGCTTGAATATGCGTCCATCATATTCCATGTGGATAAGGATCCGCGCATAGACAGTATAACAGAAATTCTGCCGGGCGCAAACTGCGGCGGATGCGGATTTGCCGGATGCGGAGCATATGCGAAGGCCGTTGTTGAGGACGGCGCGGATGTGGCGAAATGTTCTGTCGGAGGCAGCGCGTGCGCACAGCAGATAGGCGATATTATGGGCGTCAAGGCGGAAATAGGGGAAAGACGCGCAGCAAGAGTATTGTGCGCCGGCACCTGCGATAAGGCGGAGGATAAATATACATATTTCGGCATATCGGACTGCCGCGCGGCGGCAAAACTTGCCGGAGGAGCGAAAAGCTGTTCATACGGCTGTCTCGGACTCGGCACCTGTAAGAGTGTCTGTCAGTTCGGCGCGATAAGCATAGAAAACGGAATAGCGAAAATCGACAGTGAAAAATGCACCGCCTGCGGAATGTGCGTGAACATATGTCCGAAACACGTTATTGGACTTGTCGAGGTAAACAAGCCGGTTACGGTTAAGTGTATGAACAAGGACAAGGGCGCGGCGGCAAACAAGGTCTGCAAGGTAAGCTGTATAGGCTGCCGTCTGTGTGAAAAGAACTGTCCGAGCGGCGCAATTACGGTTAAGGATAATCTTGCCTCTATTGATTATTCAAAATGTACCAACTGCGGCGTGTGCCGTGAAAAGTGTCCTAAAAAGGCGATTGAATAGGATAAATTCTTTACGAAAGGAGAGATTACCATGAGCGATGCAAACGGCATTGTAGGTATTATAGTGGCAATTCTGACATTTTTCGCGTCGCTTTTCGGCGGCGGAGAAATGTCATCGACCGTAGTGACGACCGGCGGCGGAACAGCCGGCGAAACAATGGCTGTGCATTTTATTGATGTCGGACAGGGGGATTCGACTATTATACAGCTTCCCAATGGTGAAAATATGCTTATTGACGCCGGAAACAACGGTGATATAAAGATTATACAGCCGTATCTTGAAAAACTCGGCGTGGAAAAGATTGATTATCTTATAGGCACTCATCCTCATGCCGACCACATCGGCGCGATGGATGATGTTATAAAAAACTATGAAATAGGCGAGCTGTATATGCCGAAAGCGCAGGCAAACACCAAAACATACAGAGATGTTCTTACGGCGATAGCGGATAAGGGACTGATAGTCAAAACGGCAAAAAGCGGAGTTGTGATTTTTGACAAAGACGGTGTGAAAGCCGAAATGCTGGCACCTTGCTCTGAAACATATAAGGATCTGAACAATTATTCAGCGGTGATAAAACTTACATATAATAATACTGCATTTCTGTTTGAGGGCGATGCGGAGGACGTTTCCGAAAATGAAATACTGCAAAGCGGCGCGGATGTACGGGCGGATGTTATCAAAGCGGGACATCACGGCAGCAGTTCGTCAAGCACGCAGGCATATATAGACGCAGTGAAACCAACGTATGCGGTGATAAGCTGCGGCGCGGACAATGATTACGGTCATCCGCACAGGGAAACGGTTGCAACATTTAACGATAAAGGCATAGAAATGCTGAGAACCGATATTGACGGCAGCATAGTGATAACGAGTGACGGCGTGAATATTGAATGCAGTAAATCAGGAAAATAAAATGTAACTATATAGACTGTAAAAGTTTCAAGGGAACGGTAAAACGTTCCCTTGTGGCATTTGTAAGTATAAGGAGATTTAATATGATTGTAGTAATAGACAGATTTGAGGGAAATTTTGCCGTGGTGGAAACAGATGACGGCAGCATTGTCAACATACCGAAAATACTCGTTCCCGACGCTAAGGAGGGCGACGCGGTAAGAATAGAAGTTGACGAGGAAGAAACAATGCGCCGCAGCAAGGAAATCGCGGATTTAATGGAAGGTTTGTTTGAATAAATACTGTTGAGGTGATTTTATATGGAAAATAAACTTGCAACAGAACGCATACCGCGTCTGCTGTTTTCGCTTGCTGTTCCGACCATATTCGCGCAGATAGTGTCACTATTGTATAATATGGCGGACAGGATATATATAGGCAGACTGGATGATGGAGCGGCGGCTATGGCCGGTATCGGAATAAGTCTGCCGCTGATTACGCTGATTATGGCATTTTCGCATTTATGCGGAAAAGGCGGCGCGCCGCTTGCGGCAATCCGTATGGGTGAGAAAAACAATGACGGCGCCGATAAAATACTTACCAACTCATTTGTTATGCTTTTGTTTTTTGCCGTTTTGCTTACACTGGTATCTCTGATATTTAAAAGAGAAATTCTCACTCTTTTCGGGGCAAAGGGTTCAACACTGGCATATGCCGAGGATTATTTCGGCATATACTGTATCGGAACGATATTCGTTATGATAACCATAGGAATGAATTCCTTTATAAATACGCAGGGCTTCACAAAAATGGGTATGGCGACAACGCTTATAGGATGCGTGCTTAATATAATCCTTGACCCGATATTTATATTTGCGTTCGGAATGGGAGTAAAGGGAGCGGCGCTTGCAACGGTGATATCGCAGGGAGTGTCGTGCGTGTGGGTAATATATTTTCTTTTCGGAAAAAGCACTATTCTTCATGTGCGAAAAGAATATGTAAAGCCGGATTTCGGTATAATCAGGGCGGTAATTATGCTTGGTATAACGCCGTTTTTTAT
>CAZLOX010000051.1:4472-12220 GCA_964561265.1 uncultured Lachnospiraceae bacterium
ATGTCCACAGAAAGTGTGCTTCAGATATGCTTTAACACACAGCTGTTAAAGTACGGCTCGGATATTGCGGTGAGCGCTATGACAATAATGACAACAATGTTTCAGCTTGTTTTTATGCCTGTTGACGGAATAAGCCTCGGCGGTCAGCCGATACTCAGCTATAACTACGGAGCGGGAAAATATGACAGAGTAAAAAGCGCAGTTAAGATCATGCTTATTTCCGGACTGACATTCACTGTTCTGGCAACATTTATGATAGTAGTTTTTCCGCAGCTGTTTATAAAAATCTATACAAAAGATGCCGGACTTATTGCAATGACAGAACCGCTTCTGCCTATATATCTTGCCGGCGGATTTTTATTGGGAGCGAACTCTGCTTTTCAGCAGACATACACAGCGCTCGGAAAGGGCAAAACCGCTTTTTTCTTTGCTTTTTACAGGAAAATAATTCTGCTTATCCCGCTGATATATATTCTTCCGCATATTCTGCCAAATCCGCTTATAGCAGTGGTATTGGCGGAACCTGTTTCGGATATTCTGACAACTCTGACCAACGCGGGATATTTTCAGTGGTTTTTGAGAAAGAAATTACGGTAACTGAATGAAAAAGCGTCGGCATGATCTCTTTCGGGAGCCTTTCGGCGCTCTTGAAAAATATAAATTTACGGAGGTTAAAAATGGATTTTATAGAACTATTAAAAGAGTACAGAGAAAGCGGCGTAATGATGGAGATGACAGAAGTTACAGCAGAAGATATGAAAACCGATAAAATAAACTTTTCATTTTACTTTTCAGCGGAACGTGATTTTAAGCATAGTATACGAGTAATAATACTTTGGGGCTATACGTATCTGGATAGAGATGACGTGGGATATATGAAACTGGACGGTGAATATGAATATTTTAAAATATGCGGAAATAAGGAAATATCCGAAGAAGAAATAGAAGCCGCACGTGAATTTTTTAAGAAATATAAAGTACTGTTTGCAGGGGCATGGAAAGATATAATTGATGTGGGCGAAGTTGATAGGTATTTTAGAGGACGTATAGATTTTGATGAATTATTGGACGGTTTTTATGATATGTCGGACGAACAGATGAAATTAATCAAACAGGCTAAAAATCCAAAGGATTTAGAAAGAATTGTAAGACAGTATAATATATATGATATGTATGATTAAGCAAAGTTTTTGATATATTCTATTCATATAAAGTATAAAGAGCAAATTATTTGTGATTTTGCACAAATAATTTGCTCTTTTTGTGTATATACGAATGATAAATAAAGATGTTATTAATATTTATGGCGGATATATTGTGCATATTGCTGAATTTGTTCATTTATAATGAATATGAGATTAAATTACTGGCATAAATGAAACTTTGCATAATATATATTAATAATGGATCACTGAATAAATCAAAAATAAAAAATAGTGTTGGAGTCGGTAGTTTTGCTATGCAAAACCGATTACTGCGTAAGAGTCGGACATCTTTCCATAAAACTGTTTTTTATTACATTGAATCAGTCTTTCCATAAATATTATATTAAAAAAGGAGGGGGAGTATGATGAATAAAAATCAAAGAAATTCAATAAATAAAGAAGGAGGCATTTATTATGTGTGTAGACAAATACATAACATCACGTGACAGGATTTCTATTTACCTTGAAATGGCGAATATGGTAGGAAATAAAGTTAAAACTGAACGCATAAGATTTTCATTTTATTTTTCCGGTAAGGGCAATATTAATCACGCTATAAGGGTAAAAATTGTTTGGAATAACAGCAAAATGACTGGACCAAATATTGGATTTATGGAATTGCACGGTGACTATGCGTATACTAGCTCGTCTGGTAATAAAAAAATATCTAATGACGAAATAACTGCTATGCGTAAATTCTTTAAAAAATATAAGGTATTGTTCGCCGGAGTATGGGAAGGTAAAATTGGTGAGCATGACGTTAAGGATTATTTTACCAGAGATATATATTTTAAGGATTTATTAAAAAGATTTAATGTACCAGAGTCGCACAAGAAAGCAATTAGCTCTGCCAATAGTATAAGCGATTTGGAGCGTATTGTAAGGGCGCATCGTATATTTAATATGAATGACTGATTACATAAAGCTGTGGAGTTCTTCACAGCTTTTTTTGTTGAGCTATCCTCCTTAGTATAAATTATGCTCCTACTGTAAAAAATATTACCGCCATTAATTTTTTAGGAGTGATTTCATGAAACAATATATTGAAATAACCGATTGCACGGCGCGGGAAATAATAGATTCGCGCGGTAATCCTACCGTTGAGGCGGAAGTTTATACGGAATTCGGGTTCGGACGTGCAAGTGTGCCGTCCGGCGCGTCATGCGGAGTATACGAGGCTGTTGAACTGCGTGACGGCAGACGCGACCGCTATAACGGTCAGGGCGTGGAAACGGCTGTTGACAACATAAACACAAAAATATCCGAAGCGATTATCGGCATGAATGTGTTTGACCAGAGGGCGATAGATAAAAAGATGTGCAAGCTGGACGGCACGCTCAATAAAGGCAATCTCGGCGCAAACGCAATACTTGCAGTGTCGCTTGCCTGCGCAAAAGCCGCCGCGTCCTCTCTCGGGCAGCCGCTGTACCGCTATATAGGCGGCTGCAACGCGCATATAATGCCTATGCCGATGATGAATATTTTAAACGGCGGAGTGCACGCCGACAATAACGTGGATATACAGGAATTTATGATAATGCCGGTAAAAGCGTCGTGTTTCCGCGCTGCGATGCGTATGTCGGCGGAAGTGTATCAGGCGCTGAAGAAACTTTTAAAAGAACGCGGATACACAACGGCGGTAGGAGATGAAGGCGGATTTGCGCCTATGCTTGAGAATGATGAAGACGCGCTTAAACTGATAGTGGAAGCGGTGAAGAATGCCGGATATCAGGCTGGTTCTGATTTTAAAATAGCGCTTGACGCGGCATCCTCAGAGTGGTATCAGGCTGACGGCACTTATAAAATGCCCAAATCCGGCAGAGTTCTTACAAAGGCGGAAATGGTGGATTATTGGGAGCGGTTAGCGGGGGAATATCCGATAATATCGCTTGAGGACGGCGCCGGAGAGGATGATTTTGAAACATGGAAAATGCTCACCGAAAGACTTGGGAAAAAGATACAGCTTGTCGGCGATGATTTGTTTGTGACGAATGTGTCAAGACTGAAAAAGGGGATAAGTGAAAAAACGGCTAATTCCATACTTGTCAAGGTAAATCAGATAGGCACGCTCACAGAAGCGCTTGACGCCGTTCATACCGCGCATATAAACGGCTACACGGCGGTATTGTCCCACAGAAGCGGAGAAACCGAGGATAGTTATATTGCGGATATCGCTGTAGCGGTAAATGCCGGACAGATAAAGACCGGCGCGCCGTGCAGAAGTGAAAGGGTTGCAAAATACAACCGTCTTTTGCGTATTGAAGAGGAATTGTGCTGCGCGAAGGAATATATCGGAGAGAATGTTATTACCAGAGATTATTCCGGTAAATGCGGCTGCTGTGACTCATGCAGATGTGAATGAAATTTTTGTACAGGTGTAAAAGAGCAGTTCCGCCGGAACTGCTCTTTTGATGTAAAGTTTCAGTAATTCCTTATAAATCCGCTCCGTTGGATTTTATCAGCTCATGATACCAGTATGCGGAATCTTTCATAATTCTTTTCTGTGTCGGATAATCAATATACACCAATCCGAACCGCTTCTGATAACCCTCAGCCCATTCAAAATTATCCATCAGCGACCACTGAAAATATCCGGCGATTTCAATACCTTCCTCAGCTGCCTGTTTCAGACATTTTATATACCTGCGCAGAAATTCAATCCTCTGCGGGTCATGCACCTTTCCGTCCGCGCTTATCACATCAACATTTGCCATACCGTTTTCGGTTATATATATCGGCTTTTTGTATCTCTGATAATAAAATTTCGGACCCCAGTAAAGCGCTTCCGGACTCATTTCCCAGCCTATCGCCGTCTGGTCAAATCCGACTTTCGGCGGAAGATACGGTACTTTTGCACCCACATATATATTCACGCCGAGAAAATCGATTGGCTCCGATATCAGCTTCATATCCTCATCAGTTATCTTTATGCCGTATTTTTCAAATGCCGCGAGAATTTCAGCATCATATTTCCCCAGCATAACCGGATCCACCCACATGGCATTGCCCCAGTAATGCGGATCGTATGCGCGGAACATTTCTTCATATGCCGCGTCAACATTCTCCTGCGCGCTGCCCGACGGGATTTTAACCTCACCTACCGGTGCGTATCCGATAACGGGAGTTGTCTTAGCATATTCGCGTATAACCCTGACTGCTGTGCCGTGTGCCTTCAGCGCGTTATGACCTGAAATAAGCACTTCTTCTTCGGATAATTTAAGTCCCGGAGCGTGCACGCCTGTTCCATATCCCAGTCCGATAAAGCAGGACGTTTCATTAAGCGTCATAAAATGCGATACCCTGTCCGAAAATAACTCCATCATCACTTTTGTATATTCGCCGAACCACTGCGGACTATCCGGATTGAGCCAGCCGCCTTTTCTGTAAAGCGCAAGCGGATAATCCCAGTGAAAAAGCGTCATATACGGCGTTATTCCGTTTGCCGTCAGTTCGTCTATAAGTGCATTGTAAAAATCAACGCCCTTCTGATTGATTTTTCCCAGTCCGTCCGGCATTATTCTTGCCCATGACACCGAAAAACGATATGTTTTAATTCCTATCTCTTTCATTATCCGCACGTCTTCCTTGAAGCGGTGATAATGGTCGCACGCGGTTTTTCCGTCCTGCGAAAACGCGACGGCTCCTCCGCGCCGGCAGAACATATCCCATATATTTTCGCCTCTTTCATCATATCCGCCCTCTACCTGAAACGACGCCGTAGCCGCGCCCCATTTGAAATCCTCCGGAAATGCCATAAAAATTCCTCCCCTGTATACTATATTATTGTAGTTTAATTGTATTTCATAAATATTCCTTTGTCAAGATATATTTTTCACATGAATAAAATAAAAAATGAAAAAAATACTTGACGAGGATGAATTTTTATGATATAATATGTGTTGCTGAGTAAGGCTCTTTTTTTTTACAGTAAAAATGGAAAAGCATAAACGGGCCGCAATGAATTTGGAGGTATTTAGAGAAAATGAGAGTAAAAATCACATTGGCTTGTTCCGAATGCAAGCAGAGAAATTACAATACTATGAAAAACAAGAAAAATGATCCTGACAGACTGGAAATGAAAAAATATTGCAGATTTTGCAGAAAACACACTCTTCACAAAGAAACAAAATAGTTCTTATGTGTTTTTGACAAAACGGAATGTCAGTATTCCGCAGCTGCATATATAATACGAAAGGACTGAAATTATGGCTGATTCAAATAAAACAGTAAACACTAAAGCATCCGCCAATATCGGCAGATTTTTAAAGGAAACAAAAGCTGAACTCAAAAAGGTCACATGGCCTACCAAAGAACAGCTTATTCACAATACCGGAGTTATTTTGGTATTTATAATTTTTGCTTGTGTAATATTATCCCTGCTGGATTTCGGATTCCAGCAGATAATGCAGCTCTTACAAAACCTGAACCTGTAAAGTCGCGGAATTTTCTTTCATACAGAAGAAACGCTTGACAATCCGCACAAAAACACTTCGGCGCAGACGGCGGACAACGCGGATAAAATAATGACGCGCCGCCGGCAGGCGCAAGAGCGTCTTGAAACAGTGTTTCTTGAATCAATAAAGGAGAATTTGAATGTCTGAAGAAGCAAAAATGTCTGAAGAAGCAAAATGGTATGTACTTCATACTTATTCGGGGTATGAAAACAAGGTAAAAGCCACTATTGAAAAAATCGTGGAAAACAGAAATCTCGGTCATCTTATCCAGAAGGTGGAAGTGCCGGTTGAAGAAGTGGTCGAGGGCGAAAAAGTCACAAAACGTAAAATTTTTCCATGCTATGTTATGCTGAAAATGGTTATGAACGATGAAACGTGGTATATCGGTCGCAACGTCGTAGGCGCAACAGGCTTCGTGGGCCCCGGATCAAAGCCGGTTCCCCTCTCCCTTGCGGAAGTCGAGGCAATGGGCATAGAAAGAATCGCCAAACCTGATATTGATCTTCAGCCCGGCGATTCGGTGAATATTGCTTCCGGACCTCTTGAAGGCTTCGCCGGCGTGGTCGAGGCAGTCAACAGCGAAACACGCAAAATTACGGTCATGGTATCTATGTTCGGCAGAGATACTCCTGTGGAAGCAGACTATTCGCAAATAGAAAAATTCAATTAAACGATATAAACAAAAGTTTATATATACCCGTAAACATATACGGTGAAATATTCCGGATATGTTTAAGTGGGAGATCTTTTTATGATCGCAATTACCACATTTAGATTTAAGGAGGTGCCTTAAATGGCTCAAAAAGTTGTAGGTTACATTAAATTACAAATCCCAGCAGGCAAGGCGACACCAGCTCCCCCTGTAGGTCCGGCTCTCGGTCAGCACGGCGTTAATATCATGCAGTTCACTAAGGAATTTAACGAAAAAACCGCAAAGGATGCAGGTCTTATAATCCCTGTAGTTATCACAGTATACGCGGATCGTTCTTTCTCCTTCATTACAAAGACTCCGCCGGCGGCTGTACTTTTGAAGAAAGCCTGCAAAATTGAACACGGCTCCGGTACACCTAACAAAACTAAGGTTGCAACGGTAAGCAAAGCAGATCTTCAGGCAATCGCAGAGCAGAAAATGCCTGACCTGAACGCCGCATCGGTAGAAGCAGCTATGAGTATGATAGCTGGTACGGCAAGAAGTATGGGTATAGTTGTAGGTGACTGATAAACAGTCTATCGTTTAAATAAGTGGGAGAAGTTTTCACTTCGCTTGACCACATAAGGAGGACAAACTATGTTTAGAGGAAAAAAATATAAGGACAGCGCAAAGCTTATAGACAGATCCAAGCTCTATGATACCGACGAGGCTATCGGTTTGGTTCTCAGCACAGCAAAGGCTAAATTTGACGAAACTGTAGAAGTTCATGTAAAGCTCGGCGTTGACTCAAGACACGCTGATCAGCAGGTAAGAGGCGCTATCGTTCTGCCTCACGGAACAGGTAAAACAGCACGCGTTCTCGTATTCGCAAAGGGCGACAAGCTCAAGGACGCAGAAGCAGCAGGCGCTGATTTCTTCGGCGGCGAAGAACTGGTAGCTAAAATCACAGGCGAAAACTGGTTCGACTTTGACGTTGTTGTTGCAACACCTGATATGATGGGCGTAGTAGGCCGTCTGGGTAAAGTTCTTGGTCCTAAAGGTCTTATGCCAAGCCCTAAGGCCGGCACTGTTACTATGGACGTAACAAAAGCGGTCAATGAAATCAAAGCCGGTAAAATCGAGTACAGACTTGATAAAACAAATATAATTCACTGCCCGATAGGCAAGGTTTCTTTCGGTAAGGAAAAACTCACTGAAAACTTCTCGACCTTAATGGGCGCTCTTATAAAGGCAAAGCCTGCCGCTGCTAAAGGTCAGTACCTCAGAAGCGTTGCGATCGCTTCAACAATGGGTCCCGGCATAAAAATAAGCGGCGCTAAAATTATGGGTTAATTTTTTAAAATATCAAATTATTGCTTGACAAGCGTAAACTTTTTTGGTATAATAGATTTGCTCGCAGACAGCAGGTACAAAAATAAATCCTGCCGAGGGTTATTT
>CAZLOX010000052.1:0-12156 GCA_964561265.1 uncultured Lachnospiraceae bacterium
TTTTCAAGTATGTCATTTTCACAGTTCGGACGGTAAATTATTTTTAAGTCCTCATTGCTTATATTTTTATGGATATTTCCCGCAAAGACCGAAATCCCGTCAAAAAATTCTTTTCTGTAACGGCATATAATTTCCGCTTTTTCCGCAAGCTGGGTATTCCATACCGAAAGCATACCGTCGGAACGGGCGCGTTTTATTTTCAGTTCTTTCAGAAGCGTGTTTTTCTGCTTTAATATTTTGTAATAATCAATCAGAACGCTGAGATAATTCGGATAAAGCTGACTGATGGCGCTGTCTGTAAATTTACGGCGTATTCCCGGTGCGCCCTTGACAAGTTCAAGGTCTTCCGGAGAAAACATTACCGTATTGAAATAGCTCATAAGCATACTCAGCTTTGATATCGCGATATTGTTTACCGATATTTTTTTCTTATCATCGCGGTTTATCCGTATTACAGCGGAAAAATCACGTTTAAGCGACGAAAATTCCGATTTTATCACGGCATGATCTCCGCCGAAACGAATAAGCTCTCTGTCTGATTTTGTGCGGTAACTCCGTCCCTGAGAAAACATATAGACAGCCTCAAGAAGATTTGTTTTTCCCTGCGCGTTGTTTCCGCAGATTATATTCGTATAGGGGGAAAACGATACACTTTCGGCGGAGTAGTTTCTGAAATCTGACAGCGATAATGAACTGATATACATTATTCTACCGTCAGTTCAAATGTTTCATCGTCAAATTCAATGGTGACGACATCTCCGCTGCGGATTTTTTTCCCCCTCATAGTGCATACCTCATCTCCGACACGGACGATTTCATCATATATCATGCTTTTCGCGTCCGCGCCCGACTCTGCAATGCCCGATAATTTCAGAAGCTGGTCCAGTTTTATATATTCGGTTGATATTTTTATAGTGTCTTTCTGCATATTTCTGCCTTTCCTGAGTTTATTTTCTTGATATGTTGATAGCGCCGTCTATTGTTTTAAGACGTTTTATTATTTTGTCCGCATCGCTTTTTTCATATATCTCAACACCGATATATAATGTTGCGATTCCTTTTTTGCTGACCTGCGCGTTTATTGAACGGCAGGATATGCCGAGATCGAAAATAACATTTGATACTTCGGATATAATGCCTTTGCGGTCATATATTTCCATCTGAATAGACGCGATATATGACTGCTTCACTGAATTTTCCCAGTATACGTCAATAAAGCGGTCGCGGTCCTCCGGCAGAAGAACATCCGGCTGTATATTGCTGCAGTCGGCGCGGTGTACCGATACGCCCCTGCCTTTTGTTATAAAACCGCATATATCATCTCCCGGAATAGGAGTGCAGCATTTCGCAAGACGGACAAGGCAGTTTTCTATGCCTTTCACAACAATGCCGTTGCTTGAATTGCGTACCGGATTCGGGGCGGACTGCTCCACGACTATATTATTTTCCTTGCAGTTTTTTATATAGTCATCACGCAGACGCAGCACCACTTTCTGCGCGCTCAGACCGCCGTAGCCTATACTTGCGTACAAATCGTTCTCATCGTTCAGATTGTAGCGTCTGAGAAGCTGTCTGAAACTGTCGGTATCAAAAAGCTGCGCGTGGGTATAGTCCAGTCGTTTCAGCTCCTTTTCAACGGCGAATTTTCCGTGTATAATATTTTCCTCGCGGTTTTCGCGTTTGAACCACTGATTTATCTTATTTTTCGCCTGCGTTGTGCGGACTATTTTAAGCCAGTCCCTGCTTGGGCCGGCTATATTTGCCGATGTCAGAATTTCCACAATATCGCCGTTCTGGAGAATATAATCGTTGTTTACTATTCTTCCGTTTACCTTCGCGCCTGACATTTTATATCCTATGCCGGAATGTATGCTGAAAGCGAAATCAATCGGTGTGCTTTTTGCCGGCAGACATATGACTTTGCCGGTAGGTGTGAACACAAAAACTTCGTCCGCGAAAAGGTCAAGCTTTATAATATTAAGGAAGTCATCGGTATCTATCGTTTCAAACTGCGTTTCAAGCATTTGCCTTATCCAGCTGAGCTTTTCGTCCATATTATTCTGACCTGATACGCCCTCTTTGTACTTCCAGTGAGCCGCTATGCCTTCCTCGGCTATTTTGTGCATTTCCCATGTGCGTATCTGTATTTCAACAAGAACCCCGTTCGGCCCTATAACAGTCGTGTGGAGCGACTGATACATATTCGGTTTCGGCGCGGCGATATAATCCTTGATACGTCCGGAAACAGGTGTGTACATTTCATGCACCGCTCCAAGCATGGAGTAACATTCCGAAAGATTGTCCACAATGATTCTTACGGCAAACAAATCGTATAATTCGTCAAGCGTCTTGTTCTGAACATACATTTTCCTGTATATGCTGTAAAAATGTTTAGCGCGTCCGGTTACCTGCCCTTTGATGCCGAGTTCCTCAAGCCTGTTTTTGAGAGTGTCTATTATAACGCCGATAAATTCCTCGCGTTCGCGTTTTTTCTGATTTATACTGTCGCGGAGTTCGTGATATGCGACAGGGTCTATGTATTTGAGCGACAGATCTTCAAGCTCCGCCTTTATTTTAGACATACCCATCCTGTGAGCAAGCGGCGCGTATATTTCAAGTGTTTCCTTTGCTTTTTCGCATTGTTTCGCTTCGGACATATATTCAAGAGTGCGCATATTATGAAGGCGGTCGACAAGTTTGATAATAACCACGCGTATATCCTTTGCCATAGCCATAAACATTTTGCGCAGATTTTCCACCTGCTGTTCCTCATGAGTATTATATTTGAGTTTTTTCAGTTTTGTAACTCCATCGACAATATCGGCAACTGTTTCGCCGAAATTTTCCTTTATAAATTCCGTTGAATACGCTGTGTCCTCGACAACGTCATGCAGGAGGGCGGCGGTTGTTGCTGTGGTATCTCCGGTCATCTCGGCAACCAGCTGGGCTACCTGAACAGGATGTTCCAGATACGGCGCGCCAGAACGGCGTTTCTGATTTTTATGCGCTTCTTTGGCAAGATCATACGCATTTTTCACCATTTCAATATTGGCATTTTTGTGCTGTTCAAGACAAGTGCCGTATACTGTTTCCATAACCGCATCGGTATCTAAAAATACAGTAGTTTCATCGCGTTTCGGAGCGTCTGCGAGACCGTTTTCTGATATTATAATACTCATAATAAAATCTCATTCCTTTCTGTCCGCCGCATTTGCAGCGCGGATATATTCTTTAATCTTTGCAGAAGCGGATATCTTTAAGTATAAGCTGTAATGACTGTGTGCCGGCAAAATAATTTATATCCATGGTAAATGCCGCTTCAACTGTATCGCCGGTTCTGAAATAATCATAGTACTGTCCCATGCCGAATCCGACGGCGTTAAAATATATATTATTATATTTAAAGCGCGCGCGCATATGTTTATTGTCCGCGCCCATCTGTGATATTGATGTAATTATGAGATTGGACATTGAAAATACCGGTTTGGGATTTCCGACTCCGAAGGGTTCGAGTTTTGAGAGGATCTCCGTATTTTTTTCCGTCACATATTCCGGCGCGATTTTTGAATCTACCCGTATAGTTGCGCTTAATTTATCTTCTGTCAGATGAGTTTTTGCGTAATTGTTTATTTCTGTTCTGAAGGTATCGACATCATCCGGCTTAAGGCTGAGTCCGGCAGCAACCGCATGACCTCCGAAATTGGAAAGAACGGAGGAACATTCCGACAGCGCCTCAAACAGATTGAATCCCTCAATGCTTCTGCCCGAGCCTTTTGCCGTGAAATTATTATCATATGTTATGAGTATGCACGGGCGGTAATAAAGTTCGCATATTTTTGAGGCTACAATGCCGATAACGCCGTCATGCCAGTCTTTATTGCACAGCACAATGATTTTATTCTTTTCAAAATCAGGGTCAGCGGCAATCATATCCAGCGCTTCGTGATATATTTTAAGCTCTGTATTCTGCCTTTTCACATTCAGGTCGTTCAGTTCCTTGGCGAGAAGATATGCTTCGGAATCATCCTGAGATAGAAGAAGTTTAACCGCGATTGACGCGCTGTTCATGCGTCCTGCGGCATTTATCCGCGGAGCCACCGCAAAGGAAATTGACGTGCTTGTTATATCTTCGGAAAGGCCGGAAATTTCAAGCAGGGCTTTTATTCCCCTGAAACTTGTATTTTTAAGAAGAGCCAATCCTTTGTCGGTGATAATCCTGTTTTCATCAAGCAGAGGAACAACATCGGCTATTGTTCCGATAGTCACAAGTTCGCAGTATTTGTTGAAATAGTCCGACGCTTTCAGTCCGTAGGCCAGTGCGAGAGCGAGAACCACCTTGAAAGCCACTCCGACTCCGGCAAGTTCCTTGAACGGATACTCACAGTCCGGCTGTTTGGGATTTATTACCGCGTCAGCATCGGGGAGTTTTTCCTTGCAGGTATGGTGGTCTGTAATTACCACGTCCACATTTTTCAGTTTTGCGAATGATGTTTCGGCAACGGCTGTTATACCGCAGTCAACGGTAATAATCAGCTTTGTGCCGGCTTTTATAAGTTTGTTCACAGCCGGTATGTTCATTCCGTATCCCTCGTCAAAGCGGTCGGGGATGTAATAATCCACATCCGCGCCGAGTTCGGTGAGAAACATATACATCAGGGTTGTTGACGTTATGCCGTCCACATCATAATCTCCGTATATTGTGATTTTATTTTTTTCATCAATATGCTTTTTAATAATTTCCACAGCCTTATCCATATCTTTAAGCCCCATGGGATGATGTATGTGTTTTATGGACTTGGAAATATATGATTTTATCTGTTTGTCCGACTGTATGCCGCGGTTCAGGAGGAGAGTCGATATCAGTGGATTTAATCCGTATTGTTTGCTCACTGCGGCAACTGTGTCTTTATTTAATGATTGGTTCAGGTATATCCAGTTTTTGAGTTTCATATGATCCTCCGGCCGGCTTGCATGAATAAATTCCCCAAGCCGTATCTTAACAATAAATATATGTAATAATATTTATTATATCACCATATATATATTTATTCAAGTAAAAAATAAAAAACATATGCAGGTTATTATTGAAAAGGGCTGTAATTTTTGAGTTATATGATGTTTTTCATAAAAATAATATGAAATATTTTAAAAATAGTTGTTGACATAGAGCGCGCTCTATGGTATATACTATAAAATATAATCAGATTGTGATTTTATGGGAATGAATAAAGGAAGAACTTTCACAGAAAGCCGGTCAGTGCAATATGTATAAAATAACACAGGTATCAAAAATTCTGGGCGTTTCGATACATACTCTGAGATATTACGAAAAAGAGGGGCTTACGCCTTTTGTCAGGCGGGAAAAGGGAAACAGGATATACAGCGAGGATGATATTGAACTTATCAGACTTATAATATGTCTCAGAAGTATTGATATGCCAATCAAAAGTATAAGGGAATATATGCAGCTTTATATGCAGGGCAGCGAAACAATTGAGGAGAGGCGCGCTCTTATGCGCCGTTACTGTGAATTTGTCGAGAAAAAAATCACGACCACAATAGAGGCTATGAAATTCGCGGCGGAAACAATCTCACGCTATGACAAGGCTGTTGAGGATATTCTCACAAAAAATAATAACAGAAAGGATGACTGATATGGCGGATAATCAAAAAAACGCCGGTATACTCGGCAAGGTACTGCTTGGAGCCGGAGGACTGGCGGCTGTCGGGGCAGGGACAAGCTACGGGGTAAGCGAATATTTTTTCAGGCGGACTATTATAAGACAAAATGCCAGAGTGGAACGCACGATGAAAATGGCGGGAACCGCATGGGACGAATATATGCCGCTGATAAAAGAGCGTCATAAATGGGTGGATGAACACTGCCGCATGATAGAAGTCGACATAATGTCGGCGGATAATCTGAAACTTCACGCGTATTATTATCCTGTCGGCGACAGAAAAAAGACCATAATATGTTTTCACGGCTACACCAGTTCCGGCAGAAATGATTTTAACTCAATAGCGAAATTTTTCATAGAAATGGGTTACAGTCTTTTATGCGTTGACGAGCGCGCGCACGGAAAAAGCGAGGGAAAATATATAGGATTCGGATGTCTTGACAGATTTGACGCGCTTGAATGGATAAACTATGTGAAAAAACAGACCGGCGATGATGCGGTAATATTCCTGTACGGAATATCAATGGGCGGAGCGACTGTGCTTATGACGTCAGGACAGAATCTTGATCCGGCGGTTAAGGGAATAATATCAGACTGCGCCTTCACTTCCGCGTGGGATGTGTTTTCATGGGTTTTGAAATCCATGTATCATATGCCGGAATTTCCGGTTATGTATATAAGCGATATGATGTGCAGACAGCGCGCCGGATACGGACTGAAAGAATGCAACAGCGCCGAGGAGGTAAAAAAGGCAAAAGTCCCCATTCTGTTTATTCACGGCGATGCGGACACTTTTGTTCCGTGCAGGATGTGCGGTGAAATATATGCAAACTGCGCATCACCAAAGGAAAAGATTATAATAAAAGGCGCAGGGCACGCTGAATCATATTACAGGGATACCGAATTATACGAATCCGCTGTACGCGGCTTTATAGATAAATATGCTGATTAAATCTGCCTGAAATTGTTAATATTCATAAATAGGGAAACGCTGAATAAATCAAGATAAAAAAATAGTTTTAGTCCCCGACGTCAGTAGTTTTGCTTCGCAAAACCGCTTACTGTGTAAGCGTCGGATATCTTTCCGATACTTATGAAGAGCGTATATTTTCCGCAAAACTATTTTTTTATTACATTAAATCAGCCTTTCTCATAGCAATGATTTTAATAAAATTTCAGATGTTATCCGAACGTGTTACGAAAGGAAGAGCAATATATGGAAAAACAAATCAAAAAAAGCACGGAAAAAAAGACTTATCCCCTTACCGCCTCTCAAAGACTTCTGTGGTACGCTTATCAGAGATGCTCGAAAAAATCGGTGCTTAACGTGGGAACTTTTCTGATGATAAAATATGACATTGACGAGGAAGTATTGTCAAAGGCGGTTTCCAAGGCGTATGACAGATGCGAGTCTATGCGTATACGCTTTGAAAAGGACGGCGAACACAGTCTGAAACAATACGTTGTGGCAAAGGACAGACGCAAAGCCGAATACTATGACTTCTCAAATATGTCGTTTGAGGAAATAGACGCGAAACTTTCAGAATGGACCTGTATTCCGTTTAATCTGTACAAAAAGCCGCTTAACAGAATAGTGACCCTTAAAATGCCGGACGGATTTTTCGGAATATACCTGCTTGTAAATCACCTCACCATGGACGCGCAGTCGATTATATTATTTATAAGAGATGTGATTGAAATTTACTGCAGTATGCAGTTTGACAATGTGGAATTTCCTAAGGAGATGGCGTCGTATATCGAACAGCTTGAAAAGGATCTGGCCTATGAACATGGCAATGCCGCAAGCGTGCGCGATGCGAAATTTTTTGAGGATATGATAAAAAGTTCCGAGCCTGTATTCTGCGGACTTGAGGGCATGGGCAAACTGAACGCGGAGCGTGAGAAATACGGAAAAGATACCCGCGCGGCAACTAACGTAACCGGAAGTTTTGACGCGAAAATACACGTATTTCATCTTGAAAAGGAGCCGTCAGACGTTCTTATGAAATTCTGCGAGGATTATCATGTTTCCATGGCAAGTCTGCTGCTTATGGGACTGAGAACGTATTTCCAGAAATTCAACTATGTTGATGACGTGTCGATACAGTCGGCAATAGCAAGACGTGCTACCATAAAGGAAAAACGTTCGGGCGGAACAAGGATACATCCGTTCCCCTGCCGTACCATTATCGGACGCGATAAAACCTTTCTGGAAGGGCTTGAAATTGTCCGCGAGGCTCAGAACAAACTTTTCAGACACGCAAACTATGATCCTGTGAAATATCTTAACCTGCGTTCGGAGTATTATAATCTGAAACCTGGGCAGATATATGAGCCTATGAGCCTTACCTATCAGCCGCTTACCCTGAAAGACCGCGGAAACTTATCGCTTATAGGCGACATCGAATATCATTCAAAATGGTATTCAAACGGCGCGGCTGCTCAGGCGCTGTATCTTACGGTAATGCACAGGGCCGATGACAACGGGCTTGATTTCAACTTTGAATATCAGCCGGATATGGTGTCGGAAGAAATGCTGAAAAATTTTTATTATTATATATGCAGAATTTTATTCGAGGCTGTGAAAAATCCGAACAGACCTATCGGAGAAATTCAGGATAACGTATAAACGGAGGTAATTGAAATGCTGGAAAAATTAAAGGATATTATACTGGAATTTGTGGATGTTGAAAGAGAAAATATTTTGCCGGAGTCAAAGTTTATAGAGGATTTAGGCTTTAATTCATATGATTTTATGAGTCTGCTCGGCGAGATAGAGGGAGAGTTTGATATTACGGCGGAAGAGTCGGAAGTTATAAACCTGCGTACTGTTCAGGAGGTTATGGACTATATAGAAAAACTTCAGAACAGCTGATTTTATGAAAGGCGGACTGTATTATGAATTTTGAAACAATGAAAGACATTATTGATTATGCCGCGGAAACATACGGTTCCGGCACCGCGTTTCGTTATATGAAAGGAAAGGATATTATAGATAAGTCATATAACGAACTGAAACACGATACAGAGGCATTTTCCGCATCGCTTAACTCTATGGGCGCGCTCGGAGCGCATACTGCAATAATCGGGGCAACTTCATATGAATGGATAGTATCATATTTCGGCACTGTAAATTCCGGCGGAGTTGTCGTGCCGATAGACGCGCTTCTGCCGGAACAGAACGTGTGCGAGCTTCTGGAAAGAGCGGATATAGAAGTATTTGTATATGACAAACAGCACAAAAAAGCGGCTGAACTCGCTAAAAAGCTGTGCCCGAAAATCAGGCATTATATTTCCATTGACGACAGCGAGGAAGTGTCGGTCAGCGCAATGATAAGTCAGGACAACCCTCCTGTAAATGTGACTATCGACAATAACAGGATGTGCGCTATATTGTTCACCTCCGGCACAACAGGAAAAAGCAAAGGCGTTATGCTTACGCATAAAAATCTTGCCGATAATGCTGTGAGCATTGAGGCGGATATCAAACCGCAGACAACATCGTTGACTGTCTTGCCGATACATCACGCTTATTGTTTCACTGTTGATATTCTGAAAGGAATAGCGCTCGGAAATATAATATGTATAAACGATTCCATGATGCATATGGTAAAAAATATGAATTTATTCAGGCCGGAGCTGATGCTGCTGGTGCCTATGATGATAGAAACGCTTTATTCAAGATTAAAAAGCATTGACCCGTCGCAGAGAGCGGCTGCCGCAAAGAGTGTTTTCGGTGACAGATTAAAGACGATATACAGCGGCGGCGCGTATCTCAATCCGGATTATATAGAAAAATTCAGGGAATTCGGCATATCAATATATCAGGGTTACGGTATGACGGAATGTTCGCCGGTTATAAGTTCCAACGTTGAGGGCAGAGTAAAGAATGATTCGGTAGGAAAACTTATCGCCAACTGTACCGCAAAGACTGTTGACGGTGAAATCTGGGTGAAAGGCTCAAGCGTTATGATGGGATATTACAAGATGCCTGAGGAAACAAGCGAAACGCTTGAAGACAGCTGGCTTAAAACTGGTGATTTAGGCTATATTGACGATGATGATTTTGTATATATCACAGGCAGAAAGAAAAATCTTATCATATTAAGCAACGGTGAAAACATATCTCCGGAAGAAATCGAAAACGAACTCAGCGGCAATGACCTTATAAAAGAGATTATTGTCAAGGGAAATGCCGGAGTTATCGAGGCTGAAATATTCCCTGATGAGGATTATATGAAAAATGCGGGGATAACCGACGCAAAAGCGGCGCTCCAGAGCATTATAGATGAGCTGAACCGTTCATATCCGCCATATAAGCGTATAGCAAAGCTGACAGTCCGTGATACGGAATTTGAAAAAACTCCGTCAAGAAAAATAAAAAGAACATAAACAATACTGCATATAAAAAAGACTGTTCACCGGTTAAGCGATGAACAGTCTTTTGTTTTAAAAGCAGAGTCGTATTCACTTTTTTCGGCGGTCAGCATATTATTGAAAATAAGATACGAAAACAGAGTATCTCAGGGAAACTTTGATTTTCGCCAAAAAATAAAAAGACGGTGATTATATGAATGATATCAAAACTTTAAATATGCTTTCCGTCGGTCAGACGGCAAATGTAAAAGAAGTTCTTTCGCGCGGGGATATCCGCCGCAGACTTCAGGATATAGGACTTATCAGGGGTACAAGGGTATCCTGTGTTCAGGTAAGTCCGCCCGGAGATCCGACAGCTTATCTTATAAGAGGAGCTGTTATAGCTTTGAGAAGTGAGGATTCCTCCAACATAGTTATAGAATGAAAGGACTGAATAAGCTATGATAAAATCGTGCGGAATCAATTCTTTGAATATACATAAAAAAGACGGAGCGGTTATAGCGCTTGCGGGAAATCCGAATGTCGGCAAAAGTACCATTTTCAATATGCTTACCGGAAAAAATCAGCATACCGGCAACTGGGCTGGAAAAACCGTTGATATGGCATACGGCAGATGTTCATACGGCGGAAAAAAATATGTCATAGCCGATCTGCCCGGTACCTATTCGCTTATGGCACATTCAAAAGAGGAGGAAGTTGCGAGGGATTTTCTGTGTTTTTCCGGCAGTGACGCGGTAGTCGCCGTATGCGATGCGACCTGTCTTGAAAGAAATCTCAATCTTGTTCTGCAGATATGTGAAATCACTCATAATGTGGTTGTGTGTATAAATCTTATGGATGAAGCAGATAAAAAAGGCATTAGTATAGATACATCTCTTCTTGAGGAAAAACTTGGTGTGAAAGTGATAGCTGTAAGCGCTGCCGCCGGCAATTGTTCCGATATTGTAATGCAGGCTGTGAGCGAAACAATAGAGAGAAAAAATGATGCGCACATAACGGTAAGATACGGCATACTTGAGGATATAATCGGCAGTGTTGCAGACACATTGCAGGAGGATATGACAATAAGCAGACGTTACGCCGCGGTAAGGCTTATTGAAAAGACAAATGATACTTCTCGGCTTATATGTGAATACGCTGAAAAACACAGTCCTGACCCGAAAGAAACAGAGGATAAAATAAGAGCGGCGCAGGAATTTCTCGCAGAAAATTCACTTACGCCGTCAAAAACGGAGGATCTGATAATAGAATCCATACTGCATACGGCGGAGGAGATGTGCGGAGAGTGCGTCGAATACAAAAAAGATAATTATAACGAACGCGACCGGAAAGCTGACCGCATAATAACAAGCCGTAAATTCGGAATACCGATAATGATACTGATGCTCTGTCTGATTTTATATATAACCATAAGCGGAGCAAATTATCCGTCACAGCTTTTAAGCAGAGGGCTTTTCTCACTTGAAGAGCCGTTTTATAATCTTCTTCGTCAGATATCTCTGCCGGAATATCTGTGTGAAATGACTGTATACGGAATTTACCGCGTGCTTGCCTGGGTGGTGTCTGTAATGCTGCCGCCGATGGCGATATTTTTTCCGCTTTTCACAATACTTGAGGATGTCGGTTTTTTGCCGCGTATAGCGTTTAATCTTGATAAATATTTCAAAAAAGTCTGTACCTGCGGCAAACAGTCGCTTACTATGTGCATGGGATTCGGATGCAATTCAGTCGGGATAATCGGATGCAGGATAATAGATTCGCCGCGTGAAAGGCTTATCGCAATGATAACGAACGCGTTTGTGCCGTGCAACGGAAAATTTCCGGCGCTGATAACCATTATAAGCGTGTTTTTCGTTTTTTCCGACAACAGCATTATTGCATCGGTTCAGTCATCCGCAGTGCTTACTTTAATTATTGTAGCGGCGGTATTGGCAACGCTTGGCGCATCAAAACTGCTCTCAAATACAATATTAAAAGGTATACCCTCATCATTCACGCTTGAGCTTCCGCCGTACCGGAAACCGCAGTTTTTAAAAATAATAGTGCGTTCCCTTTTTGACAGAACTATTTTTGTGCTTGCGCGCGCGGTCATAGTATC
>CAZLOX010000053.1:0-12120 GCA_964561265.1 uncultured Lachnospiraceae bacterium
TTTTCTCATCCTTTCTCTATTCAACCGCTTCCGGATCGGGTACAGACGATGCTATCATATTTATTCCGGCATCCGAAAGCTTATCGCTTGAAAACATTGTTTTCTTTATAAATTTCTGTGTTTCTTTATTATATGTATAATTAGTCACGCTTAAACACGCCGATGATGAATTTATCATGGATATTGTCGGCAGCGTTTCATCACCGCTGTAATATTCGGCAATTTCTGCATAAGCGGCGCCGTTTGATATTGTGCCGCTGTACAAAGTATAGGTCGTTATTCCGTCTGTGACCTCAAGCACCCATTTATGACTGTCCTCCATCATCAGGATTCCGTTTTCGTCTTTCTGCGCGTCAACATACAGCGAAATATTGTCGGTTATTCCGTCATCGTTTATATCATATTCGCTTGAAAATGTTTTTGTCATACCTGCTGTTTCGGCATTTTTGCCTTTTTCAATTATTTCTTCTTTATCCTCACCGGTCTGCGCGTCTGAACTTGCCGTTGACGCCGGTTCTGTATGTGACGGCGCTTCGGCCGTTTTGCATGAGGATATTCCCAGCGCAAGCGCTAAAACACAGGCGTATATTAAAAATTTTTTCATATTCATTCTTCCTTTCCGTAAAATTTATTTAGATATCAACATACTTTTTTCCTATAACAGAACATATCGCTCTCGCGTTTGTAATGTCTGTTATTGCGTCTGTAAATCTCTGCGTTTCACTGCATTTTGTATATATTTTAAATGTAACATCGCTGTCGTATACGGTATCTTCGGTAATATATCCGTCCGTGGAAATTTTATACTGAATTTTCCCCGCAAGGTTATAATCGGACTTTATCTCAATAATATCGCAGAGTGTTCTTTCCACAATACGCGCGTTGGTTATTCCAAGCTTTGCCGCCTGTCCGTACGCGCGCACAAGTCCGCCCATACCTAAAAGCGTACCTCCGAAATACCGCGTCACAACAACGGCGGTATCAACAATTTCTTCCTTTGTCAGCACGCTTAAAACCGGTATTCCGGCGCTGCCCTGCGGTTCGCCGTCATCGGAATAGCGCGATATATTATTTTCATCTATAACATAAGCGTACACATGATGACGCGCGTCAGGATATCTGGAACGTATCTCGTTCACAAACGCGACCGCGTCCTCCTCACATTTCACCGGACGGACATTTGCAATAAATCGCGATTTCTTTTCAATTATAACGCCCTCGCCCTCTCCGGCAACTGTCCTGTAACTCTCTTTTTTTGATATAACCGCTCCCCCCTTTTATGGAAATATATTCAATAGTATTTCCTTATTTCAATTGAAACGCTGATTTAAGGTAATAAAAAAATAGTTTTGCGGAAAATATACGCTCTTCATAAGTATCGGAAAGATATCCGACGCTCCAAAGGAGCGGTTTTGCGAAGCAAAACTACTGAATGAATTTCCTACGGAAATTCAGCACTTACAAGCTATTTTCCGTAGGTATCGGAAAGAAGTCCGACGCTTACATAGTAAGCGGTTTTGCGGAGCAAAACTACTGACGTCAGGGGACTAAAACTATTTTTTTATCTTGATTTATTCAGCGGTTCATAATAAACTCACGCAGTTTTTCATATGTTTCCTTATCCGCAAGCAGATTCATCTTTGTTCCCTCCGCGGCAAATTCCTCTGTCAGAACCTTCTGCGTTTCATGCAGATAATGCACCAGAGAACCGTTGCTGTACGGAATAAGAACGCTTACTGCGCGTTTTTTTCCCGGAGCATATTCCCCTATCATCTGCATCAGGCAGTCTATGCCGATTCCGCGCTTTGCCGAAATTGATACTGTGGCGGAATATTCCCTTATGCCAAGATGAGGCTGCATTCCTAATGTGTCGAGTTTATCGGCTTTATTAAAAACCGCTATGATATTTTTCCCCGACGCGCCTATATCGGCAAGCACGCTGTCAACTACCTTTATCTGATTGTCACGCTCCGGATTTGCCGCGTCTATGACATGAATAAGCAAATCGGCAACAACAGCTTCTTCAAGCGTGGACTTGAACGCCTCGACAAGATGATGCGGAAGTTTGCGTATAAATCCGACTGTGTCCACAATCATGATCCTTCTGTTATCTTCAAGAGTTATCATTCTTGATGTTGGGTCAAGAGTAGCGAAAAGCTTATCCTCGGCAAGCACTCCGGCATCGGTGAGTTTGTTGAGCAGAGTGGATTTTCCGGCATTTGTATATCCTACCAGTGCCGCCGTTATCACTCCGTCCTTTTTCCGTCTTGTGCGGATAAGGTCACGGTGCTTTTTCAGTTCTTTCAGTTCGCCTTCAAGAGATGATATTTTTGCGCGTATATGCCGTCTGTCGGTTTCAAGTTTGGTTTCGCCGGGGCCTCTTGTGCCTATGCCGGCGCCCGTTCTTGAAAGATTAACGCCGATTCCGCGCAGACGCGGCAATCTGTATTTAAGCTGGGCAAGTTCCACCTGCAGTTTGCCCTCGCCGCTTTTTGCGCGCATTGCGAATATATCAAGTATCAGCATGGAGCGGTCAAGCACTTTCACTTCAAGAAATTCCGAAATATTTCTGAGCTGTACCGGAGAAAGTTCATCATCAAAAACAACCATATCCGCGCCGAGTTCGGGAATTGCGGCTTTAATTTCCGCAAGTTTACCCTCGCCCATATATATTGCCGGATCAAGTTCTGATTTGTTCTGCACGACCTGCGCGATAACCTCGCCTCCGGCAGTTTTCACAAGTTCCTCCAGTTCATGCATCGACTCGTCTGTCGTATCCATCAGCTTGTCAAGCCGTCCGGTATGCACGCCTGCAATAATAACTTTTTCGTATTCTTTCTCCATTCAATTCCCCCCATGTTGACAGCTGTTATTTCCGTCAGCCTGTCCGTATAAGTCCGGCTGACGGATATTCCTCTTTGTTTCTATTATATCATATACACATGATTTTTACAAGCATTTTATCTGCCGAAATATGAATTGATGAAAAATTCTGAAAAAAAGATGAAAATTATACTTGACAAATACTCCTACATGATGTAAGATATAAATATACTACACAGTGTAGGAGGCATAATATTATGAAAAAATTTGTAAAAATATCAGACTCAGAGTACGAGGTTATGGAGGTGATATGGGAAACAGGCGAAACGTCGGTTCCGGAAGTGCACAGACGACTTTCCGAAAAAAGAAAATGGGCTTACAACACCGTCGCAACTTTTATGCAGCGGCTTTCTGAAAAAGGTTTTCTTGAAATAAGAAAAAACGGCAAATCCAACAGCTATAATTATGTCGTTACAAAAGAGGATTATAAAAAATCGCTTACAAAGGATTTTCTGGACAGTATTCACAGCGGTTCAAAAAAAAGCCTTATAGCATCGCTTTTTGATAAAAAACTTCCGGATGAAACGATAGACAAACTGATTGATATGATTGATAAAGAATAGAGGTGGTTTTATGATTGATTTTCTACTGACAAAAATACTCTTTCTCTCTCTTTGCGGAACAGCTGTTTATATAATTATGTCATTGGCGGTTATTCTTTTCGGCTCATTTATGTCCGCAAAGCAGAAATACGGTTTTATACTTGCCGCAATGCTGTTTTTCATAATACCGGCAAATATCCCGAAACATCAGACACAGCCGGAACAGGCGCAAAATTCTGATACTATTCCTGTACAGCAGGAAATCACATCTCCGTCTGAGCAGGGACAGGTTCAGACGGAGATACAGCAAACCGCTGTTAAATCGGAAAATACAGAATACCGCGCGCCGGAGGAAAACACGCGCATAAATGTTCTTCCGGCAGTTAAAAAAAGCATACCGTGGATATACTTCACCGCAGTTGTGGCAATTGTTCTGAAAAGATTATATGCGCTTATAAAATTCCGGTTCGGTCTGAAAGAAATAGCTATGAAACCAAGCGGTGAAATGCTTGCGGATTTTAACCGACTGAACAAATCCGGCAGAGTAAGCCTGAAATGCTTTGACGGCATATCATCGCCGTTTGTCACCGGAATATTCCGTCCTGTCATATTTATGCCGGAAAACGGCATGACAAAGACGGAGTTTGAAATGGCTCTCAGGCATGAACTTAACCATATAAAACGAAATGATCTGCTTATAAAAATTGCCGCGGATGTTATATCGGTCATCCACTTTTTTAATCCTTTCACATACATACTCAAACATCAGATTGATTTTCTGGCAGAGCTTTCATGCGATGAGGATGTAACAAAAAATATGGATATATCCGAGTGCAAACATTACGGCAAAATGCTGCTCTCGCTTATGAAAAAACGAAATACGGAAAACACGCTCTGTTTATCCGAAAACGAAAAAAATATCACAAGGAGGCTGGATATTATTATGAAAAAACATACTTTAAACAGGCTTGCCGCCATTGTTACGGTTGTTGTATTTGCAATGACGCTCTTTTCAGGCGCGGTTCTTGCCGGAACAATAGCGGGATTCGACAATTCTTCCATTCGTAAAATGAGTTATAAGGCTGAAGTTTATAATATCAATATGATTATAAATGATAATTATACAAGGCAGTTTTCAATAGTACAAAACGGAACAGCCGTTTTCACAGATGTACTGGGCAAAACGTCCTTTAAAGCAACGTATTATACCCTTAACGATTACGATTGGGCAAAACATAACACGCTTGACTCAGAGGAAAAATACGATGAAGCCGATGAAATTATTGACAACAAAAATAATTATACCGTTCCATGGGAGCTTACTATGACAAAACAGCTCCGCAGATACGGAGAAGGGCATTATATCGAGGGACTGTTCACTCTTAAACAGAACGGAAAACCTGTTTTTCAGAACGCAAAAGGTTATCTGTCAAATTTGCCGCCTGACGATTCAAACGAACTTTACCCGAACGATACTACATTATACATAAAAACCGAGCAGAATGGAAATGTTTACGAATACAGAACCATTGTTAAACTCGATGTCCCCACTCCCGAGAGATATAAAGAACGGCGCATACTTAACTCACAGTTCAACAAATCCTCTGACACGCGCGCCGTCAGACTTGGAGATCTCATTGAAATGACAGCTTACGGCAGAGACGTTGATGTGACAGGCATAAATGAACAGATTGCCGACGGAATGCCATGGGATAAGTATTTTACAGAAATAAAATATAATCCGGATATGGATATGGCGCGCGCAGGTTTTGACTTCGGTGCATTTGACGGAATGAACTACGCTGCAACCCTGAGTCTGCAGCTTGGTGAAAAAGCGGTATGTGATAACGATACAATAAAGGGCAGTTTCAGCTTATACAGTTCTGATCATGTAGAAGATGTTATTCCTGTCGAAATAAGCGGACTTTCAAATCCGGAGGGCGGATTTGTTGAGGTGAAGTCTGATGACGGACAATTTTATGCCAAATATACAATTATGCCTTACGTTGAAGCGCCTCTTTCGGTAACCGGCACACGCGAAGTATCGGAATTTATAACAGAGGGCGAAGAAGTCTTTATCGGAACGCCGAGACAGCAGGATGAATTTGACCGGTCAGAGCATGACAGGCTTTACAAGAGAATTATTGTGGATGATTACGGTAAAGTTTTAGCGGTTGTTCCGGTTGAATATCAGTGTCCGCCGATTACGGATATGCAAATCAATTCTGCTACCTCAACAGGTTATACATGGAGTATGCTGCTTGAACACCACGGATATATAGTGGATGAAAACGGAGAAGTGAAAACTCTCACACTCAAACTTCAGGATATGGAAACATGGTGGATAAGAGCGGTTATTCCTCCGGAATATCAGTTTTTTAATGCTCCGGAATAACTATTTAAGGCGATAACAACTATCTATGCCAAAGAAAGGACGATTTAAAAATGGCAAAATTTAATTTTAAGAAAGTGGCAGTTATTGGTATGGCAGCAATTATGGCGGTATCAGCGGTGAGTATATGTGCTTTTGCAGCGGAAAATAATACCGCGCATGATAATAAACTCATTGATGTTATCCGCGCTTATGACAGAATTTCAGTATATATTGTTGACAGCGAGCATTACAATAGAAATGAAGAAAGCTATGAAAAAGTTATATTTAATGAAGAATGCAGACCATTTATCGACGGAAACGGAAGAACACAAATCCCGCTCAGAAATATAGCTGAAACGCTGAATTTTGAAGTGAACTGGATTGAGAACGAGCGAAAAATCACTATATCAAAAGGGCAGGATAATATCATTTTATATGCGGATAACGCTGATATCAACATCAACGGAACAACCGTCCGGATGGATACAGCCCCTCAGATTATAGACGGTTACACATACATTCCTTTAAGATATATAGGTGAAGCGCTTGGATATGAAGTGAATTACAGTGAAGCGGAAGATCCGGGAAGCTATGTTACAGGAGTGGAGGATATGTGGAATCGGGATGCTGTTAATTAAACAAATGCCTTCGGAATAACTTTGCATTGAAAATTCAGTCAACCTTAAAAACGTATAATATATTATTGCAGAAAACTCCCAAAAAATAGCTTCTAAGCTATCATTTTGAGAGTTTTCTGCTCGAACAGGCATTATTTTTGTGCAATTCACTATTTATTGCTAAAGCACCTTTTATAATACCAAATCAATACTTTCTCATCATAGGAATAATTATTCTTGAACCGACTTTCAGCTCTTTATCGGCGCCTTCATTCAGCTTGATAATATCCTCGCGCGAAACGCGGTATCTTTTTGCTATATCCCAGAGTTTGTCATTTTTCTGTACAAAATATATTACCATTCCATGCTTGCGGCCTTCTTCTATCTCTCCGATTTCAGCGTCTGAAATAATAGCCGTGCTTCTTGAATGTACAATGCGCGCGTTCACCGTCAGAGTTGCCCTCAGTTCAACCTCGTTTGCCATGTTGATATTGTAGCTTGTATGCTCGGTTTCCGCGCTTATGATACATTCCATATCCTGCGTTGCTTTCGGCGCGTCAAGCACATAGCTGAACGGAATTTCCTTTTTGAAACTTGATACCGGACTGTCTATGCTGTCTGACAGATAGAGTATATATGAATCAATAATTCCCTGAACCATAATTTTGCTGTTTTCAATGCTGGTTTTGTTTACATACGCTTTTGTGATTACATTGTAAACGCGGTCTATCTGCGGAAGTCCGGCATCTATGGAAATCATCTCGCGTACTGTTGTCTGTGTGCGCGGACGGCAGATTATATCGTCTATTTTACATTCGCTGCGCGTTATTTTCGTTTCAAATCCCGGACAGTAGAAATCACTTACTATGTCAAGTTCTATGTTTTTGCATATGCGTATATGCACGCTGATAAGATATTCTATATTGACCACGCGCATATCTCCGTCCGAATCCTCCTCTATCACCGCGTAAACATCCGATATGCTGCAGTCACATTCACATAAAGCGTCCTCATATGCCTCCGTCACTTCAAACACTTCGGTAAACGGCGAATCAGCCTCCATAAAATCTATATTGTTGTCCTCACCCGTAAAAAGGATACAGCTATTCACCGAACCTTTCAGCACTACCTTGCCGTTCATAGATTTTACATCCTTGTCGGATATATGGCAGTCATACTTGAGAATTTCCTTGAGCGACATTTTGCCGGACGGAAGTTCTATTCTGTCGCGCACTACAAATTCTTCTTCGCTGTCGGCGAGAGTGTTATATATACACAACGGTTTTTTTTCGCTTTCACAGCAGCCGTCATGGTCTATGCCTGTTACAACGTCAAATGAACGCGCGCCGCTGAGCGCCGTTTCAAGCGCGATTACTGCCTTGACGTTTAATTTACGGCTGTTTATTATGTTAAATTCCACTCTCTGCACATCGCAGTCACAGTTTGCTTTCATATCTTCACTTATCTGGTTGTTGTCTATGCGGTGCGAAAAATCAAAGCTTGTTATTATGCTTTTCACCTTTTCTTCCGCGCGGTCGGGCACATACAGTATTTTAAGGTTTACCTTTCCCTCTATCACCGCGTATGAGTTCCCGACATTTTTCCCTGTTACGGCTGACTGCGCGTCAACCTGAAGAATTTTCAGTATATCCGGCTTTTTGTCCGGCACGATTATATCCCCTTCAGCGGCAACATTAGAAAAATTACGCAGAATATCTTCATTCAGCGTCATATGCTCCTTTATAAGTTCCATAAAATAACATCCTCTCTGTTCCTTTAAAATTTCCGATAAAAAAATACGTTCACAGTAATACTATGAACGTACTTTTTCAAATATTCTTAGGAAAGGCTATTTTTTTATCTTGATTTATTCAGCGTTTCCATTACTTTATGCAGATTGATTTCCACTTTTCGTAGGCGTTATCCCACACATCGGAATTTTCCGGCTTGTATGACGCTATATCGAAAGAGTTTTTGATAACTTTTCTTGCCTCGTTCAGATCTTTTATCGCGCCGAGCGACATTGCCTGAACCACAACATTGCCTATGCTTGTCGCTTCGACAGGGCCTGCCTCAACAGTACGCTTTGTAGCGTTCGCCGTAAAGCGGCATATCATTTTATCCTTTATTCCGCCGCCGACAATATGAACTGTGTCATATTTGTTTCCGGTAACGGCTTCCATTCCCTCGATTGTGTAGCGGTATCTGAAAGCAAGGCTCTCCGCGATACACCTTACAACAGCGCCCTTTGTTTCAGGCACTTTCTGCCCTGTTCTGCGGCAGTATTCACGGATGCGTTCCGGCATATTTCCGGGAGTCTGAAATTCCTCATAATCAGGGTCTATAAGACTTGCGAAAGGCTCCGCGGCATTAGCCTGCTGTTCCAGTTCGTCAAAACTGAGAAGTTCGCCCTCTCTGTCCCACTGACGGCGGGACTCCTGTATAAGCCAGAGTCCCATAATATTTTTGAGGAAACGTATTGTTTTGTTTACTCCACCTTCGTTTGTAAAGTTATATTTGAGCGCGCCGTCCGATATATTCGGCTCGTCAAGTTCAACACCCATAAGCGACCATGTTCCGCTTGAAATATATATGAAGTCCTTTTTGTCAACCACCGGAACCGATGCGACTGCCGACCCTGTATCATGGGACGCAACCGCAATAACCGGAATTTCTCCCACGCCGAGTTCCTGCGCAAGTTCTTTTTTGAGCGTGCCGACTTTTTCGCCCGGATAAATCATCTCTGTGAAAATATCTGTCGGAATATCAAGTTTTTTCAGCATATCATATGCCCAGTCAAATTTTGTGCTGTCAAACATCTGTGAAGTTGACGCAACTGTATATTCCGTCTTTTTAACGCCTGTAAGGAAGTAATTGAAAAGATCAGGCATAAAAAGAAGAGTTTTTGCGCGGTCAAGCTCCTCATCATTATTTACGCGCATTGAAAGCATCTGAAATACTGTGTTGAACCAGTTGAAAGCTATACCGGTCGATTTGAATATTTCCTCCTTGGGAACTCTCTTGAACGCCTCGTCATACATTCCGTCTGTACGCGTGTCGCGGTAATGATACGGATTGCCGATAAGTTTGTCGTTTTTATCCAGAAGCCCGAAATCAACGCCCCATGTGTCAACGCCTATCGCGTCGATATCTCTGTCGCCTGAATTGGCGCATTTTAATATGCCCTGCTTGATCTCATGGAAAAGTCTGAGAACATCCCAGTAAAGCGCGCCGTTTACCGATACGGGATCATTGGAAAAACGGTGTTTTTCCTCAAGTACAATTTTCTCACCGTCGAATTTTGCAAGCATAGCGCGTCCGCTTGATGCTCCGAAATCAAACGCAAGGAACTTAAATATTTTTTTATCCAAAATAAACCATCCTTCCTGATATAGTTTTTTATGTATAATTTAATTATATCCGAATAAAAGACGGTTGTCAATAAAAGACGGTAAAGTTTAAAAAAATTTCCGCCGTTTCCGTAAAACCGAAAACGGCGGAAGATTATATTTTGTCTTTGATTTTCTCTAAAAAAGCCTCGCAGCCTTCGATGATATCGTCATATGTAATATCAAAATTGCCGGTATACCACGGATCCGCAATATCGCGCGGATTTTCTGAAAAATCAAGCAGCCGCATCACTTTGCCTTCACTGTCATTTCCGACCATTCTTTTTGTATTTCTTATATTCGCGCTGTCCATACCGAGAATATAATCGAATCTGTCATAATCGCTCTTTTTAAGCTGAACGGCATATTTGCCCTCAGTTGAAATACCGTATTTCCTGAGCTTTTCACGCGTTCCTCTATGTACCGGAGAACCTATCTCCTCCGTGCTTGTAGCGGCGGACTCTATAAAAAATTTATCCGCGATTCCGCGTTTTTCCACCATATCTTTCAATACAAATTCTGCCATAGGCGAACGGCATATATTGCCGTGACAGACAAACATAACTCTTATCATAACTTTTTTCCTTTCTTATTGAATTACCGCCGGTTCAGCCAAAGCCTTCATACTGCCGGTATTTTCCCATAAAAATACCTTTACCGTTTTATACTCCGTTTCCTGAACAGGCACTTCGTAATAATCAATATCACTGTATGTATCAATAATAATCACACAAATCATATTTCCGTCATTGTCATACAAAGCCGTAAGCAATACTGCATTCCGGGGATTATTTACCGATACAGCTACTATATTTTCCGAACATTCCGCCGTTAAATAAACATTATCCGCATCAGGAGACGGCGATAATACCGGTACTGCCGTTTCAGTCGGTATCGGCGTCAATATCGGTATTACTGTTTCAGTCGGTATCGGTGTGACCGTCGGCGGGACTGTTTCAGTCGGAATTGGCGGCAGCGTGGGCGGTTTTGTCGGAATAAATGTAGGTTCAATACTTCTTTCCGCCATTTCCTGCTCATATTCTTCTTCGGTTATCTCTTCTTTGTATGAACCGTCAAATGTCACTTTGAAATATCTGTTATTCAAAGAACTTTTCACATAAAAATATCCATCGCTGTATGTATATGTTCCTGTCCGCAGAGCGGTATCCGAAACGTCATTAAACGGGTATGTATCCGCGCTGTATTTGTCGCTTGTACATTCGGGCAGAAAATCGGAAGTCCAGCCGCGGTGACCGTTTGAGAAAAATTCATCGTCTGAACGGAGAAAATATGAATGATCTATACGATTCACCTGATCGCCCCATGTGGAATCAAGCTGATACCATTCATCGCCAATTTTAACCATATTCCACGCATGATTTATAAGCTCAGACGGAACATATTTCCACTCAATTCCGCACCTGTTCATCAGCAGTCCGTATGCAAGCGCATATCCCTGACATACAGCAAGCTGTTCCGCTACAGCGCCGTATGCGGAAAATATCTTATCCGAAGTTGTATTGTAATCATACTCTACATGATTGATAAGATAATCATAAAGCGCGAGCGCCTTTTCCTCATCGCTCATCCCCTCCTGCAATGCTCCGCTGAGAATTTTATTTATATTTTTCTCAAAAAGTTCATCATCAGTTTCGTCAGACGGCAGATAAGTGGGTTTTATATAACCGATAAATCCGTCCGGAGTCCTATTTGTAGTGCTCCATGACGTCTTGATGTAATAAAGTTCCGGAAAGGAAGTTACGGCATTAAAATAATCAGCCGAAAAAAGCGCCGCGCCCTCATTTGAATAAGGATATTTATATTCTGATATATCAATATATTCCTCCCTGTTTCGCAGAGCATTATAAATAACACTGTAAAAATCACTGTCCTCGTCGCTTAATGTCATAACACCGCTGTGCGGCGGCAGATAATATCCTTCCTGAGGCAGACCGAATCCAAGCGTTTCAGCCGTAACAACAAGCGGTTCAATCTCTTCTGCAGTATCTGATATACTGTACGCAGCAGCTGTTGCCGAAACAAGCATAATCAGCGACAGTATAACCGAAAAAACTTTCTTCATAAAAACCCGCCTCCCGAGAGCGCGCCGTACCGGCAGACTCTGAAATAATTTATATTGAAATTATATCACAGGCATTTATTTTTGTCAATCATCTGAAATCCGGATGAAAAAAAGTTATTGACAAAGAGTTGACAGTTGTGATAAAATAAATATTGAAAAAGAATAACATGGTTTTTTTCATCAAAAAGAACCGCAGGTACTGCAATACCTGCGGTTCAGATTTTTGTTAAGC
>CAZLOX010000054.1:0-12057 GCA_964561265.1 uncultured Lachnospiraceae bacterium
GGAAAAATCGGCAGTGTATTGGCGAAAGACTTAAATAACAGGCTGGCAGTTTACAAGTGGCAGGGAAGATAATACGGAGGCTTTATTTTATGGAGTTTCATTTCAAAAAAGGCGTGTATAAGCTGAATGAGCAGAGCAATTTTGACTTCCAGTTAAACCGTGTTGTCATGTGGGACGGAGGCGATCTGGAGGAGATAAAGGCTGTGGGGCCGGACATTAAGAAATGGGGGTTTTTATAAGGCATTGAAAACATTGGCAATGAAAAAGGAGAGGGACAGGAATGGGTTTGTGGAGTGACAGGGCATGACAGATCATGTATATGCGGATCTGAGCGGATTTGGAGTCCAGACAAAGATTACGAGGGAAAACTACAGAGAATTTTCCATGCCTCAGATAGAGGGTCCCGCTTTTATGAAGGCGTATGCCCTGCTGCCGGGCATTGAGATTTATTATAATGATTTTCATACGGACAGCCACTTTGTCGGGGAGAACAGTCTTTGCCGTTATTATCAGATTTCTTATTGTCATTCAGGAATGTATGTGAGCCGTATTACGGCGCAGCGGATTTTGAAGATACAGGCAAAAGGGCTTTTGATGTTCACGGATATCGCAAAATGCCTGGATGCCTATATGCCATTGGGATATTATAAAGGCATCAACATCATGTTTTATCCGGATCTGATGACAGAAGAGACCAGAACATTTCTTGCCTGTTTTGGCATTGATATCAGACAGCTGTTCCATAACCTTTTGAAGGATAAAGCATTTTCCCGTTTCCAGGCCAGTTCTCATGTAACTGAACTGCTGGAAGAGCTGTTTGGGATGACTAAAAAGGGGGACTTGCCGCATATGAAGCTGTATCTGATGCATCTGTTGGTGGAGATGGGATATTATGACGGGGCTGTCTGTGAAGATTATTATTTCATGTCCCATAAAATGGAAACTGTGATGGCAGAGATTAAAGATTACATCGAAAGAAACATGGAACAGCATATCACCCTTCAGGAGCTTGCGGACAGATACCAGATTTCCGTAACCAGCCTGAAAAATAACTTCAAGCTGTTATACGGCTGTGGGCCCTATGAATTCCTGAAGCGATACCGCATGGGCAGGGCAGAGACTTTTTTGAGAGAAACAAAATTGTCCATCGGGGAGATCGGAAGCCGCATCGGCTATGAAAATCCCAGTAAGTTTTCCGCAGCCTTTTCTAAAATGTATGGAATGACACCGAGAGAATACAGAAAAATCGGCTGAATGGAGTATTTTGGCTAAATGGAGTTGCCAGAATGCTCCTTTTTTAATAATATAAAGTTAGTTTCAACTAATTACATATAATATGCGAAAGGAGTACAGTCATGAAGACAAAATTGAAAACAAAGGATTTAATCTACGCAGGAGCGTTCGGTGCGGTCTACCTGATCCTGATGCTGGCCATTGTCATGGTTTCCGGCATGATCCCGATACTTTACATATTAGCGCCGCTTACGGTAGGGATCATCTGCGGAACCGTCTACATTCTTTATGTGACAAAGGTAAGGAAATTCGGGGCGGTTCTGATTCTTGCGGTATTATTTGGGATCGTTACCAGTTCCAATTCCTTTTTCTCGCTGATCTGGTCTGTTGTTCTGGGCCTGATCGCCGAATTGATGATCAAAGCGGGACGGTATGAATCGAAAAAAATGTTTGCTGCGTCTTACTGGGTATTTAACCTGAATATGATCGGTCCGTTTTTCCTTCTCGTGTTTGCAAAGAACCAGTTTATCGCTATGTGCGAAGAATACTATGGGGCGGACTATGCAAACGTGATAGACCGGCTTACTCCTGGCTGGATTATTTTCGCACTGGCGGGACTGGCCGTTGCAGGCGCCGTGATCGGAACTATACTGGCGGCAAAGTTTATGAAAAAGCACTTTGAGAAGGCGGGAATTGTATAGATGAAACCTGTTTTGAACATTGATCCGAGAGTAAAGCTGTTTCTGTTTGTGATTACCTGTGTATTTGTCATGAGCAGCGTATCCTTTTGGATGAATTTGCTGTTGGGAACGTTTATCACAACATTGCTTGTATTGAGCAGAAAAACCGGATTCGCGCTGAAACTGTATCTGATATTCTGCGCCGGTTTGCTTGCCGCGGAAAATCTTCACCTTGTGCTGCCTGGAACAGTGGGTATCGTCGGCATGGCTTTTTGTGTCCTGCTCCGTATTACGATTCCGATCATGATGGCTTTTAGCCTGGTATTTCAGACCACTACTATCAGCCAGTTCATGGCAGCATTTCAGAAAATGCATATACCCATAAAAATCATCATCCCCTTTGCGGTTATGTTTCGTTTTATTCCCACCGTACAGGAGGAATGGATCTGTATCCGCAAGGCAATGGCGTTCCGTGGGATCGGGCTTCATGCAGGGGGAATTTTGAGGCATCCCCTGATTTCTGTTGAGCACATTTTGATTCCGCTTCTTTTCAGCGCAACGGCTGTTATGGAAGAACTGGCAGCCGCGTCGCTGGCCAGGGGACTTGACAGCAGCAGGGACAGGACATGTCTGGAGGAAGTGCGGATGACAGTGTGGGACTATGTTTTCTTTGTGATCGTCATGGGATTTGCCGTGATATGGCTCACAGGTTATGCGAGGTAGTCTATGATTCAGCTGAAAAATGTTTCTTATGTCTATCCTGCCGGCAGTGAAGGCGGCGGGAAAATAAAAGAGATTGATCTGACGGTTCCGGATGGAATGTTTGTTGTCCTGTGCGGCCGCAGCGGCTGCGGGAAAACGACGGTAACACGCCTGATCAACGGACTGATTCCCCATTTCTATGAGGGAGAGCTGACAGGAGAGGTAATCGTAAACGGTCTTTACGTAAAAGAGACAGAACTGTCCCAACTGGCCGGAACAGTCGGCAGCGTATTTCAGAATCCCAAAAGTCAGTTTTTCCATGCGGACACCACCGGAGAACTTGCTTTTGGGTGCGAAAATCAGGCTTTTCCAAGAGATGAGATCAGACGCAGGATCAGGCAGACAGAACAAATATTCCAATTGGAAAAGCTGATGGGCCGCGGTATTTTTGAATTGTCCGGCGGAGAAAAGCAGCAGATTGCCTGCGGCAGTGTATATGCCCCGCAGCCCCAGGTGTATGTGCTGGATGAGCCGTCCTCCAGTATGGACATCCGGGCGATCCGGCGGCTGAAAGCAATTTTAAAGATATTGAAGGAAAGCGGAAAGACGGTGGTGATCTCGGAGCATCGGCTTTACTATCTGATGGAGCTTGCGGACAGATTTGTCTATATGGAGGACGGAAGAATAACAGCGTCTTACTCACCGGAGCAGCTTTATGAAATGAGCGGGGAACAAAGGGAAAAACTGGGGCTCCGGGTGACGGATCTCGCGGAAATCACATATACGGCCAAAGGGACCGCTGGCGCGGATAAACAACAAAGTTCTGAGCAGGCATCCGCGCTCCGCCTTCGGGATTTAAGGTGTACCCGCGGGAAAAGAGAAGTGCTCGATATCAAAAATCTGGAAATACCGGCAGGCGCCATTACCGCCGTCATTGGCAAAAACGGTGCCGGAAAGACGACGCTGGCAGAATGTATTGCCGGACTGCAAAAATGCAGGGGAACTATCTGTATAGAAGGGAAAGCAGCCGCGGCAAAAGAACGGATTTCCAAAAGTTTCCTGGTAATGCAGGATGTAAATCATCAGCTGTTTTGCGAGAGTGTAGAAGAGGAAGTGTCCCTGGGCATATCGGACGCAAGACGAAAACATGTAAATGAATTGCTTGAGCAGATGGGACTTTCTCCTTTTTCCGGCCGGCATCCTGCATCCCTGTCAGGCGGACAGAAGCAGCGGGTAGCCATATGCGCGGCAGTCTGTGCCGGAAAGGAACTGCTTTTTTACGACGAGCCCACCAGCGGCCTTGACTACGACAGTATGGCGCGTCTGTGCGGTGTGATCAGGGAAAATGCCCCGAACCAGCTTGCAACCATGATCATTACCCATGACCCGGAATTGATCGCGGGATGCTGTACCAATGTCCTTCATATGGAACATGGAAGCGTCAAGGCATATTATCCTCTGGATGAAGATGGAATCAGACAGTTAAAGGAATTTTTTATAGAAGAAGGGATAAAAACAGTGTCTGAAAAGAATGAAAAGAAAAAGACAGGGATGGCAAGAATGCTGGAACTGGCGGGCAGAAAGAAGGAATTTGTGATCCCCTCTGTAATTCTGTCCATATTGGCTTCCATGGCATCCTTCGTGCCTCATCTGTGTATTTACCGGATCATTATGGAAATTACAAGAAGCTATCCGGCGATGGGGGCCGGAAACAGACAGGCAATTATTCGGATGGGACTTCTGGCCTTTGGCGGAGTTGCGGCAAATATCGCATGCTATTATGGCGCGCTTGTCCTGTCCCATCTGGCGGCCTTTGGCACACTGTATGAGCTGAAGCTGGATTTCACAAAATATCTTGCCAGACTCCCTCTCGGATTTCACCTGCATTATGGCAGCGGGAAACTGCGCAAGATTACCGATGAAAACATTGAAAAAATAGAAGGCTTTATTGCTCATCAGCTGCCGGATCTGTCTGCGGCGTTGGCCGCTCCGGTAGTAATGATCGTGATTCTGTTTGCGATAGACTGGCGTTACGGCACAGTATCCGTACTGGGAATTGTGATTGCCTACACAGTCGAAATAGTTGCTTACGGCGGACCAGAGGCGAAAATTGTGATGGATCAGTATCAGAATGCCCTGGAGGATATGAATAATGCGTCCGTAGAGTATGTCAGAGGTATTACAGTGGTAAAAGCATTCCGGCAGACGGTGTATTCCTTTAACCGGCTTCATGACTCCATCAGGAATTATACCAGCTTTGTGATCCCCTATACGCTGGGATGGAGAAATTACATGTCTGCATACACGACCATTGTAAACAATATCTACCTTTTGATCATCCCAGTCGCCATTTTAATCGGTATCCGTACACCGGCGGACGGATATGCCGCTTATGCGGCCACGGCCATTTTCTATCTGCTGTTTGTCCCTTCCATTGCGTCGGTCATGATGAAAGTGATGTACAGTTCCAACAACTGCCGGCAGATTGGTTCCTGTGTGGAACGCATGGACGAGGTGCTGCAGACGCCGCCTCTTCCGGAACCGAAGCGGCCGGAACAAGTCGTTCCCGGGGATGTGACATTTGAACACGTGTCTTTCTCTTATAACGGTGGAAAAGAAGCGCGGGCTTTGAAAAATGTCAGCTTTTGTGCGAAAAAAGGGACGGTTACGGCCATTGTGGGGCCTTCCGGCGGAGGAAAATCAACGATAGCGAACCTGATCCCCAGATTTTATGACGTGACGGAGGGACACATCAGAATCGGCGGTGCGGATATCCGGGATATCCGGACGGAAGAACTGATGGATATGGTAAGCTTTGTCTTTCAGGATGTATTTCTCTTTCAGCAGAGCCTGATGGAAAATATCCGTATGGGACGGCCGGATGCGACAGATGAGGAGGTGATCGCGGCGGCGAAAGCGGCTCGGTGCCATGATGTGATCATGGCTTTGCCGGACGGATACCATACGATATACGGCAGCAACGGTATCTATCTGTCCGGCGGAGAACAGCAGCGGGTGGCGATCGCGCGGGCAATTGTGAAGGATGCGCCGATTCTCGTACTGGATGAGGCCACGGCATTTGCCGACCCGGAAAATGAGCATTTGATCCAGCAGGCTTTGAAGGTGCTGATGAAAAATAAGACGGTGATCATGATCGCCCACCGGCTTTCCACTGTCCGCGGCGCTGAGCAGATTCTGGTCATGAGCGAAGGCCGCCTGGTTGAATACGGAACCCACGAGGAGCTGATGAAGGAAAACGGAAGGTATAAAAAAATGTGGGATACCTATACAAAGACACTGGCCTGGAAGATGGAGAAAGGGGGAAAAGAAAATGGCTAACCTGCAGGAAATGATGCAGTTAAGCGACAAAGGATACGCGGATCTGAAAAAGGCGGTTTTCGCCTGCGCCCTGACCAATCTTTCCCTGATGCTTCCTTTTTGTGTGACGATCCAGGTATTTACGGAACTCTTAAAGCCCTTGATGGGAGAGCCTGTTCAATGGAACCGGCTGTGGATATTTTTAGGAGCCGGCGTTATAAGCTGTCTGCTGGTCTATCTGGCAAACTGGAATGATTATAAGCAAACCTATATCAATTCCTATCTGGAAGCAGAGAATGTCCGGGTTAGCATTGCAGAGCAGATCCGGCGGCTGCCCATGAGCTTTTTTAATTCCAGGGATCTGTCAGAGCTGACTACAAATCTGATCGGTGACTGCAGTACACTGGAACATGTGCTGAGTCACGTGATTCCCCAATTACTGGCCAATGCGATCGCCAGCGCGATCATATGTGTCTGCCTTGCCTTTTTTGAATGGCGGCTGGCATTGTGCGTATTTTGCACCATTCCCGTATCCTTTTCCGTGATCTGTTTCAGCAGAAAGGCACAGAAGAAGATGAACCGGCGGCAGATCGACGCAAAGCTGAAGGCTTCCGAACAGGTACAGGAGTACATTGAAGGTATGAAGGTCATCAAAGCCTGCAACATGGCCGGTGAAAAATCAAAAGAACTGAACAAAGCCCTTCTCTATATGAAAAAAATGGCGATCAGAATGGAATTGTTTACCGGAACACTGGTGACGGGCGCGCAGCTGATTCTGCAGGCCGGAATCGGAATCACGGTCTATGCGGGGGCGTATCTGCTGACCGGCGGTGAGATCGCCTTGATCCCTCTTCTGATGTTTTTGCTGATCGTAGTCAGAATCTACGGACCAATGGTGACAGAACTGACGCTGCTGCCGGAACTGTTTCATTCCATCGACGCCATGCAGAGAATGAAGCTGCTGCGAGAGGCAGGTACACAGACAGGAAACAGTGAGACAGACATACCGAACCATGAAATCGTATTTGATCACGTAGGATTTGGCTATCATCAGGAAAGGATTTTGAAGAATGTCAGTTTTACGATACCGGAGAAAGGAATCACTGCGCTGGTAGGGCCTTCCGGAAGCGGCAAGAGTACGATCGCCAAGCTGGCGGTCCGCTTCTGGGACATCGGGGAAGGAACGATTACGCTTGGCGGCGTGGACATAAGTACACTGGACCCGGAATATCTGACGGATCATATGTCTTATGTATTTCAGGATGTGGTGTTGTTCCACGATACGGTTTACAACAATATTAAAATCGGAAATATGGATGCGACGGAAGAGGAAGTACTGGCAGCGGCAAAGGCAGCCTGCTGTGATGAATTTGTCTCTGAAATGCCCCAGGGATATCAGACCGTATTAGGGGAAAACGGGAGCACCATATCAGGCGGTGAGCGCCAGCGTATTTCGATTGCCAGAGCCCTTTTAAAAAACGCGCCGGTGATTCTTCTGGATGAGGCGACCGCCTCCCTTGACCCGGAAAATGAGGAACTGATCCAGCGTGCCATATCCAAGCTGATCAAAGATAAGACGGTTCTGGTCATTGCCCACAGGCTGCGGACTGTGGCGGGCGCGGACAAGATCCTTGTGCTGGATCAGGGAGAGATCCGGGAAGAGGGGAACCATGAAACGCTGATGGCGAAGGATGGACTGTATGCCAGGCTGTACCGGCTGCAGCAGGAAAGTATGGGGTGGACTGTTTAAAACAAGTGCACAGAACGATTTCCATGCGGCGGCTATGCTCCTCTGCCGTCGAGGCAGTCCGTATGCCGGCAGGGAATGCGTTTCTGTCGGCAGTACTTGAACGAGCAAAATGGTTCCGGAGGGAGACATCAAAGGGAGGTGATTCCCATCTGCCTAAAAAATGGTATAGTGATATAGATGCTTAGGCCGCCCTATAGATAAGGTATTGTGGCTTACGAAAATGAGCTGTCCTTACCTTAACCTTGTAAAGGAGTACCGGGGCATTTCCTATGATGCAATGAATGCCCACGTCGCCATTGTCTTTTCCCGTTACATGATGCTGTCAGTAGCCCAGCGGGAAAATGAGGACGACAGGACTATCTGTGAGCTATGCTTCTGCCAGCTTGACGAAATGGAAGATATCACATTTAGCCGCTCAATATGCATTATCATTGATGCACTGATGGATGCTGTCATGAAGTATTTCCACATCACCGAAGCCCAACTGGAGGAATTTACCGCTAGTTTTATTCAGCGTCTTCCAAAATATATGCAGGAAGCCCTAGGACGGAAAGAAATAGTGGTATGAGGATATTTTGTGAGCTAAAGTATTGATTTTTCAAGGTATGAGTCCCATTTTTAATGTGGGAAGTTTGATTTATATAACAGCGGCTTGGGAGACCAGGCCGTTTTGCTTTTTGATCCACATGAAATACTGTGCATCCACTTGACAAAACCTGCTTTGCGGGATTATAATAACACCGTTATTGATAACGGTATTATCAAAGAAAGGATTTTTTATATGGCAGTAAAAGACCATTCGCTGGATGACAAAATCATAGAGGCTGCTTTAGGCGAATTTATGGAACATGGCTTTCTTGCGGCGTCCCTGCATAAGATCGCGGATATTGCGGGTGTTACAACAGGGGCTCTGTACACCAGGTATAAAAATAAGGACGCGCTTTTTTGCAGTCTTTTGGAAGGGATTTTTACAGTGTTCCGGGATTCGGCGGAACCTGCCGCAGAGCAGTACCGAAAGGCGGAAGAAAGCGGAAATATTGATGATTTTCTGGCGGCGATGGAATACGAAGCGCAGATTTATGTGGAAATCCTTTTCGACCATTATGAGGAGTGCGTGCTGTTCTTCTGTAAGAGCGGCGGCAGTTCGGCAGAGGAATCCCTGAATGCAATGATAAAACATAAAGCCGACACTACAGTGGAGTTTTTTGAAAAAACGGCAGTACAGCCGGTAAACCGGGAAGCCGTGCGCCTTCTGATGGAAGCGAATTTCCATGCCTACCGCCAGCTTTTGGACGCCGGGTATGGAAAAGAAAAGTCGGCAGCCTGCATGGAAACTGTCCAGGATTTTTTAGCGGCTGGCTGGAAAGAGTTGTATGGGAAGCTCCATAGCACATAAATTTTGTGGGCTGGCTTTCCCATGGGTTTAGCCCGCTATTTTTTTGACTATAGGTTAGCATAAACTAACAGCGAGAAGGAATGATGTGATGATTGATTTTGAGTTTGATTTCCGTTATGAGGGCGTAAAAACCCCTGCACTTAAAAATGTACAAGGGAAAATAGGGAAAGGGAAATGCATTGTGCTTTGCGGTGGGAGCGGATGTGGGAAATCAACGCTGCTGCGCTGTATCAACCACCTTGTCCCCCAGTTTTATGAAGGGGAGCTGAAAGGCTTCTGCCGTATACAGGGCAGGGATACAGGGGAACTTTCCGTCGGCGAGGTGGGAGGGCTGGCAGCGTCTGTGTTCCAGGATCCCCGCAGCCAGTTTTTTACCATCAACAGCTCTACAGAAGTAGCTTTCGGTTTGGAAAACCACGGCGTCTCCCAGGAGGAAATGATGAGGAAAGTGGAAGAGGCGTTTGGGCTGTTTTCACTTGATAGCCTCAAAGACCGGAATGTCTATGAACTGTCAAGCGGGGAGAGGCAGCTCATATCCATCCTTTCTGCCTGGGCGCTGGATACCGATATCCTTTTGTTAGACGAGCCGACGGCAAATCTGGATTTTGCCGCAATCAGGCAGCTTGGGGGACTGTTGTCAAAGCTGAAAGGGCAGGGAAAGACACTGATCTTAAGCGAACACCGTCTGTATTACCTTTCCGGGATTGCAGATGAATACTGGCTGATGGAAGGAGGGCAGCTAAAGAAACGCTGTGGGGAGGACGAAATCAGAGCCATGCAAAGGAAAGGGGATGTTCCGTTGCGGACCTTTTCTTTGAACGATGTGGCTCTTTCGGCGGAGCCGCCTGCAGAAAATGAAGGTTTTATGCCATTTGTATACCATACAGAGGATCTGCATTTTGGATATCGAAAAAAGAAGGAGGAACTGCTTCACGGTGTTTCCTTTACTGCCCGCTGCGGGGAGGCGGTAGGGATCATAGGGCAAAACGGCAGCGGGAAAACGACGATGGGGAAAATTCTGGCCGGCCTTTTACGCCCGTCTGCCGGGGATATCTTTATGGACGGCAAAAAAATGAAAAGTCGGGAATTGCAGAAAAATGCGCTGTTTGTCATGCAGGAATCAGAGTTTCAGTTTTATACCAATTCTGTGATGAATGAATTGCGGTATGGGCATAAGGACACGCCTGAATTTCGGGAAGAGGCAGAGCGTCTGCTGAAAAAATTCGGGATGTGGGAATGCCGGGGCCGCCATCCGTTCGCACTGTCGGGAGGGCAGATGCAGAAACTGTCGCTGATGATCGCATACTTTTCACCAAAGCGGGTTGTCATCCTGGATGAACCGACAGCGGGGCTGGATGCAGGGAGCCTTAAGGCCTGTGCAGAACTGATTCGGGAAATGCAGCGTATCAAGCTTGTATTTGTTATTACCCATGACATCGAACTGATTGCGCAGGCCTGCACGAGATGCATCTGCATGGCATATGGGAAAACAGAACAGGAGATCCGCCTGACGGATGATGCACAGTTAAAAATGGTTGTAGACTATATGGAGGACAATTTCCGGATGGAAACTAACGTCCCTGCGGAAAAGGCTGCAGACCGAAAATGCCGGTTACACCCGGCGGTTAAGCTGATGTTCTGGCTGGCGGTCATGGTCGCCGTCTCCCTTTCGGACAATCCGCTGCTGTTTTCTGTCTATGCCGCCTTGGTTTTGATGCTCTTTGCGGACGGCTGGCCCGCCCTGGCATTTGCAGGCGGAGGGGTTCTGGCGGTGCTTTTGGGAGCTGACAGCCTGCTTTCCCATACACCGGTATATTTTTTTGCCGCAGTATTGCTTCCAAGGGTTCTGGCGGTCTCGCTTTCCGCCTATCCGCTGATCGGGAGGGATGAGGCATCCCGGACGCTTGCCTGCTTTCGGGCAGTACATATGCCGGAAAAGCTGATCATGGTCTGTTCCGTGATCTTCCGGTTCTTTCCTGTCCTTTCCGGGGATATGCGGCTGATGAGGCAGTCGGTGCGGACACGGGGCGTTTACCCTGCTTTCCTCCAGAAACTGCGTTTCCTGCCGGAATATCTGGAGATTCTGACCGTGCCGATGGCATTGCGGGTGATCCGCATCGCAGAAACGCTTTCCGCCTCGGCCGAGACAAGGGGGATCGCACTTGGCGGGAAGCGCAGCTCATATGTGTGTTTGAGTTTTCGTCTTTGGGACCTCATTTTCATTTTCCTGCTGATTGCCGCCCTGGTAATCGGATTTATAAGATAAACGGTTCATATTTTTAGAAAAGGAGATTATTTATCATGAACACAAACAAGAAACTGAAAGTAAAGGACATTTTTACGGTTGTCCTGCTCGCACTGATCAATGTTGTTATTTTCTTTGCAAGCTCGCTGCTGTATGCGACGCCCGTCACCATTATGCTGATGCCTGTCTTTTTCTCGCTGCTGGAAGGAATCGTGTTTTTTATTATCGGCACGAGGGTAAGGAAGCCGGGAGCCATGATGCTCTATGCAGTAGTCAGAGGCATCCTTGGCGGTTACCTCCCTTACGTCCTGCTTTATTTCCTGTCCGGTATTGTCTCGGAACTTATCCTCCGCAAATCCGGCTACGGCAGTGTGAAAGGGCTGACCATAAGCTATATCCTATGCCAGTTGTGCGCCGCCCTGGGCAGCACGATCTATCCTTACGTCATTGCCGCAAAATCCATGGCGGATATGGCGGTCACGGATGGACGGCAGGGAAATATTGATGCGGCTTCCCGTATGCTTCTGTCAGGAGGCTGGATCGCCCTGCTGGCAGGCGTTGTCATCACCGCCTTTTTTGGCGCTATGATCGGGAAGCGGGTGGTGAAAAAGCATCTGGAGGCAGTCGGGATGGAAGGGTGATACGCAGAAACACAGGAAGTTTTATTGCACACGCTGTTTTTTTTGAAACCTTCTTGACAAGTGTGTTTTTGCGGATTATAATTGAAACAGTG
>CAZLOX010000055.1:0-11827 GCA_964561265.1 uncultured Lachnospiraceae bacterium
TTTCGCAGTTTGTTCTTCGCATAAATTCTTCAAGATTTAATTGGGGGATCAATAGTGTTTTCCATAATCATGAGTCATATTGCTTCCTGTTTTGAAAAAGCTGTGATAAAGCTGTGATGTTTTTGTGTAAAGTGCTGTATTAAAAAGACTCCGATTTGTGCATTATGTATATTGCCGGTAAAGGTTTTTTGGTATATAATATATGTAGGAGTATTTTATTTAATCAGCATAGGGGAATGATAATATATATTATCACCGGAATCCTGTCTGCGGCGTTGCGACTGTATTCTGAAGTTTGGAAAGGGGTGTTTTCTATGCAGGCAATGATCAATAAAATCGGTACAAATGAAGTTGACAATAATTACTACAATCAAAATTATATGACAAAAAACACACAGAGTAGTTCGGATAGTACAGCCGATTATGAGCAGATGGTCTTTAACAGCGCTGGAAAGGACGTTTTATTTAACGGCCCGATAAATAATCCGCTTTCCGATCCGGAGAACCGCCTTGCTTTGCAGGAACTGGTCGCTTCGGAAATAAATTCGGAATTTCAGGGCATGGATAACGGCAGCGAAGATTATCAGCCGCTTGCCGATACCGGCTTTGCAAACGGTACAGACGAGGATTATCAGCCCGTTTTTCCGGGCGCGGACTCCGGTGAAGAAGAATATCAGCCTGTCCTTGTAGGAACCGGTTCGGGTGAAAGTGAAGAATATCAGCCTGTTTTTGTGGGAACAGGTTCGGGTGAAAGCGAAGAATATCAGCCTGTTCTTGTAGGAACCGGCTCAGGCGAAAATAAAGAATACCAGCCTGTTCTTGTAGGAACCGGCTCAGGCGAAAATAAAGAATACCAGCCTGTTCTTGTAGGAACCGGCTCAGGCAAAGCCGAAAACAGCATGGAGAAAGACGCTCATGAAATTGATGGAATAAGCCATGCAAAATCCGCCGATAAGAAACATCATGTTAAGGACGCGGTCAAGACGGCGGAGGAAAAAGCTGATAAAAAACCCGAAATAAAACGCTCTCATAAGCCTGTCCGCATTGCGAAGCATCACAAAAGAGTCAGCCGCCGCGCAATTGTGCGTTCGCCGATTAAAAATATGAGACGTCAGATGGAGCAGAATATAAAGGAAAGCATCATAAACAATAAAAACCGTTCACGCGAACTGGAAAATGATTTTTATAAAAATGAGAATGCCCGCAGTCTGCCGGATGATACCTATGTGCCGAAGCATGTGGATGATGATATAAACTGCCCGTGCCCGACCTGCCAGAACCGCAGATTTGTAGACCGTTCGGGTGATTTGGGCGTATCTTTCAAGTCACCGCAGAAAATGAATGCGGCTACTGCGCTTTTATCAATAAGAGCGCATGAGGGCGAACACGTTGCTGCTGAAAATATAAAGGCTTTTCAGCAAAAACAAGCCATAGTACATCAATCAGTAACAATCAGTATGCGATACTGTCCTACCTGCGGCTCACGCTATGCAGCGGGCGGCGTGACAAGAACAGTTACTAAACTCCGCGCTGATGTTGCTTACAAAAAAGCAATGGAAAGCATAAAAAAGCGCGCGTAAAATTTTAAAGAAAGGTGGGTTATATTTATGAGTATATCGGCTATGCGTCCGGAAAGTTCCGGATATCCTCAGATGGCACAGCCTGAAAAAGATTCGGGCAGAACTCTTACAACGGTCACAACTCATTGTGACAAAGACCATTGGCATACGCGGGCGTGTCCGCACACCGTAGTAACACGGAAAGCGGATAATGTTCCGGGACTTGGTGAAAATCTTGATGTGTATGCGTAAATAAAGCATAATAAAGGGATGCTGCAAAATCATTTTGCAGTATCCCTTTATCTGTTTTGTAGATTATAAATGTACTGCGGAGGGGCGTATCGACGCCCCTGTAAATTTTATTGGATTACTTTTGTTCACAACCCCCCGAGTTACTTTCCCTTCAGCAGGAAAGTAACCAAAGTGCCGCTAAGAAGGGAAAACCTGCGGAGGTTTTCCCCTCTTAGAACTCCTCTTTCGCCAGCACGCTGCGCGGTAAGTGACCGCTGCAAAATTATTGCCGTTTGAATTTAGTCACGCATACTATGATTTGCGACGCGAACTCCGTATGATTTTCACGCGATTTGTTTTTGCAGCTGATTTTTTGTATTCTGAATTTACTTGTTATTACAGCAGTTCATTTTCTTTTCCGCAACTGACATCAAGATTTTTTCGTTACTGTTGTGATAAAATAAATACCGAAAAGAGGGTGACAAACTTGTATGAAATATATGAAACGGTACAGAAAATGATTGACTATATAGAGGAAAATATACAGGAAAGTCCGACTTTGCACGATATATCACAGCATATAGGATACTCTCCGTATTATTGCTCGGCGCAGTTCCATAAAATCTGCAAAATGACCATAAGAAACTACATTTCCGGCAGACGTATGGCTCTTGCGGCGGCTGAACTCCGCAATACCGGTATGCGGATCATTGATATTGCGGTAAAATACGGCTTTTCATCACAGGAGGCATTCACAAGGTCTTTCCGCGCGGTGTTTGGATGCACTCCCGCTTTATACAGAAAAAATCCCGTTCCTGTTCCGGTTCCGATACGAAAAGTTGTTTACTCTCCCGAACATTATCACAGTATTTATAAGGAGGACACAGCAATGAGTGAAAGAGTTTTGACAGAGGCGCACAAAAGGATAGAGTACATTCCCGCGCATAAGTACATCGGCATATGGGACAGCACCGCGTCGGGATACGGCGAGTTCTGGAAAAATCACGACTGTGACAAGGTATGCGGTATTATTGAAAGTATGTGCGATAAAACGCATCTGGTCGTAACCGCGCACACGGCAGGCTGGCACGAAGTTGACGGCAGGCGCAGATATTTCTATGGTTTCGGCGTTGACGAGGATTATGACGGAATCGTGCCCGAAGGATTTGAAATCAGAGAATTTCCGGCAAGCTATTATATGGTATTTTTTCATCCGCCGTTTGATTATTTCAAGGATAACAACAGCGTTATGGAGAGAGTGGAAAATCTTGTGTGGAATTACGACCTGAAAAACATTGAAAGGACGTATGAATGCGAGTGGAACGAAGAAGTCTGCCAGTGCTATCAGAGGCATTATCCCGAAGTGCTGGGATATGAGATTCTGCGCCCCATCAGGATAAAATAGGATTTGAAAACGGGAACGCGGCGGCGCGTTCCCGTAAGAGCAGTTTTGGATTATATTGATGTTAAATGAAAATGTTATTTTATGCTTTTTGCAATTTTTATGAGTTCATCTCTGTTCAGATTGCCGCGTCCCATAATTTCCACAGAAATGCCGTCCTTTGTTTCAAAATGAATCGAACTGTTATCCATTATAATGCCTTTGCATCCGTTGATATCAATTTCCTCCATAGAGCCGTTTGTACCGGCTTCAAATGCTGTTTCTTCATTCAGCAGACGTTCCATTATAGCTATTTTTTTATCGCCGTTGACATATTCCATATTCATATAAAACGATGAACCCGGCTCTATAACGCCGTCAGAATTTTTAAATGAGTACGCTCTTAAAAGAGTGTATCCGTCCGGCAGGATGTCGGGGGTTTTGATGTCAAATGCCGCGTCTTTCTGAGCCTCTTCAACACTTGCATAACTCTTTTCAACGGAGGAGTCATATTCGCCGTCAAATTCAGCAATAACAAGTTCCACATCATCGCCGATAGCCTCGTTGTAAATGTTTTTAATCTGTTCAACATCAAGAAGATTTCCGTTTTCATCATACAGCTTGTCGACATTCTCATCTGTCATAGTGTTGATCGGATTGCCGTCTTTGTCAAAGAATTTGTTTTGGAGCGCTTCCGGCAGTTCATACTCCGCCTTTGGATCCATCTGGATGAATGTGTTATACCCTGTGCTTATCTTTTTAATTATACCGCCCGCAAAGCCCGATGCGAATACCGTGCTTGTAAGCGCTATAACGGCGGCGCACACGGTGATGATATATCTTTTTTTCATTCTTTTTTTGCCCGAATTCATTTCCTTTTTCATAATTTTTGCCTCCTTTTCGGAAATCATTTCCGATTCATACATACTGAAATCCATCTTTACGTCGTTGAGATAATCATATTCATTTTTCATGGTAATCACTCCATTTCCCGTTATATATCCGACGCAGCTTTTTTCTTCCTCTTGAAAGCCTGTTATAAACCCATGACGGCTCTCTGTTTTCCACTGCCGCTATATTTTCTACCGACTGGTCCATAAAGTAGCGCCGTATAAATAAATTTCTGTCCTCCGCGCTGAGGCCTGACAGCAGCGACATCACCTCGGACTCTATTTCTTCTTTTAAAATATCCGCGTCGATTTCTTTTCCGTCCGAAATATCCTCGGTAAGTTCTCCCGCAAGAAGCTGTCTGTAAAATTTTTTCTTATAATTTATGGCGCGGTATTTTGCCACTGCGCCTATCCAGTTTTTCAGAGTATTTTTTTCTGCGTCGAACCTTGTTATATTCTGCCAGAGCGCGAAAAGAATATCGTTTACGCAGTCGTCCTGCCACATAGAAATATCGGTGAGATGATATCTGACGATAGATTTGATCAATCCGCCGTAGCGTCTTATCAGTTCGGTAAACGCGGTTTCGTTTTTATGAGCTATAAGACGAACAAGTTCTTCATCGGTTATATTCATGAAATAATCACCTGCCTTTGATTTGTCCTTCAGAAGCGCCTCTATTATATATTACAACCTAAAACGCGGGTTTCTATCACTTTTTATAAAATTTTTTTATAAAAAGTGATTATGGGATTTTTTTTATTGGATTACAATATATCGCGTGGGAGCGTTTCGCGCTCCCGTGAACTTATTTTAAATACAAACTTTCACACCCTTCCCGAATTACTTTCTCTGTGCTGAGAAAGTAATCAAAGAAGCAGTAAAGGGGGAGAAAACCAGATTTTCTCCCCCTTTACAATCCCCCACTTTCTATAACGCTGCGCGTTTATCAGTAGTTTTGCTTCGCAAAACCGCTTACTATGTAAGCGTCGGACATCTTTCCGATACTTATTGACCGCCGCAAAGTGAATGTCGCGGATGTTCTCCCGTCAGATTATTCGCCGGTTATGAGGGCAATATTGACGCGGTAATTATTTTTGCGGCTGATGTGTGTGATATTAAAATTTTTTCTCCTGTACATTTTGCTAAGACCACGCAATTATTGACTTACTGTAGTAAATCAATAATCAGCTATTGTACTGGAAAGACAAATGCACAGAACAAACAGCTGTAAATTCTTGAAACATAGCTGCAAAACCCAGCGCGAGAAAATCATAATGAGTTCCCGCCGCAAATCATTGTATACGTGACTAAGCTCAAACGGCAAAAATTTTGCAGCGGTTACAGAACGCGCAGCGTATAGAAAGAGAGGGATTGTAAAGGGAGAGAAAACGTGGTTTTCTCTCCCTTTACTGGTTCTTTGAGTACTTTCTTGCCATCAAGAAAGTACTTCGGGAAGGGTGCGGTAAATCGTAATGCGAATAAGTTTAAGGGAGCGCCGAGACGCTCCCACGTGATATTTTGCAATCCAATGAATAACGCTCCCACGCGATATACAGCAATCCAATAAATCACACGTTTTTATAAATCCCCAATTTTCCGCAGAATTTAAGTATTTTCCCGCCGGCAGGCAGCATAAGTATATCCTCGCGGCTGAGTATCTTCATATATAAAACCATTGCCGCATATACAACTACAGCCGCTAATATCGCCGTACATACCGATATCGTGTTGCTGTGGGAAAGAATATGTATTCCCTTGAATACGAAATATGCCACAGCTCCCATAAGCACATTTGCAGTCAGCGGTTTCAGTATATATTTTTTGAATCCTATGCTTATCTTGAGATTTAACGAAAGCACAGTGAAACATATTATAAAGGATATAACCTGACATACAATCGAACTTATCGCCGCGCCGTATATATTTATAGCCGGTATTTTTATAAGGGTTATATTCAGTATTATCTTTGCTACACATCCGCAAAACAGACCTGTTGCCGGTACATAAACCTTGCCGAGCCCCTGCAGTGAACCGGATATTGTCTGATTGAGCGCGGTGAAGATGAGAGCAACGGCGCTGAGCTGCAAAAGACTTGCACCAAGCGAGGCGTTCGGATAAAGCAGTCCGTATATAGGCTGAGCCAATACAATATATCCTACCGTACACGGCAGAATCAGCAGTATTGATATAAGAAAGGAATATGATACCTTCTCTGATGCTTCACGTTTGTTGCCGACAGCCAGCGCGCCCGATATGGACGGGACAAGCACTGTTGAAAAGGCAATGTTAAGCGCAAGGGGCAGATTTATCAGCACATCGCTTTTTGATAAAAGTCCGGCAAGACGCACAGCCTCATCAGCGGCTGAATTGCCGTTGTATGTTTCAAGTCCGAGCGAAACCGCCGTTTCTATTCCGCGTGTGATGGTGGCAGTGTCGATTACACGGTTTACCGCCGAGATTATCGAGCCGAGGGAAATCGGAATTGAAATCATCAGTATGCTTTTCATCATATTTACAGTCGATTTTGAAAGTTCCTCACCCATGCTCTTTTCAATATCGGCTATAATGCCTTTTTTTCGTCTTTTATAGAATACGAACAAATAGCCGAAACTGATTACCGTTGCAATAGAGGTTGCAAGATTCGCACCCGCCGACATTATCTCCGGCGAATATCCCACAAGCGCCCATACTATCGCTATTGTAAGCGTGCTTTTGAAAAACTGTTCCAGAACCTGACTTGTACTGGTCGCTTTCATATTTTTCAGCCCGACAAAATATCCTCTTATTACCGAGGAAATGCACACGAAAAATATTGACGGCGCAAGCGACATAAGGGTATATTTTGCCCCGTCCACCTTTACTATGCTGTGCGAGATAAAACCGGCACCGAAGAATAATACTGCGGAACAGGCAAGTCCTATTCCCGCAAAGAGTTTAAGCGCGGTTTTGAATATTTTATGCGCTCCTTTGTAATCGTCAAGCGCACAGCGTTCGGACACCATTTTTGAAATGGCGTTCGGAATACCGATTGACGATATTGCCAGAAGCAGTGTGTATATCTGAAAGCCTACGTTGTAATATCCCGTTCCCATATCGCCGAAACCTTCTATATTGGTTATGACAAGACGGTATGCCATTCCCAGAAGTTTTACTAATATCTGCGAGAATAAAATTATGACTACACTGTTCATAAAGCTGCGGTTTTCTTTTAAATCTTTCATCTTTAGCTCCTTTTTAAATTCATTGTTTCATTTATACAATAATATATTATAATGCTTTTTTTCCTTTTAATCAAGTCTTTTTCATATATTTGCTATTATTTATTCAAATATTTTGCATAAATTTTTGGATTATGTATTTTATTTTTCTGATTTTTGATATATAATAATAGTTGATACAGTTTATTTGATTACGGAAAGGATGTAGTTTACATATGTCATATTTTGATTTTAACGCTATAAACAAAAATGCCCATATTCATTTTATAGGAATAGGCGGAATAAGCATGAGCGGACTTGCGCGTATCCTTCTTAATAATGGATATGAAATATCGGGTTCAGACCGCAGCGGCAGCCATATAACGGACAGTCTGGAAAGTATGGGAATAAAGGTTTATATAGGCAATAAGGAAGAAAATATAGAGGGGGCGGATCTTTTTGTCTATACCGCCGCAATGAGTGAGGATAATCCGGAAATGAAAGCCGCACGCGAGTCGGGCAAACCTATGATTACAAGGGCGGAATGTCTGGGTTCTGTTATGAAAAAATATAGGGCCAACGTATGCGTTGCCGGCACACACGGCAAGACCACAACAACATCTATTCTCTCCCATGCCTTTATCGGATGCGGAATGGACCCGACAATAAGCATAGGCGGAGAACTTGATCTTATAGGCGGAAATATACGCGTTGGCGGCAATGACTTATTTCTGACAGAAGCGTGTGAATACACAAACAGTTTTCTTGAATTTTTCCCGTCAGTCGCTGTGATAACCAATATAGAGGCGGATCATCTTGATTTTTTCAAGGACATTGACGAAATTATAGAGAGTTTCGGAAAATTCGCCGCGCTTACCGGAGATAACGGCTGTGTTGTGGCTTACGGCGAGGATGAGAATATAAAAAAGGCGCTTGATTTAAAAAATCTCCGTGTAATTACCTATGGTTTGTCGGACAAATGCGATTATTACGCCGATAACATAAAATTCAGCGAGGGACTCCCATCCTTTGACATAATCGGCAGCGGTGAAAAAATATGTTCAGTTTCGCTGAATGTTCCGGGAACTCATAATATACTTAACACTCTTGCGTCGGTTGCTGTATGCAGACATCTCGGCGCGGATACGGAAAAAGCTGTCCGCGGTATAGAGGGATTCCGCGGAACGCACAGACGTTTTGAAAAAAAAGGCGAATTCAACGGAGCGGTTATTATTGACGATTACGCGCATCATCCCACTGAAATTGCGGCAACGCTCAAAGCCGCTGACAGATTTGATAAAAATAAGCTCTGGTGCGTTTTTCAGCCGCACACATATTCGCGCACGCGTCTGCTCTGGGATGATTTTGTAAAATGTTTCGACAATGTGGATGAACTTATCATAACGCATATTTACGCCGCAAGGGAAGAATTTGACGGCGTTACAAGGGCGGATAAACTGGCGGAGGAGATAAAAAAGAGAGGTGTAAAGGCAAGATATATAGAGTCGTTTGACGATATCGCACAGGTGCTCAGAGAGGAACTTTCCGCCGGCGATATGCTCTTTACAATGGGTGCGGGCGATGTTGTGGAAATAGGCAATAAATTGATTTCAGCTTGACATTATATATTAAATAAGCTATAATATATCGTGAAATACAGTATATTTTAAGAAACTGTCTGACAGTTTCAGGTGAAAGGAAGAAATTATGAGAAAACCGACAGTTGCCATAGTGGGACGTCCGAACGTGGGCAAATCCACTCTTTTCAATAAAATAGCCGGTGAACGCATAAGCATTGTGGAGGATACGCCGGGCGTTACGCGTGACCGTATCTACACGGACAGCGAATGGAACGGCAGGGCGTTCACTCTTATAGACACAGGAGGAATAGAACCGGCAAGCAATGATGAAATACTTAAACAGATGCGGCGGCAGGCCGATCTTGCAATTGATATGTCCGATGTGACAGTACTTATGACAAATATCCGCGACGGTGTTACCGCGAATGATATGGAGGTTGCCGCCATGCTCCAGAAATCCGGCAGACCTATCGTGCTTGCGGTCAATAAGGCCGACAGCGCAGGCGAGCCTCCGATGGAATTTTATGAATTCTATAATCTTGGACTGGGAGATCCTATCGCAATATCGTCATCACACGGTCTTGGAGTGGGTGATCTTCTTGATAAGATTGTTTCGTTTTTCCCTGAGGAGGAAGAGGAAAGCGAAGAGGACGATGAAGTTATAAAAGTTGCCGTAATAGGCAAGCCGAATGCCGGAAAATCAAGTCTTATCAATAAAATTCTCGGTGAAAACAGGGTTATTGTAAGCAATATTGCCGGAACAACGCGCGATGCTATTGACGCGGCATACGAATGCGGCGATGACAAATATCTTTTTATAGATACGGCCGGTATGCGGAAAAAAGGCAAAATTGATGAAAATATAGAGCATTACAGCGTTGTCAGAGCCTTGGCGGCGGTTGACAGGAGCGATGTGTGCGTTATTATGATAGACGCGGAGGCAGGCGTTACCGAACAGGATACAAAAATTGCCGGATATGCGCACGAACAGGGCAGAGCCTGTATTTTTGCGGTGAATAAATGGGACCTTATTGAAAAAGATTCAAAAACAATGAATAATTTTAAAAAGCGTGTAGAGGAAGAATTTGCCTTTATGTCATATGCGCCGGCGGTATTCATATCGGCTCTTACCGGACAGCGTATAAACAAGCTTTTTGAGGAAATAAAAGAGGTGAACACACAGCACAAGCGCCGTATATCGACAGGTATGCTCAATGATGTTCTGAATGAGGCAATGCTGAAACAGCAGCCGCCGAGCGACAAGGGAAAGCGGCTTAAAATTTACTACGGAACGCAGGTCGCGTCCGCGCCGCCGTCATTCGTGCTGTTTGTCAACTCAAAGGAACTGTTTCACTATTCATATTTAAGATATATAGAAAATCAGATACGCGCGGCATTCGGATTTGAGGGAACACCTCTCCGCTTTATGATACGCGAAAAGAATAAGGATAAATAGGGGGTGTCTGTATGCTTTTAACAGCGTTTATTTTACTGATAATTGCGGCGTATCTTATAGGAAGTATAAACACATCTATAATACTGACAAAATTTGTGTTCCATACGGACGATATAAGAAATTCAGGCTCAGGAAATGCCGGAGCGACAAATATGCTCCGCACGCACGGAAAAAAAGCCGGAGCATATACTCTTGCCGGAGATATGCTCAAAGGAGTTATAGCGGTATTGCTGGGCGTTCTGCTCCAGAAATTATTTTTACATATATACGATGTGGGACCGCAGGCGGCGGCTTTTGATATGGAAGTTCTTTCTGAGAACGCTTACCGGACAGATACAAAATTATTCCTTCTTCTTGCCTTTCCGTATGCGGCCGGACTCTTTGTGATAATAGGTCACATATTTCCTGTGTTTTTCAAATTCAGGGGAGGAAAAGGAGTTGCCACATCGGCGGCGGTTATTCTGGCTCTTCACTGCCATATAGGCTTTGCGGTAATCGCAGTAGCGCTGATTGTTATGATAATAAGCCGTTATGTATCGCTCGGGTCAATTATAGGAGCGGCATCGTATCCGCTTATATCGCTCGGATTTTTTATAGCAAAACCATATTATACTAATCTTATCGCTTTTGTTTTCGCAATTCTTACAGCCGCTTTGTGCATAGCAAAACATTCGTCAAATATAAAGCGTCTTTTAAAAGGAGAGGAAAATAAACTCGGCGCAAAAAAAACATAAGATTAAACTTGTACGATTTGTGCGGTGTATAACAGGGGGTATTTGTATGGGTTTGACAGAGATAAGGCTGGCGTTCGTTTTACTGATAATTGCGGCATATCTTATAGGAAATATAAACACGTCTGTAATACTTGCAAAATTTGTGTTCCATACGGATGATATAGAAAATTCGGACTCAGGAAAATTCGTAGTATATACGATTGCCGGAAATATGCTCAAAGGAATTACAGCGGTTTTGCTGGGCGTTCTGATTCAGGAAATATTTTTTTACACATATGATATGGCAGTGGAACCGATGATATTTGATGAAACCTTCCTTTCTTACGAAAGAGATACCGATTTATGGTTTCTTCTTGCTTTTCCGTATGCGGCGGGACTCTTTGTGATAACAGGTCATATGTTTCCTGTATTCTCCAAATTCAGGGGAGGAAAAGGAGTAGCCATATCGGCGGCGGTTATTTTGTCGCTCCCGATTCATTGCATTATAGGCTTTGCAGTAGCAGTCATAGCGTTGATTGTTATAATAATAAGCCGTTATGTATCGCCCGGGGTACTTATAGGAGCAGTGTTATATCCGCTTATAGTGCTTGTATTTTTTATAAAACAACCGTGGTACTGCAATCTTCTCTGCTTTGTTTTCGCACTTCTTACAGCCGCTTTGAGCATAGCGAAACACTCGTCAAATATAAAGCGTCTTTTAAAAGGAGAAGAAAATAAACTCGGAGCAAAAAAACATAAATGATAGCTTTTGTAATAACAACTAAGTTCAACATATAAACAGTCAGCTGCAAAAACAAA
>CAZLOX010000056.1:0-2980 GCA_964561265.1 uncultured Lachnospiraceae bacterium
GGCGGCACAAGAGGAAATGAACTGAGCTTTACTGTTTCGGCAAACCCTGTATCCGGCTTTGACGTGCAGGTAAATCTTGCAGGTTCTAAAGTTGTGGAATACGAGGGTCTTAAAACTGTTGAGGAGCTTGCCGCAAAAGACTGTGCATATATTACATTTTCAGGCAGCGGAGAATTAACCGAGACTGCAGGTCAAAACCTCAGCGGAGGAACAGATGAGGAGGCACAGAACGGCGATATTTCATCATTCTGTGACGCTTGGGAAGGAGTAAAATTCAATACGGTCTGTTTCCCTGTTACAGACTCATCTTTGCAGGAGGCAGCCAAAACAAAAATCAAATATATGCGCGATAATATGGGAAAAGGCGTACAGGTTGTTATGCCGGATGCTCACAGCGACTATGAAGGTGTTATAGGCGTCAGTAATTCTGTCGCTGTAAACGGCGATAAATTAACTCATGCCGAAGCCTGTGCATGGGTTGCCGGAATTACCGCCGGAACAGCAAACACAGGAAGCGCGACATATACGGAATATGAGGGAGCAACAGAAGTTGTCGATCCCAAAACGCATGAGGAAGCAGTTGCCGCTATCAATAACGGTGAATTTTTCTTTTCCGTTTCGGAAGCGGGCGCGGTTGTTGTAGAATATGATATCAATACGCTTGTTACATTTAGTAACGGAAAAGACAAAACCTATCGCAAAAACAGGGTTATCCGTGTATTTGACAGCTTTGCGGAGGCCCTGCAGCTTAATTTTCCGCCTAACAAGTTTGATAACGGCGAAACAGGCTGGGATATCATGGAGGGTATTGGACGCACTATTTTGAAGCAGTTTGAGGATACAGGTGCAATTTCAGATGTTGATTACGACAATGATTTTCTTGTGGACAGAGAATTGTCGCAGGGAGATGAAACATATTTCAACGTAGGATTGAAACCGCTTGACAGTGCAGAAAAATTGTATTTTACAGTTTCTACAAGATAATACCGGAAAGGAGGAATATCAATGAGCGAGCTTTTAAAGTATCATAAAAATCCTATAAATGTCAGAGAGGGCAAAGTCTTTATTGACGGGGTTGAAGTCTACGATTCTGTAAAATGTGAAATTAAGTTTACACCGGATGTATGGACAGGAAAACAGCTTGGTGACAGAAGCGACAGCAGCCGTTGGTTAGGTTACAGTATTACCGGAAGTATAACGCGCAGACGTACTACTCCATGGCTTAAAGAAATTATACAGGATTATATGAAAACCGGAAAAACGCCGGAGTTTACTATACAGGGTACGGCAAACGACGCAGGCTCTGAATATTATTCAAATTATGGCACGGATACCGTTACAGTTGTCGGGGTCGTACTTACCGGAGATTTGTCACTGCTTTCACTTGACGCAGACGGCACTGTATTGGACGATGCTATCGGATTCAGCGCAAAAGCGGTTGTATAAAGGAAAGAATAAATCAGTATTTTCTAAATTATATATGACAGGCTCTTTCGGCAATCGGAAGAGCCTTTTTGAAAGGAGAAAAAAATTATGGCAAAAAAAGATTTAAAATATTTTATGAGGGATATGAAGCCGGAGATTGTCACCGCGCCCGGACCGGAGAGTTTCAGAGATGAGGACGGCAATATTATTGATTTTGAGATAAGGGTTTTGCCTCAGGAGGAAATCACGCGTATTAACGACGCATATCGCAGACGCAGTATTGCCGCCGATAAAAAAGGCAATCCGCTTGTGGCGGGCGGCGAAGTTGTATGGAAAACAGAAAGAGATGCGGCGAAAGCATCGCGCCATATGCTTGTTGAAGCGCTGCAATACCCGAATCTTAAAGATCCGGAACTTATGAAATATTATAATTGCGTTGATGTTACCGATATGCCGCTGAAGGTATTTACAAAAGCGGATGAATACAGCCATGTTACGCGTATTGTTATGGAGGCGTTAGGATTGGTGAGTTCAGTAAATGACGATGAGGAGCTGGAAGCAGCAAAAAACTCATAAGAACTCCCGGCGGTGACGGATATTGGGCACACGTTTTATGGCAGAGACACAACCTGCGTATGGAAGAATTTTATAATATGCCAAGACGATTGCAGCTACTTTATATAGCGTCGGAGCTTGAGGAGGATGCAAGCGCTGTAAGGCGCGACACCATAAGATACAAGTAATAATACTGATTTTCGGGACCTACGCCAAAAATAAAAAAAGATTGACTTTGCGGAATACTTATTGTAAAATTATATTAGTATATTCTGTAAAGGAGGATTATGCTATGAGCAAAAAGGATAAAATTATCTCTCTTGTAGTGTGTGTTGTGTATGCTTCAACCTTTTTTTTTCTACCAATGTGTAAAACAAAAAATAGCGTTATGCTTTTGTACTTGACTACGACAATGTTATTTTTAGCATATGGTATAAGCGTAATTTATAAGTATTTTAAAATAATGAATACAGCAGCAAAGACGAGACTATCAATATATGGAGCTACTATGAGCGGTATACTAAGGCACGTCAGCGGATTGCCGATTGCAAATGGTCTTTTGGTTGAAATGTATTATGGTCCCGAAAAAATTATATTTAAGCACGGCGGAGATAAAATCGTACTTTCAATAGATAAAATTACAAATATTGATATTATTAATACACGGTCAAGAGCCGCTGCAGGTAGATATGTTTTTAGGCGCAAAAGGCGTGCTGCTGTAGGTACGTTTTCATCTATCAATATGTATCTTGTTATTTCCTATGTCAGCAATTCACAAAACAAAAACATCAAACTTTATATCGGTTCAAGCGCTATCTTTGCTTTTAAAGTGGAAAAAGACTTCCGGAAAACACACTCTCCAAAACATAACACTATCGAACTCTGAATGTGTAAAGTTGAAAATGAAAATTAAATACTGTTAGCTTTCAGAGCTTCGCAGATTTGCGAAGCTCTTTTATATTTAGAAAATTTTCGGATTATTCGACGTATATTTATTTTA
>CAZLOX010000056.1:2990-11819 GCA_964561265.1 uncultured Lachnospiraceae bacterium
AAAAGGGAAAGGAGGGATCAGATAGTGGCTGATTTGGTGGCAAAATTTAGACTTGTAGATGAAATATCCGATAAGCTCGACAATATGGCTGAAAGCGGCCAGAATCTTGCTACACAATGGGAACAAGCGGGAGAAGCTGCTAATACTGCCTTTGAAGGAATTGCAACAGGCGTATCGTCGGCAACATCTTCTGTGGACGGCATTGCATCATCTATTGATGAATTGCAGAAATCGATGAATAGCGCAGCAGACTCCGCTGATACCCTCATGGACATTATAGAGGAGTACGGCAATGCAGCCAGAGAAACAGCAGAGCAAATCGATTACTGGACGAATGCCGTTGGTAATTATAACAAAAGTTTAAGTGATGCTGTATATACCACTGAGGAGTTTGTAGAACAAGGCTATAAGAATGCAGACGCGTTGCAAGAACAAGAACAGATGTTTGAGCATTGTGAGAAATCAACAAGTTATCTAAGCAAATCTATTGAGGCAAGCGTAGATGTATATTCGGCGTTAAATAATGCAATGGAAAATGCCTCGGAGATTATGAGTAAAATATCCGACAACGAAAAGGTATCTACTGAAACCAAAGAAGAATTGGCGCAGGCAAGTGAAACAGCTGCACAGGCTATGAAAGAGCTTGCGGAAACACAAACAGCTGCAGAGCAAGCTATGGCGGATTACGACGCTGTAATAGACTCCGGCACAAACATTCTTTACGAACTTGAAAAAGCAGACGGACAAGTCGCATGTGCGGCAGAAAACCTTGCAGAGGCAAACAAAAAAGCAAGCGACGCTACTGAGGAATTATCAAAAGTAACCGAAAAGGCCGCTGAAGAACAGAAAAACAGCTGGAAAAAAGTAATTACCTCTATTGAAAACATGGCAAACGCATTAGAGGAAGCCGGCATCACTGATATGGTAAAAAATATGGCTGTTGCTGTATACGAGCTTGTGAACGATTTTTCCGAGGCAGAAAGCGCAATAGTAAAGGAAACAGGTTCAAGCGGAGAGGCATTAGACAGTTTGACAGAAAGTATGATGAATGCCTATGCCGCCTCAAAATCCGGAAGTCTTGACGATACAGCGGGAGCTATCGGTGAAATCAATACACGACTGGGTCTGACGGATGGAGAACTGACAACCGTAACAGGACAATTCCTTGACTTTGCAAACATTACAGGAACAAACGTTGTAGGTTCTATTCAGAAAGTCACCAAGATTATGAACAAATGGGGTGTAGAGGGAAATGAGGTCGAAAACACCCTTGATAAACTGGCATATGCCGGACAGATTTCAGGTATTTCAGTAGATACATTGAGCAATAATCTTATTACGGGTGCAGCGTCTTTTCAAGAAATGGGATTATCTCTTGAAAATACAATTTCTATGTTAGCTCAATTTGAGCTTTACGGAATAAACGGAACGACAGCAATCATAGCTATGCGTACCGCTGTAAAGAACTTTTCACAAAATGGATTGGACGCGCAAACGGCATTACAGTCTGTTATCAGCGAGATTGCCAATATGGAGAATGCTACAGATGCAACAACTCTTGCGATCGAGACATTCGGCAGCAGAGCGGGTGTGGATATGGCAAATGCTATCAGAAGCGGAGCAATTACGGTGGACACATTGAACAATTCTCTCGACGTGGCACAAGGAACGCTATCAAGAACTGCGGCAAGTGCTCAGACTCTCGATCAAAAATGGACACAAGCAAGCAATAACATTAAATCGGCATTTACGAAAGCCATACAACCAACACTCGACGGTATTTCGTCGGCATTTGCGAGTGTTGTAAACAATATTGGAACATTTTTAAATGAACATCCTGCAGTAACCAAAGCCATTACAGCTATTGGCATAGGATTGGGAGTTGTTACACTTGGCATAGCAGGTGTGGCAATTGTATCACTTAAGACAATACCTGCGGTCGCGGCACTTGGTACAGCAATCAATGCGGCAATTTGGCCTATTACGTTAGTTGCTTTGGCAATCGCAGCAGTGACAGCAGGTGTGTTATTGCTCGTAGATGCACTAGCAAAGGGTGACGAAGCAACTGCCGGAATGACAGCGACGACGCGTGAACAGTATTATGAATTACAAGACCTTAATGCGGAATACGAAGAGGCTTGCGAAAAATATGGAGAAACATCAGAGGAAGCATTACGGCTCAAGTATCAAGTAGACGAATTATCAACTTCTTTTGAGGGAAACAGACAGACTTTGGAGGAATTTACAGCGGAGGTAGACACATTATGTAAAAGTGTTGATACTTTGTGGGAAAACTATGACAAAGGAATGTCAGAAATCAAAGCACAGGAAACAGGCACACTCGCGCTCATTAAACGATATGAGGAATTGGCAACACAGGCGTCTTTAACAAGTGTGCAGGAAAAGGAACTTGAGACAATTACAAAAAAATTATCAGAAACCTATCCGGAGTTAGCTTTACAATTCGATAATGCGACGTCAAACGCTGAAGACTATGTCAAAGCTATTGAAGCCGTTTGTAAAGAAGAAGCGAAACGGCGCAGACAAGAGCAGGTGAATGAAACCTATATTGAAGCGCTGATGAAGCAAACGGAACTGGAAAACGGCGTTATAAAAGCAAAAAAAGAGCTAAATACTGCGCTGGGCGATCGAAATAAAATAATGGCTCTATTGACAGATGAAAATAGCAAGTTATCCTCGAAGTCGCTGGCGGTCGCAGCGGCACTAACCGGAAACATAGCGTTGGCCGCCGAGCTGTACGCTGTTCCGGCAGGAGCGTCGTTGTGGCAAAAGTGGACGACAGACATTGACGATTATCAGGAAGCCCTCGATAACGCAACCGCAAAGTATGACGAAAATCAAGAAAAGATTGCAGAAATTAAAAAGGAATGGCAGAGCGTAATCGATGCGCAGAGAGAAGCGATGGAAAACGCCACAACAGACGCGGAGGCGGTTTCGATTGCATATGAGAGCGTAAAAGACGATATTAAAAGTCTTTGCGAGGCTTATGATGAAGTATACGAGGAGGCTCTTAAAAGTTTCGGCGGACAGTTTGATCTTTTTGACGAAGCAAGCACGAAAACTGAAGAATTTAAAAACGCTACTGTCAAGAATGCACAGGAAGCTTTGGAAAGTCAGATTAAATATTGGGATGAATACAAGACAAATTTGCAGACTCTGACCGATTACAGCAGTCAGCTTGAAGGAGATGCAAAAGAAAATTTTGATGCGTTGGTTACTTATGCGTCGGACAGCAGCGAAAAAGCGCAGGGATTTGCGGCAAGTATGGCAAAAGCAATAAAAGAAGGTGATACCGAAGCAATAACAAAACTTGCATCTACTGCTGCGGAAGTAGACCGCAAACAAAAGGAAGTTTCTAATATTACAGCCGATTTTGCTGTTGGATTTTCTCAAAAAATGGATGAAATCGGAGAAAGAGCGAACAAGCTGATTACTGAGGAAATGAATCTGGAAGAGGAAGCTGAAAAGTCGGCAACAAGTACAATTAACGGATATATAGAAACAATCAAAAATGCTGAAGATAGCGCAGCAAAGGCAGCAAAAACGGTAGCCAGTGCTGTTACAAGTGAATTAGCAAAAGCGAACACGACTATAAATGTTACTGTAAAAACAAACGGCAGTGTGCAGGCAAACGCTAATGGTACAACAAATGCGGCAAGCGTATTCCTTGCCGGCGAAAACGGACCGGAGCTTGTCGCACGTCCGGCAGCTGCATATGCGGTAGGCACGACAAACAGTTCAGATTATTTTATTGCCGGCGAAAATGGGCCGGAGTTGATTGTAGGAGAACAGGGCAGCACTGTATTTCCGACAAGTGAAACAGACCGGTTAATTGCCGCTTTAAGCGAAAAACGACGTCCTCTGCAAATAATTGCCGACAGTGAAAAAAATGACGGCAATGAACAAAACAGCGGCGACAAAAGCGCATCAAAAAAACAAATTGATATCAATATCAACGGCAACGGAACAATCGGCGTAAACAGCGGCGTTGACAAGGAAACAGTAGTAGCACTGATGTTTGATTATATGAAACCTGTGCTTTTATCTTTGGTGCAGCAGGAAATGTTTGAGGAGGGGGATGGATTTTATGATTACTAAACACGCAATATGGCTTACGTTTAATGCAGAACGTGAAAAAATACACTTCCCTGTTAATCCTGAAGAAATACAGATTAACTGCGGCGGCAAATTCGACAGCGCAAGTATAGCCGGTCTTGGTGAAATTCTTATTCAGCAGGACCGGCCAGCGGTTGAAATAAGCTGGAGTTCATTCTTCCCCTCTTCATATTTTGCCGGTATGAATTTTGAAGTAATGTATGATCCTTATTGGGTTTCAAGCCGTATAAACAGCTGGAAAGCACGGAACGGTCCGTGTCACCTTATAATAAGTAACAGTAATATTGATATGTATGTTCTGGTATCGAAATACACGCTGAAAGAAGTAGGCGGCGATGTCGGAACTGTGTATTATGATATTTCACTCAAGGAATACAGAGAGGTTACAGTAAGACAGGTTACGGTAGATACAGAGAACGGCACAGCGTCAGTAACACCTGATACAATGCGCATAGACAATACTATACGCCCTCAGACTTATACTGTGACTGAGGACGATACAATGTATAATATTGCAAAGGCACAGCTTGGCGACGGTGAAAGATATATGGAAATATATGAGTTGAACAAAACTGTTATCGGCAGTATTCCAACCTGGATTTTTCCGGGGATGGTTCTCAGACTGCCGGATTAAGGAGACTGTAATTATGGCAGCAGGGATAAGTCTGATACTATTCAATAACGAAAATGCCGTTGATATAAGCGAGCTTGTTCTGGAAGTACAGTGGAAAGGACGCAAAGGTGCGTCCTCGCGTTCCATTAAAGTAAAACTCTTGGATGATGACGGCTATAATCATGCAAGGAGTGGTATCGATGCCACAGAGGGACATCAATGTATATTCAGCTACAACGGCTCGGAACTGTTCCGCGGCATGATAATGACACAGACCCAAACCGACAAAAAGACTATGAGCATAACGGCATATGATAACGGAATTTATCTTGCAAACAATAAAGATACGTTTACTTATGAAAATAAAACGGCTGGCGATATATTTGCGGACTGCTGTACACGTTTCGGTCTGCCTGTCGGCGAAGTAGCGGAATGTAAGTACCGAATACCGGAATTTATAAAATCAAAAACGACAGCTTTTGATGCAATAACAGACGCACTGAGTCTTGATTATGACAATACGGGCATACGTCATTTTGTCGTATCGGACAAAGGCAAACTAAGTTTGATTACAAGGCGCAATAATATTGTGCAGTGGGTAATCGGAAAAGGGTCAAATCTGATAAGCTACAGCTACTCAAAAAGTATAAGCAATATCAAAACCCGCGTGAAAATGCTTTCAAAGGAAGATACTGTTGTTGCAACAAGCATTAACAGAGACCGTGAAAGCAAAATCGGTATTTTTCAGGATATAGAAAAGCCGGATGAAGGATTGACAAAGGCGCAAATTATTGAATTGGCAAATGTATTTATGCGTGAAAACAGTATACCGGAGGTAACATTGAGCGTTGAGGCTCTCGGAATACCGGAGGTAATATCCGGCGTAGGAGTATTTATTATTATAGATTCTTTGGGAATATCGCGGACTTTGTATGTTGACAGCGATACGCATACGTTTCAGGGACGAAATCATACAATGTCACTGGATTTGACATATGCAAACGATATAAACAGTGAGGTGCAGAATGAACAGTATAAAGGAAATGATACAACAGGTGCAGGAAAACAATATGGAAGTCATACGTGGAACAGTAATTTCTTCAACCCCTTTAAAAATCCAAATGGAAAATGACGAAAAACTGATAGTCGGCGCAAACAGCTTGTATCTGCCGAGACATCTGACAGATTATAAAGTGACAGTTGATATATCGGCGGAGAAAATTGAAAGCAGTCTGGACGAGCTTTCCGAAATGGACATAACAGAGGCGGAAATGACGGTATACAACGCCTTGAAAACAGGGGAAAGAGTGCATGTACTGAGCTTTAACAAAGGCAAACAGTATTATGTACTGGACAGAGTGTAATGGACAGCGTATACATACCTATCCCAATCAGCGAGGTTACGGAGGCGGCTGAACTTCCGTCAAAAACATACCGCCTTGACCTCGACAAAGGACGCATTTCGGGATATACAGACGGTCTTGAAGCCGTCAATCAGGCCATACGCAAAGCGATTATAACGCCGCGCTTTAAGTGCCTGATATATGATAATCAGTATGGCAGTGAGATAAAACAGTCGATTATAGCAGAGGACGCATCTCCGGCATATATCGAAGCTATTATACCCGGTTTTATAAAAGATGCTCTGCGCCCTGATACACGCATACTGAATATATATGATATTTCCGTTGAGTTTGAAAATGATAAGGCAAATATATTTTTCCGCGTTGATACTATTTTCGGCAAGACTACGTTTGAGGAGGCGGTTTAATGTTTGAACAGAACACCTACAGTAAAATGCTTGCGGACGTGATATCAAATGCACCTGACGGCATAGATACGCGTCAGGGCAGTATTTATTATGACGCTGTTTCCGGTGTCTTAATCAAGATGGCTCAGATGTATACAGATATTGATATTGTTATCAGTCTGCTCAGATTGCAGACTGCATCAGGAGAATATCTGGATGATAAGGTATCGGAATACGGTCTTAAACGTTTACAGGCAACATATGCCTGTTACTTTTTTGAATACAAGGGTACAAAGCCTGATACAGGAGAACGTTTTTTTACTGACGGACTTTATTTTGTGCTTAAAGAATCAGAAGATGGCGTTTTATATCTTGAAGCAGAAATCGCCGGAACAGACTGTAATAACATACTGCAGGGAACGGCAGCAATTCCGGTAAACAATATACAGGGACTTACAAGCGCGGTATTCGGCAGTATATATAAAACAGCCGCAGATGAAGAAAGCGACAGCAGTCTTCGCAGGCGGACACAGGAGAAAATTGCCGGTTCAGCAGAGAATGGCAATAAACAGCATTATAAAACATGGTGCGAATCAATCGAAGGAGTTGGAAAAGCAAGAATATTCCCTCTTTGGAACGGTCCGAACACCGTTAAAGGTGTACTTATTAGCGCGCTCGGAACACCATGCGACGAGAGGATTGTTAAGGACGTACAGGATTATATTGACCCCGCGAATATTGGCTATATTGCGCAAAAAGACGGCAGAAAATATACTGTAGGCGACGGATTAGGTGAAGGAGCGGCAAATTTAGGTTCACATTTCACCGCAGCAGCAGCAACACCGTTGGAAATATCTATATCATTAGATGCACAGCTGAACCCAAACGCAAGTGAAAGTTCTGCTAAAGACGAGGTTACTAAGAAAATAACAGAATATCTGAAAGAACTCGTTTTAAATACTGACGATACGTCAGATATTGTAGTCAGACTTTCGGCTATAGGCGCAATCATTGCGGGAACAGATTCGATTAAGGATTACAGTAAGCTGATGTTAAACGGTAAAGAGGAGAATATATCACCTGCTGAAGATGCCGTACCTGTCCTTGGGGAGGTCGTTATAAAAAATGTATTATAAAAATCAATCTAAGAATTGTTACGATGAACTGATTACATATTATCCCGTCTTTTATCGTGATGTAAAGGAAATGAATGCTATTCTGTCAATATTCGGCAGATTGTTGGATGAACTGAAAAATGGCATTGAAAAGATTATAGATAACAGTTTCATTGATACAGCCGATGAGGAAACAATCGCAGGTTTTGAAGATTTTCTCGGTCTTGGCATGTACGGAACAAGAACGCTTGAAGAACGGCGGAGACTGGTAAAATCATTTTTTATAGGCTCCGGCAAACTGTCCGCAAGCGCATTAAAAGAAATTATTTCAGATTATACTGATGCGGAGATATCTATTATATTTGAACCGAATGAAACTGACAGCAAAAACATCACATCAGGAGATAACATACTTTTTATCAATTTCGCCTGTGGAAAGAAAAACATATTGTATCTTAGCGATATTCAGATACTTATGTCAAAGAATATACCCGCTCATATAGAGTATGAATTTGATATTACAGACAACACAGAGCAATGTAATACATACGGCGGTGTAATAATGACAGATACGCAATATATTCATATTGCAGAAAACAAAGGAGGTTGAAATAATGTCAGATACAACAAGCGCTATGGATATACGTGCATTTGACGGTATAAATTTAACAGCCAAAGGGTTGCGGCTATTGGCCAAGGCTCAGAACGGTGAAACATTAAAATTCACACGGGCGGTGGTAGGTGACGGCTATCTCGCAGACGGGCAGAATATACTTGATCTGACAGAACTGATACATGAAATACCGTCAAGTCAGACTGGAACAGACGGAACTTCTGTTATAGTTGATTTGACAGCTTGTCAGATTCTTGAAAACAGCACGATTAACGTGCGGATAAAGGTTAAGAACGGTGATACTGCATTTTATTTCCGCGAACTTGGTATTATGGCAGATGATCCTGACGAAGGGGAAATACTGTACGCATATACAAATGCAGGCGACGGCGCAAGCGCTATGCCCATATACGATGGCAGAGCATTTGTTGTACGCAATATATCAATATCATTTATAATATCTAACGAAAAAAATATCCAGGCAAATATAACTCTGCCCGCAGAAGTTCAGCTTGAGGAATTTGAAGAGGCAAAAGTGGAGTTGGACGCACATACAGCAAATACAAGCAATCCGCACGGCGTAACAAAAGTGCAGGTCGGA
>CAZLOX010000057.1:0-11789 GCA_964561265.1 uncultured Lachnospiraceae bacterium
CTTTTGCTACTGCAATCGTCCTCTTTTTTGGGCTTTTATTTTGCTACAGCCCCTTATCAGCGCTTCGCATAGGACACTATGTAATTTTTGTCATATTTCTTTCCGGCGGCTCTGTCCTTAAAATACAGCCAGTCACGGTTGTCCATCGTCATCGGACAGTCCTTTCCGCTTGCATCATAATGACGCACAACATGGTCAGTATCTATATCAAGCTCCTTCATAAGTCCGCCGACTAATTCCGCCGCGCTTTCCAGCGCTTTAACATAATCCCCGTCTTTGTTGATACATATTTCAACTCCGATACTGTTGCGGTTGTTTATCTTTGCTCCGGCTCCGCCGTCTCCGCAGTGCCATGTGTAATATTTATAATAATCATTGACCTGAATTATTTCACCGCTGTCAACAAAAAAATCCGCGCTTGACTTCCTGTTTCCGGTGTTGAAAAAATTATAATGATTCCGCGCGCCTGCGCCTTTGCTTGTGTTTGCCGTGTCGTGAACGACTATGTACTTTATATCCCCTTTTTTTCTTTTCATTTCGGTTGTGTTATACTTTATCTGCATAAACTCATACGGCCCTGTGACTGTGCTTTCATCCGTAATATCTGAATTTACCGATTCCGCGCGGTATTCATTCACAAAGAATATCCCCGTCATAAATATAACCGCCGCAAGTATAAATATAAGCATTGTCTCCGCATAAAAACGCGGTGTTTTTTCATATCTCACAAAATCCAGCAATTCAGCAATGCCGGACAATATTTTTCTCATAATAAAACCTCTTTTCATATATCCCTCATTCCGGAAAATCCGAATGTATATACACTCCTATGTCAGCATACCTCCGTTCGGGCTTATTACCTGTCCCGTTATATATCCCGCGCCTGCCAGAAAATAAACACATTCAGCAACTTCCTCAGGCGTACCAATCCTTCCCGCCGGTATCATATCATATATATATTCCATATCCTCCTCGGAAAAGGAGCTGTTCATCTCTGTATCTATCACGCCAGGCGCAACGCAGTTCACCGATATTCCGGATAATGCCGTTTCCTTTGCGAGAGCTTTTGTAAAAGCAATTACAGCGCCTTTTGACGCGGAATAATGCGTTTCGCATGACGCGCCCGTCAGTCCCCATACCGACGAAATATTTATTATACTTCCCCTTTTCCGCTGTATCATATCCGGCAGAACAGATTTTACCGCAAAATACATTCCCTTTACATTCACATTGAATACCCTGTCCCATTCTTCCTCGTCAATGTCGGCAAACAAAAGCTGCCGCGCAACTCCGGCATTGTTCACCAGAACATCTATATGCCCGAACCTTTTAACAGCGGCATCGGTCATTGCGCATACCTCATCCATCTTTGTTATATCGGCCTTTACCGGAAAACATCCGTATTTTTCCGATAATTCACGCGCCTTGTCCGCATTTTTATTATAATTCATCACTACGTTATATCCTTTTTCGGCAAACAAAACGCAGCAGGCCGCCCCTATTCCTCCCGAACCTCCGGTTACAAGCACAGTTTTCGCCATAAAAACCATCTCTTTCTTATCTTACATAAAACTGAAAATATCCTTCTGAGAACTCTTTATAACCTCAACGTCAGGTGCAATCTGCTGTATAGCGTTGGCAAATATATCCATGGACGCTATCTCGGTTCCGTAATGTCCGGCATCAATGACGGTAAGTCCCAGAAAATCAGCGTCAAGCGCGGTGTGATACTTTATATCTCCGGTAATAAGAACTTCCGCTCCCCTTGCCGCCGCCTCGTAAATATAATCTCCGCCGCTGCCTGTAATTACGGCAACTCTCCTTACCTTCCTGTCAGAACTGCCCGTAAAACGCGCGTAACCAATCCCTAAAGCCTTTTTGACCTTCATTACAAGTTCAGATACTGATATATCCTTTTTGGAGCTTAAAGAGCCTATTACGCCTGTTCCCGCGCCTTCCATCTTATCATTCGGTATAAGCGCGGACAAATTCTCCAGACCTATCAGATATGCTATATGTCTGTTAATGCCGTCTTTCGACTCGTCAAGATTTGTATGCGCCGCAAAAAGACTGATATTGTTTTTTATAAGCGAATAAATTATCTGTCCGTCCTTGGTGTCCATGGTTATATTTTTCACACCGCTGAACATTATCGGATGATGAGTAACTATCATATTCGCTCCGGCAACAACAGCCTCGCCTACAACATACAGTGACGCGTCAAGCGCGACAAGAATTTTTTTGATCTCAGAGCCGCGGTTTCCGCACAAAAATCCGGGATTGTCCCATTTTTCCGCCAGACACGGCGGATAGAGCTTTTCCAGTTCGTCAGCAATATATCCCGCTTTCATATATTCCGCCTTCTTTCATAATTTTCTATCATATCAAATATTTTCTTTTTTCTTTCTATAATCTCATCAAAACGGCGGATATATTCCGACGCGTCCTTGAAATTGAACACGCGCTCTATTCTGTCCCCCATCACAGCCTTGGACGCTCCGCCGCCGCCAAGCGCTATTATACTCTGAACTTCCTCCATGATTTTAATATTATATATCCCCTCATATCCGGATTTGCTGTAACCGACATTCTCAAGATTTCCCGCCATGTTCTTCTGACGGTACATATAATAGGGCGAATATGACAGTTCCTTCAGTCTGTCATACGAATATTCAAGCATTTCTGCCGTATGTCCGGCGCGCGCCGCGTCATTGAAGTCCTTGGCTGTATCCGCCGCCCTTTTAATGCACAGCGTATGAACGGTGATGTTCTCGCTGCCCAAAGCCGCGACTCTCTCAAGGCTTTCGCGGAACATTTCAAAATCTTCCCCCGGCAGTCCGGCTATCAGGTCCATATTTATAGCCTTAAATCCGCACTCACGCGCTGTGTAAAAACTTCTTTCAATATCCTCCGGAGTATGCCTGCGCCCTATCTTTTCAAGGGTTTCACTGTGCATCGTCTGCGGATTTATGCTTATGCGGTTCACACCATGCTTTAAAGCGGTTTCCAGCTTGCTCCGGCTTATCGTGTCGGGTCTGCCGGCTTCAAGAGTTATCTCCTTTACGCCTGATTTTTCAATAACAGGATCAAGCGCGCATAAAATCCTGTCAAGGTCGTACTCTGAAAGAGATGTCGGCGTTCCTCCGCCTATGTAAATCGTTTCGGGATATATCCCTGTCCGCTCCATCAGCTCCGATGTGACCTTTATTTCCTCGGTAAGAAGTGAAACAAACTCCGGAATATAGCGTCCGCTCGTCTTTATCGGCGAGGATATAAAGGAACAGTATGAGCATCTTGTCGGACAGAAGGGTATTCCTATATAAAGTCCGGCCGATTTGCTGTCATGGCTGTCAAGCACAGGCTTTTCATTTTTGTAAACCTCAAGCGACAGACTGCGTTTCTGCGGAGAAACGCCGAAAACCTCCCCGAAAATCTCCGCCGCCTGCTCCCCGCTGTATCCTTTTTCAATAAGAGAACGGACAATTTTGACCGGCCTGATACCGCTCATAATGCCCCACGGCAGCGGAATTTTTCTTATCTTTTCAGCGGCGCGGCAAAAACTTCCGACGACCGCTCCCCTGCGCGCCTGCCGTCTGACATCGTCATCATAGAAATCCCTGAAATGACGCGTATCTTCCGCGCTTATCCGCCGCCCGCCGTATTCTATAATGCACTCACACCTGCACACAGCGTCCTCCTCCGAAAAAAAGGTTTTTACCGCCGCGTCCTCGTCCTGTTTTAAATAAAGCCTTATAAACACGCCCATTTCATATTCACATTCAAAGCCGTGCTGTTCAAGAGTTATCATTTTTCATTATCCTTTGCAGTAGAAATTATACTTTTTTTCATATCCGATTTTCGTATCCGCGCCGTGTCCGGGGTGAACGTCGATATCATCGTCAAGGCTGTAAAGAACTTCCTTTATGGATTTTTTTAGAGTTTCCTCGTCGCCTGTCGGAAGATCCCAGCGTCCGATACTTCTCAGAAAGAGCGTGTCGCCTGAAAAAAGGTGATTTTCCGCAAGAAAACAGCATCCGCATGAAGTATGTCCCGGCGTTCTCAGAACTTTTATGTTTATTCCGCAAAGCTCCGCCTCACTTTTCAGTATAATTTCCGGTTCAGTTATCTCAACAGCCCTGCCAATGCCCGCCTCGGTCATATTTACATTTTTATCAGCCGCATTTTTTGCGCATATATCGGTAAGAGCAAGCGCGGCGCCGGTTTTTTCCCTAAGCTCCGGAACGCCTTCTATATGGTCGTAATGACAATGGGTCAGAAGAATATATTTAATCTCCGCTCCCTCGCTTCCGGCGCGTTCAATTATAACCTCCGCGCTGCTGCCGGGGTCTATAACGACTGCCTGACCGTTATTTATAAGCATATAACAATTTTCGTCTGTGCGGTAATTTTCAATCCTGACAATCTTCATAAAAAACTCCTCTCCGCCTGACATCAAAGTCTTACCGGCTGAACGATATATATATAGCTGTTTTCCTCTTCAAGCGACTTAAGGAAACATGACGCGAGCGGATTTGAAAGCTCAATTTTTATTTTATCCTCCTCCGTCGCTCTCAGAGATTCAAGAAGAAGCCGGTAATTAAAGCCTATTTCGATATCCTCACCCGAAAGCTTTATCGGAACTATATCGTGTATCATACCTTTTGACGTCATACAGTTTACCTCAAGCAGACCGTCCTTGAAAAAGAGTTTTACCGGAAGGTTCTGCTTGTTTGCGGAATCCTCATTGATAAGCAGGGAGGCGCGTTCCAGACTTTCGCACAGTACTTTTGTTTCGGCTTCCGCTGATATCGTGTTTCTCGCGTTTGAAACAATAGCGGAATAATTGATAAATTCCCCGTCTATAAGGCGCGTTATAACGACAAACTCGCCGAAATCAAACAGAGCGTGTCTGTCCGATATCTTTATATTTACCTCTGTATCATCATCTTTCAGCACCTTCTGAATTTCGCGCAGAGTGACCTGCGGAATAATAAAGCTGCATTCCTCAGTTGTTTCTATATCGGTTTCCCTGAGAGCGAGTCTTGAATTGTCAAGCGCGACAAGGCGGATCTTTGAATTTTTTATTTCAAACAGAACGCCGTTAAGCACCGGACGCGGATTATTCACAGCGGCGGCGAATATGACCTGACGTATAAGGTCGCGCAGTTTTGACTGCGATACCGACAGAGAACATTTCTCGTCTATAACAGGCTTTTCGGGATATTCTCTCGTATCTCTTGATGATATGCTGAGTTCGCTCTGATAAGCCGATATTTTAACGACGCTGTTTTCATCATTTACCGATACGTCAACAATTCCCTCCGGCATACGGCGGACAATTTCACCGAATACCTTTGATTCGACAGCGGCGCTGCCGCCTTCGTCAACACTGCAGTCTGATTTATATTCTATATAAAGTTCAAGGTTGCTGCCGGTGAAGGAAATCCCGCCGGCGGCGTCTGCTTCTATCTTTATACATTCCATAACGCTTACTGTGGATTTAGCCGGCACAGCCTTCTGAACAATGTTGATAATATTTAATAATTTATTTTTTTCACAGCTGAATTTCATTTTTAAATCCTCTCTATAATAATAAGAAATAATCACAATAATTTTTTACGCGCATTTCTGTACATAAAAATTTCGGAAATCTGCACTTATCCACATAAATTCAATATTCTGCTCTAACTATTATATTTTTTTTGTTTGTCTGCACGCATACACTAAAATAATAATAAATTCAGTAACAGTAGCATTAGTATGGTGGATTATGTGGATAACTGCTGTTTTCGTTTATATTACGCTCCGGATTTATAAACACGGCAGGGTGGACAACGTGTGAATTAGCGCAGATTTATCCACAAGTTATAAAACCGGCGGAAAAACATGAAAAAAAATATAAAATCCATTCATAGTTATAAACATGTTATACAGAGTTATCCACATGCGGGATGTGGATAAGTGGATAACTCTGTGGATAAACCGGTTATAAACTGTGTGTTTATGCGGACAACCCTGATGCCGCTGTGAAATTATCCCTTTAAAACGGAATAATCTTATACACATGGTATGGATAACTGCAATTGTGGATAAATTTTTTTTCAAAAAAAATTAAAGCGTGTTCAGATTCTTTTTGATCTGCTCTATTTCATTTTTTGTTGCGGTGTTTTCGTTTATAAATCTCTGTATTTTTTTTACGTTTGACATAACCGTTGTATGGTCGCAGTTTCCGAATTCCTTGCCGACTGAGCTGTAATTCATGTCAACTATCGTGTAACACAAATACTGGGCTATCTGTCTGGCATATGCTATATCCTTGGTTCGTTCCTTGCTTTTTATGCGCTCTATCGGTATGCCGTAGTAGTTCGACACATATTCAAGTATTTTTGAGGATGTGATTTTTATTATTTTATCCGACGGCATTATGTTGTCGAGCGATTCCTTTGCAAGATTTATGTCTATAGGCTTCTGTTCCATTTTGGAATATGTCACAACTCTCGCAAGCGCGCCTTCAAGCTCACGCACATTGGATTTTATACGGTCGGCTATATAAGCGTAAACATCGTCGGGGATATACTCGTCCTCCGCTTTTTTCTTGAGAATGGCTATTCTTGTTTCATAGTCCGCCATTGCTATATCAATCGTTATACCGCTTGCGAATCTTGTTTTCAGACGGTCCTCAAGGGTGACGAGGTCCTGCGGAAGTCTGTCGCTTGTCAGCACTATCTGGTTTCCGCGGTCATGCAGCTCGTTGAATGTGTGGAAAAATTCCTCCTGCACGCCTTCCTTTTTTTCAAAGAACTGTATGTCGTCTATCAGGAGCAGATCCACATCTCTGTATATATGCCGGAACTCGTCCATTGTTTTATCGCGCACGCAGTCGATAAAATCATTGAGGAATTTTTCGCTTGTCACATATATTATGTTCATATTCGGATATTTCGCAAGCGCCTGATTTCCGATAGCGTACATAAGATGCGTTTTGCCTACTCCGCTGTTTCCGTAAAGAAAGAGCGGGTTATGTTCTCTGCCGGGGTTTTCCGCTACCTTCTGTGACACAGTGTACGCGAACTGATTGGTTCCTCCGACAACAAAGTTATCAAATGTAAATTTAGGGTTTATCGTTTTATTTTTGACAGCGACTATCTGTTCTTTTTTCACCGGCGCGGTTTCCGGCTGTTCCTGTGTTTTTCCGTGGAATATATTTATTGATACCTTTTTTCCCAGAACCGATGAAACAGCGTTGGTGATAAGAGTTTTGTAGCGAAGGTTTATAATAGTCTGCTCCATTCGTATGGGAACACTTAATGAGAACAGAGAGTTCGCCTCATCGTACGATACCGGAGAGATCTTGAGTATATACGCTTTGTAGCCGGCATCGTTGTCGATGTTTTTATAGATGTAGTCAAGGGAGTTTTTCCATATTGAATTGATATCCATATTATGCCTCCTTCCTTTGTGAATTTGTTTTTAAGTAAACACTGATTTTTAAAGTGTTTATGTATGGCGTTTATTAAAGTAATATCCATATTTTGCCTGAGATACACATTGTTTTGAAAATTTCCCTGTATAAAAGCATATTTTTCCTTTTATGGATATTATTTTGATTTTATTGCGCCATGATAAAATACCCTAATTCTATATTAACAGATTTTCATACAATAATCAAATAGAAATTGAAAAAAATTTAAAAAAACAGTGTACAAAAATGAAAGTTGTGATATAATAGTATGCGATGGAATACAATTTATATGATATAACGTTACAGAAAGGACTTTTTTTATGACAGACACACTTGTAAACGGAATAATAAACGCTTTCGGAGGAGCAGATGCAGGGGGATTTATAAAGGAAATTATAGTTTTTGTGATTTCAATGATACCTATTCTGGAACTGCGCGGGGCTATTCTCGCTGCCGGAATTATGAATATGAAATTTTTGTCTACATATATAATAGCCGTTATAGGAAATATAATTCCTGTTCCTTTTGTGCTTTTGTTTATAGATAAGATTTTTGTGCTGCTGAAAAAAACAAAACTCAGAAAATTTGTTGAAAGACTGGAAAACAAGGCAATATTAAAAAGCGATAAAGTAACAAAATACGGAAAATGGGGACTGTTTTTATTCGTGGCGGTGCCTCTGCCCGGAACAGGCGCATGGACAGGGTCGCTGATCGCGTCGCTTCTCAGAATGAATAAAAAACAGGCGGTGTTTTATATTTTCCTCGGAATACTCACAGCCGGACTTATTATGTCTATGCTCGCGTTCGGTATTCTGAAGAATATCCTGTATTGATATGAGGTAACGGCAATGAATATTTATGACCTGCGGACGGAGGATATGGTAAATCCTGTCGGTATAGACTGCAAAAAGGTGAGGTTCAGCTGGAAAATCAGAAGTACGGCATATTCGGTAATGCAGAAAGCCTTTAATATTACCGTTTCAAAAGACAGCCTCTTTAAAGATATAATCTGGAACAGCGGATGGATATTTTCTGAAAATTCCCTGAATATTCCGTATAACGGCAGAGAGTTTGAACCCTCGCGCAGATATTACTGGCGCGTTTCGGCGCGTGATAATAAAGACAGGGAATGTGTGAGCGGTACGGCATATTTTGAAACCGGTCTTATGGGGAAAGATAAATCTGTATGGAGCGGAGCAAAATGGATAGGTTCGCCCGATAACACGATAAATACCGATTCACTGAAAACATATTCATTTTCGGGCTCTTTCCGCGCCGATAAAGATAACAGCGCCGGATTTGTAATAGCCGCGCGGAACAAGGATAATTACATTCTTATTGACATAAATACCGGCAGACGCGAAGTGCGCGCGTTTGAATACTGCGATCATCTGCATGAGGGCGGAAATGCAGAGGTAAAAAATCTCGGCAGACAGGAAATATACATAATTCCGGAAAATGCCCTTGAAAAGGGCGCAGACGGTTGGAATGACGCGGAAATAACGGCTGACGGCGATATGCTGACTCTTTTAATAAACGGCTGTGAGATAATCCGCGAAAAGGGATTTATTCCCGATGACCCGCCGAATATGCCGCGGAAGCAGTGTATGCTCTCGCTGGGGTTTAAGCAGGAAAACAGCCGCGCCGTTTATAAAAATATCAAAATAAAAAATACTCATACCGGAGAGGTTTATCAGTATGCGGAGAGTAGAAACCTTGAAAATACAATAATATCCGCTCTTGGAAAAGCCGTAAACGGCGAACTCATTGCAGAGAATACCTTTAATCTGATAAATCCTGTTCCGTCTGTTAATGTGCGGAAGATTTTTGACGTGACGAAAAAGGTAAAATCTGCAAGGCTGTACGCGTCGGCTATGGGATTTTATGAGGCGTATATCAACGGAACAAAGGTAAATTCTGATTACTATGCCCCCGGATTTACCGATTACAGAAAGCGTATATACTATCAGACCTATGATGTGACGGAATATGTAAAGGAAGGCACAAATTCAATAGGCGCGGTTGCGGCAAAGGGATATTATACCGGATATGTGGGATACACTCCCTGCCCGATGGTTTACGGAAAGAAAAATAAATTTATATGCAAGCTGCTGCTTGAATATGAAAACGGCGGAAAAGAGATAATCGTGAGCGATGAATCGTGGGACTTTACCGATATGGGGCCTGTTGTAAACGCTGATTATCTGCAGGGAGAGGATTATGACGCGCGGCTTGAATTTGACTGGAATGATGAAAATGACACAAGATGGCGGAAATGTTCGGCGGCGGATTTTCCGCTGTATGCGGAAGCTACAAACGGCGATATCGGAAAAGAGCCTTTTGAACTCACCGCTCAGAATTATACCGGCGCAAAAATTGAACGGATACTTACTCCGAAATTGGTATGTGAAAATCCGGCAGGCTGTTTTGTCTATGATTTCGGACAGAATATGGTCGGCATTCTGCGTGTGCGTTTGAAGGCTGAAAGAGGGAAGTCGTTCAAAATAAGATACGGCGAAATGTGTTATAAGGACGGACGGCTTTATACCGCCAATCTGCGCAGCGCCGCGAATATTGATACCTATACGGCAAAAGGTCTAGCAGACACGGAAGTATTTGAAGCGTCATTTGTTTCGCATGGATTCAGATATGCAGAGATAAGCGGAAACGGCTGCAGAATAACTCAGGAAGATATTGAAAATATAACTCCCGAGGGACTGGTTATAACAAACACAACCGAAAGGACAGGCTTTTTTGAATGTTCAGACGAATATATAAATAAACTGCAGAGCAATATTGAGTGGGGGCAGAGGGGAAATTCCCTGCTTGTGTTCACCGATTGTCCTCAGCGCAACGAGCGTATGGGATGGACAGGCGACGCGCAGGTGTTCGCGCCGACGGCGGCATATAATATGTATATAAAGGAATTTATGAATAAATGGCTTGCCGACCTGCGTGACGCGCAGCTTTTGTATAACAGAAAAGGCGCAGTCCCCGATACGGCGCCGCTGGGCGGAGATAACAGACCTACAGGCGGATGCGGCGGATGGGGTGACGCGGCGGTGTTTGTTCCGTGGGATATTTACCTTGCATACGGTGATATAAAGGTTCTTGAGGATAATTATGATATGATGAAAAAGTGGGTTGATTATCAGAGTCTTGACGAACGGCAGAACAGGGGTGTCAGAATTGTTGACAATAAGGAAATGCCGGAGCAGTCCGATTTGTCGTCAGAGCCTTTTATTCAGATTCAGCAGTCGAGGGGCGACCATCTGACCTTTGATGAATCAACTCCGTTTATACTTTCAGCAACAGCGTACAGTGCGAGAAGCGCGTATCTTCTGGCAGAAACGGCGAAACTGCTGGGTTATGATGATGATTATAAAAAATATTATGCGCGTTTTGAAAATATAAAAAAAGCCTTCTGCGAGGCGTGGGTTGAGGAGGACGGCACAATTTCATATTGGGGTGAAATGAGCAAGTCAAATAGCGATAAGAACGGAAATATTATAAACCATACATATTATTCCGAAAAAAGCGCGTCAGCGCGTCCGTCACAGACAGCCTATGCGCTTGCGATAGATTTTGACCTTATACCCGAGGAAAAACGCGGAAATGCCGCAAAGGCTTTCTGCCGCGCGATAGATGATTTCGGCGGTAAATTATCGGTGGGATTTCTGGGAATATCGCATATCGCGTCCGCGCTTACAAAGTCGGGATTTGCCGGCAGGGCTTTCGCACTTCTGGAACAGAAAGAAAATCCAAGCTGGCTTTACAGTGTTGTAAACGGCGCGACAACTATATGGGAACGCTGGGATTCATATGTTGCTGAAAGCGGAAAATTCGGAAACGCGCTTATGAATTCCTTTAATCATTACAGCTACGGCGCGGTGGGCGAATGGATGTTCGGCTGTATTCTGGGAATTAACACAAGCAATAAAGCCGGTGAAACAGGATATAAGCGGATAATATTAAAACCTTATTTCGGCGGTTCGCTTTGCAGTGCGGGAGGATATTATGAAAGCGCGCATGGCAGGATAGTTTCAGAATGGAGAACAGAAAACGGAAAATTTATATACAAATGCGCCGTTCCGGCGAATACAAGAGCGGTTATCTGTCTTCCGTCTGTCAAGGCGGATATGAGTTCCGTTGTGCAGGGCGAAGAAATTATTTTCAGGGGAATAATTGAGTCAAGGGCGGTATTTGAAACCGGCAGCGGAGAATTTTTATTTGATGTGAATATATAATAAAATGGGCTGCAATAACAAATACATTCAGCATACAAAAAGTCAGCTGCAAAAACAAAGCGCGTGAATATCATATGGAG
>CAZLOX010000058.1:0-11750 GCA_964561265.1 uncultured Lachnospiraceae bacterium
TTGCCGTCACCACTTGCTGTAAATTCCGATATATCGCCTATACCGTAATAAAGAATATCAAGAGCATCCAAAGAATTAGGTTCACCGTCATCATTTACGTCACCGATTTTAACCGGATAATCGTCTGTAACCGGCGGTGTTGTCGGTTTTGTAGGATCATCTGTCGGTTTTGTAGGATCATCTGTCGGCTTTGTCGGGTCATCTGTCGGCTTTACCACATTACCAATTGTGAATGTTGTTGTAAGGAAACCGTCAGTTCCGGCACCGGCTCCGCCTACTCTGACTTCATATTCGCCTTCCGGCAAATTGCTGTCAAATGTATAGCTCAATGAGCCGTTCTCTGATGCATCCTGATTGATGTAGAAAATATTTTCTGCTACAACTGTCTGTGCATTCACGTCTGTAACCAGAACAGTTACCTGACCTTCTGCAGCGCCTGTGATAGACAGTGTTATTTTGTTATCAGCGTATGTAGCGCTCACGGCAGGATCTGCGGCGAATGCTGAAAATGCAACTGATGCTGAAACAAGAGCTACTGCAGTAATCGCAATGATTGCTTTTTTCAATGTTTTTTTCATTTTGTTACCCCTTTTCTAAAATAAGATTTTTAATTTTTTTTGCTTTATGAACATACTGTTATACCCGTGACATACATTGCCAGCAATATGTAGTATCATGGATATATTCAGAGTGTCCGCACACACTATATATTCATATAACAATATTATAAACCATTTTATTATAAATTTCAATTTATTTTATGAAATTATTATAACTTTGTGAAAACCGCACAAAAATCTTTATAAGTATTTGTGCATTTTTCATAAATAATTATTTATGTTTATAACATTCATTTATATAAATATATCGTATAGTTCTATTATAACACACTTTTTATCAAATGTCCAATACTTTTTCATTAAATTTATATTAAAAATCAGTCATTTTTTTATATCTTCGTCTTATGAGGGATTTTTTGGTTTTGCCTTCGGTGCCTGATTCTTTTTTACATCATTAAAAATATCGGCAGCCATGGCATCAGGCTCGGGAATCCGTTCCATTTGCCGTCCTTTAGAGCCTCTTCCCATTGACTCAATAAGTTTTTTATTCATACCGGCAGAACCGCATTTTATCTCTTTTACCCCGTTTTTCTCAAGTCTGACCAATATACTAACAATATCATCCTCATTCAGATGGTCAGCCGGCATAAAGCATGACGCGCCTTTGTGAGTGGATATATATATGATATTTTCTTTTTTCATTTTCTCCTTTTCGTTTTCATCTGCCTTGTCATAGGCTTCCTTATACATTCCGCTGAATGTTTTGCCGATATTCTGCTGAATGATATAATTCGGCACGCCTATAAGAACTCTTTTTATCTCGCTTACAGGAATAGTAGTCGTTTCAATTTTAGCAGGGATAAATTCCCTCACAATTTTAGCCCCGCTCAGAATATCATATGAAAAAAATCCGTTCTCCCAGCTTTTCATATAAAGATATTCATCGTCGGCCGCAAGAAAACTTGTAAAGCCCATATTGCACCTGATAACAAGAACAGCCGCAGCGGCAACCGTTGCCAGAAGTGCTACGGCGCAGAATATAGGATTAAATCTTACTATATTATACAGAAGCATAAGAATCCCCGCCGCAGCAAGCAAAGCCGCTACAATAATAAATATGATATTACTTATAAAATATTTTTTCTCAGCTCTTGTTTTTATGATGTACTTTTTCATAATTTCTGCCTCCTTTCAAGCAAAATAGGGGATAACGAAAATCCGTATCCCCTATTATATTATCAATTGCCGTCTGCCGCCGCCGGCTCATTTTCCGCCGGCGCGGCTGCGCCGCCGACTGCCTCAGGCATTTTCGGCTGTACTATTGTTTCATTTGTACGCGGCACAGTATTGTTTTCCGCCGGCTGTTCTGCCGCCGGAGGCGGAGCCTGCGTTGCCGCCGCTGCCGTTCCTACCTCAACTTCGTTAGGAACCATTTTATATGTGCTCTTTCCGAGAGAAGTTCTTGACACTTCCTCTCCGTTTTCATATACGATCTTTGTACTTTCAACAACATATCCCGTATGACCTTTGCTTACAGTCTTTGTTGTGCCTTCCGGCAGACTGCTGTTTTTGATTTCCTTTGTTGTGGGAGCTGTTGTTGAAACTGTTTTATGTTCAAGTTTTACTGTTCTTTCCTTATCGCGTTTTGTTCCGACTATGCTTACATCTATAGTTCCGCCGCCCGCCGAAGATACTATCTTTATCGGGTAATCGGTATTGTTCTGGAATTTGAAGTCAATTGCGCCGTCAACAACGGTCGCGTCCTGTCCGAGCGGAACATACGACACTGTGAGCGAGTGATTCTGTCTTGAAACCACTTTCAGATCGGCATAAAGCACCGCGCTGTAAAGAGTGGTGCTGACCTGACATACTCCGCCGCCGATTCCGTCAACAGATTTTCCGTTTTCATAAACCGCCGCATTTTTAAATCCGTTTGCCGCCGTTCTTTCACCAACAACTTCATTATAGGAAAAAGTTTCGCCCGGCGCGAGAACTGTGCCGTTCATATTGCTTGCCGCGAGAGCAAGGTTTGCGGAACGGTTTGTATTAGATGCGGAATATTTTGTTGAAAATGATGAAAGCGTGGTATTGAAGAGTTTGTCTTCAAGCATATCCTTTGTAACTTTCGGCATCGTCTTTGTAATTTTAATTTCAACAGGTTCTCCGCCCTCTTTGATTTTTGAGATCTTGTCATTGGCGTCCTCTCTGTCAACATCAATACCGATAACATGATCGGAAACTTTGGCGCTTTTTGAAGTCGTTTCAAATCCGGCGTCCTTTGCGTCGGCATGAACTTCATTGCATAGCGCGTCAAGATCAAGTTCTTTCGGCGCTTCCTTGTTCAGACTGACCGATATGCCGCTGAATTTTCTGCCCGATATCGCGTTTATTACCTGTTCGCACGCCTGTGAACAATCCGGCGACGCTCCTGTTTTTCCCGGTATAACCTTAACGGAATCGCTGCCCATTTCAAAGCTGTGTTCCTGAAGTTCGCCGTGAATCTGCTTTGCGAACTCATACAGCTGCGCGTTAAGAGCTTCCTCGTCTATACTCGGAACAATATCGGTCTGTTTATCCGAAAAACGCATTATCAGAACATCACGGGCATCTGATAATTTATTTCCGGATTTTCCGATTGAAAATGCCTTTTCAGCGGTTTTTTCAGAGTCAATCCCAAGTGAAACAGCCGATACCGGGATATCAAATTCCGCTCCGCCGGATTCAACGCTTATATTCTCTATATTAAAAAATTCATGTCCTTCAATAGCACTCTTGGCTTCTTCCTTGGTCATTCCGCTCAGATCTATTGCGTCAGCGTATACTCCCTTTGCGATAACATCCTTAGGAACGGATGAAATAAGCACCCCCATTGTAACTGCAAAAACTCCGGCTACCGCGCATAAAGCAACAGCCGTAATTCTCTGCGCGGATTTTCTTTTCTTTGCAGAGCCCTTGCGCACTCTGCGTCCGCGCTGAGGTTTTGTTTCTTGTTCCATATTTGTATCCATTAAATATTTCCCACCTTTTAATTATTTTTATAAAAAAATTGCATATATGTTTCAAGATATGAGGAATACTCCTTCATAAACTCATATATCTCCTTATTTTTACAAAGCAGTATAAATGTTTTTCTTACATTTTCAAGAAATATCCTGTTAAAATCATCTTTTCTGTAAGCCTCTGCGAGTCTGCATACAGATTTTGCACGCGGATCCGTAATTATATCGAAATTTCCGTTCTTGTCGATATACGGCGTAAGAGGAAAAATCCTGCACGCGAGCGGACGCTGATATCTGTCGCATTTTCCGGTGCAAAAGCATATTTTCAAATTTTTCTTCTTATTTTTATATGTATATTCAAAATCCGATTCTTCAACGGAGAGCCACGGAGGTTTCAGAAATTCAAAGACCTTTTCCTCCTGAGGAAAAAGATACATTCCCCCGTCGCCTTTGCAGCAGGCTTTGGAGCAAAGCAAGCCGCAGTCCAGTCCCCTGACCGGAGTAACATTGTCAAACAGACGATACAGCTGTAAATATACATACACTGCATTCATAATAAAATCCCACAGCCTTTCTGACCAAACAACCGAATAATTTATTATAAAAGATATTTTCTCCGGTTATTTTACAATTATATACTTATACTATATAATTTATATACCCCGCTATACTCACACACTAATATTTTATCACAGATTTATTTTTTGCACAATAGGAAATTTAAAAAATATCATCAAAACCCTTCAAAAGAAGCGATTTTGTTTATTCTTACCTCCTGCCGGCATTTTTATTGCCGTTAATATGTATATTATTCATAATATTTTGCAGATACTTATAGCGAGGTGATTTTTATGGCGGGAGTCAAGCGGTGGAGCGCGGACATTTTTATGTATATAGTAGGCAGTTTTTTATTTGCGCTGTCGGTAAATACCTTTTCCGCGCCCAACAACATAATTTCCGGCGGTTTTACCGGAATAGGAATTATGGCAAATTTTCTTTTCGGCATTCCTATAGGCACTCTTACATTTCTTCTCAATCTCCCCCTGTTCATCTGGGGATGTATACAAAGAGGGAAAAATTTTATTATAAAAACGCTTGCCGCCACCTTCATATCCTCGGCGGTGATCGACATAAGCGCGTCATTTCTGCCGGCGTATGACAGCGACCGTATGCTTGCGTCCATATTTGCCGGCGTTCTGTCGGGAGCGGGACTTGGACTGATTTTCCGTTTTGACGGCACTACCGGCGGAAGTGATCTTGCCGCTTCGCTCATATCTTACAAAATCAAGAAAATATCCATCGGAAAACTCATACTTTTTTTCGACTGCATTATAATCGCACTTTCCGCGCCGGTGTATCATAACATAGAGGCTCCGATGTACGCGGCGGTTGTAGTTTTCATATCAACAAAACTGATTGACGCAATCCTTTACGGCAAAAGCGAAAAAATGCTGCTTATCATATCTCCCGAATACTCCGCAATATCAGACGCGCTTATGTTTCAGGCGCACCGCGGAGTGACGCTGTTAAATGCCGAAGGCGGTTTTACCGGACATAAAACTATGGCGGTTTTATGCGCTGTGGAACGATATGAAGTATACAAGGCTTACAGCCTTATCCAAAAAACAGACCCGAACGCGTTTGTCGTCACTCTCGACACCGCCGAAATATCCGGAAACGGTTTCGGCAAGTCATAATCCTGTCTTTATCCGCCCAGATACGAAAAGTGCATATAATCTTTCGGCGAATCCCACTCCGCACCCCATGTCCAGCCGTACTTTGAAAACGCTTTCACAACATCTCCGTCCGCTGTCAGCGAATACGGATTTTCATATGGTTTCCAGAAGCTGCCTGTTGTTTTTCCGGATTTGTACACACAGTAATTTTCCTCCGGATTTATGTCCACCGCTGTTCCGTAGCTGTGCTGTGAAACAGCGCCTTCCGCCGTATTCCTCCACGAATACGCGTATACCGATTTTATGGGGAATTTTTCACTTCCTGTATATATCTCATAAAATATATCATAGATTTCATCTGCAAGTGCTTTGTTTACAGTAAGCGTTTCCGCGGACGGCTGTTTTCTGCCGTCTTCTATATGCCATACCGGCACAGTCACTTCGGTAACATTTCTGTCAGCCTCAGATTTTGTCTTATATGTTTCACCGCCGCCGAATATCCTTTCATATCTTTCCGTACTGTCCGTTTCAAACGGAATCCGCTCGTCCGGTCTGACTATATGATTTCTGCCGTTAATAAAAAAGCCGGCGAACAGTATTATGCCGGCAAGCAATATTCTGATTTTTCCGCGCATATATATCCCTCAAAATTCCTTAACGCTAAGCATTATAATTATATTCTGCTGTATTAAACAGGCTGTTAAATTTATATGCGTATTTTTTCAGTTATATAACGGCTAAAAGAAAACACTGATTTTATTCAGCGTTTTCTTCAATATTTTCATCAGTATTTTCATCAGTATTTTCTTCGGTATTTTCCTCGTATTCATATTCCGGCTCCTCCCGATAGTCCTCTACAATCGAAATAAAACCGTTGGCATTAAGCCCTGTTATTTCCGCCTCCATTCCGATAAGAGCCTCAATATATCCGATACTTTCCTCCGTTATTATTTCACCGGTGCATATAATAGGCGTTGCCGGAGGATAAGCTACAACAGTAACCCGCGAAACACATCCTATCGCCTCGTCAAGACGCACATTCCTTCCCTTTGCATAAAATGCCTGCTGCGGTGTCATTCTCATTTCGGGCACAGGAATTTCCGGAAAAACAGGTTCTTCATCGCTTTTTTTAAGTCCGGCACATATTTTTATCACAGCCGATGCGAGCGATGAAAAATCCTTCCTTGAATTTGCCGGAGTCGCAATTCCCACAACGTTAAACAAATCCGCCATTTCCATATCTATATTGAATTTTCTTCTCAGCATATCACTCACTTCAAAACCGGTTATATTATAATTGGAAAAATTCATAACAATACGCGTTTCGTCAACACCGTATATGTCATTAGTAAGAGAAAGCTGTTCGGATATAAACACTACATCGGTTTTTGACATCACCTTATGCCTTAATATAGCACATTCATCATAGATTTCTCTCCATTTTGCCCTTCCGCGCATCGTTGATACCTCCGCGCGCGCTATATCCGCCGACGCGGCTATCACATATGACGGACTTGATGTCTGCTGCATTGCTATGACTGTTTCCAGCCTGTGTTTATCCACAATATCTCCTCTGAAATTCAAAAAAGCTGACTGATTAAGAGCGTTGAGCGTTTTATGCGCGCTGCATACCGATAAATCCGCACCCTGTTCCATTGCCGTCCTCGGGAATATTCTTTCATCAACAGGAAAATGTGCCCCGTGCGCCTCATCAACCAGCAGCGCAATGCCTCTCGGTCGCGTTATATTCGCCACCGCCTCAATATCCGACGCTATGCCATAATATGACGGAGATGTCAGAAGAACCGCCTTTGCCGTATCATTTCTGTCAAGAACTTCAACCAGACGCCTGTGGTCTATTCCTCCCGGCACACAGTATTCCTCCAGAATCTGCTGAGAAACAAATTCAGGCTTTACACCAAGCATAATACACGCATTTATAACCGACATATGGCATGCTCTGTTTACTATTATAGTATCGCCCGGACTGCAGGCTGCCGCAATCATAGCGTATATTCCGGAGGTGGAACCGTTTACCATAAAATATGTTTCCTCCGCGCCGAAATACTCTCCGGCAAGGCGTTTTGCCTTTTGCAGAGCCTCTTTCGGATGATAAAGATTTTCGGTGTCATGGAGTTCGGTAACGTCATATTTCATCGCTTTCTGAGCAAAATCTCTTTTTATACCGGCTCCTCCCTTATGACCCGGCATTGCAAAAGATATTCTCTTTCTTGATGAATATTCTTTTAATTTTAAATATAAAGGTGCGTCTTTTAAGTTCATTGGTTTCCTCCGGCATATTCTGTCTGAATTTTAAGGTAATACCGCATAATTACTGCCGTTCGATTGCGCAGTCAGATTTTTCGTCAGATTGTATAAATTTTAAGAATGAATACTGTCGTATTTCAAGCAAAATTTGTGCGATATGACGGAAAATATGCAAGCAAGCGGATGGCAAAGACGTTAGCCGTTAATTGTGCGGTATTGCCTTAAGTATAATCCTTTTTAAGGCAGGCTCTTATATATCCTCTTGATTTGTCTATCGAATCTATGTAAAATCCGCGTCCGTAATAAAAACGGATAAGCGAGGTTATTTTTGAACCTGTGTGCAGTTCTATCGACTTTATTCCCTTTTTTATCATTATTTTATCCACAAGATTTATTATTGATTTTCCTATACCGTTATTCTGCGACTGCATACGGACTCCGAAACGGCTTAAATATGCCGTGTTATCCGGTCTTATCTCAACGCGTGCGCTTCCCACGGGAATATTGTCCGAAAGAGCTATAAGAACCACTTTGGTTTCTATATCCTTTTTCACATCCCCGTAAGTTTCTGTAAGAGCGTCAAGATGATCTATTCCCGCAAGTTCCCTGTACTTTTTAAATGCTTCCTGCGTTATCTCCATTATTGCCGGAATATCGTCCTCATTTGCAAGACGTATCTCCAGAAGAGATTGAAATTCTTTCATTATGTATTCCTCCGTAAAGTAAAAATAAAACAGGAAACCCCGTATAATGGGGTTTTCCTGAAAATAGCATCGGATTTTCAGAATAAACGGCCTGCTGTTTTTATTATAGCACACCTTTATAATTCTTGTAAATCCGATAAATGTATAATAATCAGACTTTTTTCAATAAAAAGCGGATATCCGGCAGTTTTTACGCCATTAAAGTCGCCATAACGGCTTTTTGTGCATGAAGTCTGTTTTCCGTTTCGTCAAATATAACCGAACGCGGGGAATCTATAACATCCTCTGTAACTTCAAAACCTCTGTAAGCCGGCAGACAGTGCATAAATACAGCGTCATCCTTTGCGTGCGCAAAAAGCTCCTTATTTACCTGATACGGCGTGAATATCTTTATTCTTTCCGCTTTTTCCGCTTCCTGTCCCATACTCGTCCATGTGTCGGAATACACAATATCCGCGTCTTTTACAGCCTCAACCGGATCCTGTGTTATAACCACTTCCGCGCCGCTTTTTTTCGCGTCATCCTTCGCGTTTGCGACAATTTCCTCATCACACGAATATTCTGCCGGAGATGCGACTGAAATATTCATTCCGACTTTTGCGCAGCCGTATAAAAGCGAGTGCGCCATATTGTTGCCGTCACCGACATACGCCATTTTAAGTCCCTTTAATCTGCCTTTTTTCTCATACGCTGTGAGCAGATCCGCCATTACCTGACACGGATGCAGCAGGTCGGTGAGCGCGTTTATTACCGGAATATCCGCATATTCCGCCAGATCCAGCACGTCCTGATGCGCAAATGTTCTTATCATAATGCCGTCAAGATAACGCTCAAGCACTTTCGCTGTGTCATGAATCGTTTCTCCGCGTCCGAGCTGAATATCATTGCTTGACAGGAACAGCGGATATCCGCCGAGCTGTGTCATTCCCACCTCAAACGAAACCCTTGTTCTTGTAGATGATTTCGTGAATATCATTCCGAGAGTTTTTCCCTTTAAAATCTGATGAGGAATACCGTTTTTCTGCTCATTCTTAAGCTTTTCAGCAAGTTTTAACAAGTCAAATATTTCTTCTTCAGTGCAGTCATGTATACTTATAAAATCTTTCATTATTACATTTCCTTTCTCATATATTGTCCAATATATTATCAAGAGTATCCGCAAACAAATCTGCTTCATTTTCCTTTATAATAAGCGGCGGCGCTATGCGTATCGTAACTCCGCACAGACTTGTCAGGATTTTTTTCTCAAACAGCCTGTTAAACACATCTCTTGCGATATCCGGATCAAGTTCAACTCCGATAAGGAGTCCGGTGTTTCTTACATCATTCACCTTGCCGGAGTGTTTTTTCATAACATCATTCAGTCTGCCGACAAGATACTTGCTTACCTTTTTAACATTGTCAAGTATATTTTCTTTTTCATATATATCAAACACAGCAAGTCCTGCCGCGCACGCAAGAGGATTTCCGCCGAAAGTAGTGCCGTGATCCCCCGGATTAAATGCCGACGCAACAAATTCCTTCGCGCATACCGCTCCTATCGGAACACCTCCGCCGAGAGCCTTTGCAAGAGTGAATATATCAGGTTCTATGCCGTAGGTCTGATAGCAGAACATTTCTCCGCTTCTTCCCATTCCTGTCTGCACTTCATCAAATATAAGTATAATATCCTTCTCATCGCAAAGTTTTCTTATATTGCGCACATATTCGGCATCCATCGGATTGACTCCGCTTTCGCCCTGCACAAGTTCGATCATAATTGCGGCTGTCTTATCGCTGACCGCATTTTTCAGCGCTTCAAAATCATTAGGTTTTACCTGAATAAATCCCGGTGTAAGCGGACGGTATGGTTTCTGATATTTTTCCTGTCCCGTTGCCGCTACCGTTGCAAGCGTTCTTCCGTGAAAAGATTTGTCAAGAGAAATTATCTCGTATCTTTCCTCGCCTTTTTTGTAGAAATATTTTCTCGCAAGCTTAAACGCTCCCTCATTCGCCTCCGCGCCGGTGTTTGAGAAAAATACCCTGTCGGCGCATGACGCGTTTACGATCTTCTCCGCAAGTTTCGCCTGATTTTCTATATAATAAAGGTTTGACGTATGTAATACTTTATCTATCTGATTTTTAAGAGCCGCGGTAAAATCGGGGTGCGCGTGACCAAGCGCGTTTACCGCTATTCCTCCCAGAAAATCATAATATACTTCTCCTTCATCAGAAAAAAGTCTTATTCCCTCGCCTCTTTCAAAAGCCACGGGCAGTCTTTCGCCAAAGGTATTCATATAATATTTTTTATCCTTTTGCTTTATATCCTCCAGCATCAGCATAACCTCCTAAGAAATATTATTTGTAAATATAATTATAACTCCGGCTGTACTCTCATACAATAGTCATATTTCACAAATTTTCACCCTCTGATATGCGAATATTGCGTAAAATTGTCTGTTTTCCTCTCCATGCAAACGCGCGCTCAGAATATTTCCTCCGAAATTCGCGGTTTGACATAGTTCCGTCAATAACCGGCGACTTTATCAGCTCATCCCTGAATGCACCGATATCCGTCATTTCAGCATTTTCATTATGCGGGCATACCTCCTGACATATATCGCATCCCCATATATAACCGCTTTTTTTGATAACCGATTTTTCTTCCTTTGTCAGTTCTCCTTTTTTCTGCGTGATATAGGACACGCATCTTTCCGCGTTTATTCCGGTCTCCGATATCGCTCCGCCCGGACAGGCACGCGCGCATCTTCCGCATTCCGCGCATTTTTTTCCGGACGGCCTGTCAGGCTCAATTTCCGCGTCCGTTACAACAGAGCCTATAAAGGTATACGTCCCGCATCTCTCATTTATAAGAAATCCGTTTCTGCCGAAAAAGCCCAGACCAGCCTTATATGCAAGAAAACGGTCGTTCAGGCTGTGATTGTCGCATATAATTTCCGCCCTGTAACCTTTATCCTGCAAAAGCAAGCAGACGGGGGAAAGATATTCACGCATAACGGCATGATAATCTTTCCCCCAGGCATAGCGTGAGATTTCAGACCTTTCTCCGCCTGTGAAATACGGCAGCAGACACACTATAAAAGTTTTTGCCCATTCATATCCGATAAACGGATTTATACGCTTTTGTATATCAGGCTCTGTCATAACGGTTTTTCCGTCAAGAAAAGGCGCAAGCGAAGAAAAAATCTCCGCCCGCACAAATCCCGTCTGCGATATGCCGTTTTTCACAGCTGCCGCTCTTATTTCATCCTTCATATATATTTTTCCACAATTTCCTCATACTCATCCTTTGAATGAGCGCCGACTACCTTTTCAAGGATTTTTCCGTCCTTCATAATCATAACAGTCGGTATGCTCACGACAGCGGCGCGGCTTGCAAGTTCTCCCTGTTCGTCAATATTCACCTTGCATACTTTCAGCTGCGGTGAATATTCCTCAGCTATCTCGTCTATTATCGGCGAAACCATCGAACACGGCATACACCATGATGCCCAGTAATCTATAAGAACAGGCGCCTCCGCCTTAACTACTTCTCCCTCAAAA
>CAZLOX010000059.1:0-11703 GCA_964561265.1 uncultured Lachnospiraceae bacterium
TGGACGTGCTCCGAGTGCAAGCTCGAGGTTACGGGCACCAAGGAAGAGACGCAGGCGACACAAATTCGCTCACATCAAAGATCAGCGTAAGCGGAACTATTGATGAAGCGGTAAAAACGGTAAAAGCTGTTCCGACAGGAATAAAGCTTTACGCGGCTAAAAAACCTGACGGCACAGTATCGCCGGCGAATACAATTTCGGCTGACGCGTCAATTGCATTAAAGAATGAACAGCTTATCATGGCAGATGACTATGAAGGTGAAACTTACACAAGTTCAGACACAGCGGTAGCGGTCGTTGACGCTGACGGCAATGTAAGATCCGGCGGAACAGTCGGCACAGCGGTTATTACGGTTACGGCAGGCGGAGTTTCCGATAAGTTTGCTGTTGTAACAGAGGAGGTACTTGCCGCAGGCGATAATGACAAGGCTGCATATCTGGAAGAACTTGAAAAGACATATAAAACATATCCGGAAGACGCGTATACAGCGGAAAATTACGCGTTGCTTACAAGCATATACAATACGGCAAAAGAAGCTATAGAAAATGAACTTCTGGCGGACAACATTTCCGGAATTTTAGAGGAAGCGGTTACAAAACTCAAAGCGGTTGAAAGAATAGCTCTGACAGATAAATATGTTATATCATCATCAGATATAAATTACGGCGTTCTTGAAAAGAACACAGCGGTACTCACCGTAAAGGACGGAGAAAACACTGTTGAAGCAGACGGACTCACATGGGTAATTGAAAAACTTGACGCGTCAAAGAGAACCGCTCCGACAATAGCTCAGGACGGAACGCTTACAGTTACAGAAAACGGCACATTTAAGGTTACAGTATATGATTATGCTCAGAATGCGACAGGAAGCGCTGTTATATATGCGAATATTCCGCTTGAAGGCGAACTTGCTGACGACGGTGACGGAGCGACACTGACCGATGAAAAAGATGGCGCAAGCGGCGGTCTTTGTGCCGGTGACACAGGAACATCATGGATGCGTTTTGACGGAGTAAAACTCAGCAAGCTTACTGGTATTAAAGCGCGTATATCCAAGAAATCCGGCGACTCTGTAATCAACATATCCTTAAATAACGGCAGGGATTATAAGGGGAATGCTTTGAATCCGGGTTCAGAAAGAATTATTGCGGCTGCAAAAGCGGAAGCGACAGGGGAATGGACAACATGGGCAGATGTAAATCTTGCGGTTGACAGAAATGAAATATCAAAGCTGAATCTTGATGCAAACGGCTGCGGAACATTATATATTCAGACAAACGGCGCTAATCTTGATTATATAAGCCTTGAATATATTGAGTCGGATATAGACGTACTTAATATGGCAGGCGGCAAAATCAAAGTAAACATACCGTTTGAGAGCGGATGTATAGTTGAAACACGCGGCGGGGCAGTCGTTAAAACGCCTGTAACAGAGGCAGGAGATTATATATTCGAGGGATTTAGTGAAGGCGACACTGTAAAATATGAACTTACTGTAAGTGAAGACGATACAACGGCTCTTACAGCGGCGGTTGACAATACTTATAACGCGCCTGTTATAAAGGAACTTACTATATTTGACTTTGCCGACCCGGCATTTGATTCATTCTTTGAAACCTCAGAAGGATTAAAACTTTCAAGCGGTACAGGAATGAACGGTATAGGCGGCTGGGGCACTCAGGAAAAGAAGAGAACAGTTGAATATAAAGGAACAAAGTATACCTTTAACCGCGGGCTGAAAGCGGGAGCGGGCAGTAAGGAAAAATCAAACGTGTATTTTGTACCGGAGGCGGACGGACTTGTAACGGCGCTGCTCGATTCAAACACAGAAAGAAAGCTTATAATTGAGCAGGGTGATAAAACCGCTGAAGGTTACGGAACCAATACCGATGTTCTTGCAAAGGTTGAAATGTATGTTACAGCCGGCGAGCCGGTATACATTTACGGAGGCGGCGCGAACAAACAGTTCTACGGCGTAATATTTGACACCGATACCGATTATGTAGCCCCGACTCCTTCTCCGACACCGGAGTCATTGCCTGAAATAGTAAAAGAAGAAAAGATAGAGGCGGAAAAATACGAGAAAGGGTGGTTCAAGAGAGACGATGTAGACAAAGAAACCCTTATCGACAACCTTAAAGAAAATGATATCATTTATTTAGGTGAGTATGATATGTCCAGTCTTGAAGGCATAGATGCAGTTGCAGGAACTAAAGAGAGCGGGAACAGAGCAGAGTTCTTTGCTGTTGACACAAGCGGATTAAACGTCAGCACAGCGGAGAAAGCAGCGATAGAAAAGCTTCTTACCGATGAAAATTCTCTCGGCGCTGTGACAATTAAGAATACAGGCGGATGGAATACAATGGCGAAAGAAGGAGAGAATATTGCAAGAGTTACAAATAAAAAGACAGGAACATTCGGATTGTTTGTAAAATTTACAGCAGGCGGTGCCTCATTCTGCGGAAACTATGACTACTTTACGCTTATGTACGGCAAAGCGGAATAAAACGCTTACAGAGAACAGGAATATCAGGTAAATAGAAAAACAGACGGCATACTTGAAATAGTCTGTCGTCTGTTTTCTTTAAAAATTTTAATTATAAGAGGTGTTCATTATGAAAATTTATGATGTGACAGACAAGGAATTTTGCGAATACGGCAAAATCGTAGACGGCTATGACACAGAGCCGATAGTTTCGGCGCTTGAAAAGGATACTCCGCTTCCGGAAAATACAGATTACGTTCCGGAAGAGCCGGCGCTTCAGAATTTAGCTGCTGCAAAAGCTATGGCAGACAGCTTATACGGCGGAATGCCGGTACAGTTCGGCTGGTGCAACGGACATAATACAAAGCTGAACTGCCTTGAATATCACAGAGACAGCGAGTTTAATCTCGGAACGGAAGATTTTATACTGCTGCTGGCAAAGGAAAGCGATGTTGTTGATTATAAGCTGGATACATCGGCGGTCAAAGCGTTCCGCGTTCCTAAGGGAGTATTGGTCGAGGTATATGCCACAAGCCTTCATTATGCGCCATGTCACACCGATCCTGCAAAGGGATTTAAAGTGATGGTAGCGCTGCCGAAGGGAACAAATACTGCCAAGCCTGATATGCCGGTTAAAAATATTGAAGATAAGCTGTTATTCGCTAAAAACAAATGGCTTCTGGCACACAGCGAAAGCAGTGAAGCGCAGAACGGCGCGGTTATCGGTATTACAGGCGAAAATATAGATATTAAGTCATTTATATAAGGGAATCAAAAATCAGTATTTCCATGGAAAAGATGTACAGACATACAAGAAGCAGAACCGCAGTGCGGTTCTGCTTCTTTATTATATTTAAGGAGAGAGTTTTAATTAAATACAGCAGTCAGAGCGTTTTCATTAGGAAGAGCGATTTCTGACGGAGCTGACGGTGCATAGCCTGCCGGAATAAGCTGGCTTTCGTCTGTTTGCTTTTGTGTCAGTGTGAATGCGAATACAAGCGCTTTCGCTGCTTTTGCTCTTGTTACTTCTGCCTTGGGTTCAAGTTCTGTTCCCAATGCTATCTTGCCGCGTCCGATGCCCTGTTCTGATCTCATCAGACCAAGATTATACGCGTTTTTAACCTTCATATATAAGCTGTCGGTAAGGTCGCTTGTATCTGTAAGCGCGCCCCAGCCTACTGTCGGGATATATGGTGAACCCTCATACTGGATATTCGGGTCATAGTTCGGATCGCTTGGTGACGGAACGCCGCCGTTATTGTCCATGTATGCTTTCATATATCCTTTGGCTTCAGCGCTGCCATTCTCCTGGAATGCCTGATATGCGTCATAAAGAATCGCGCCCATAGCTTCTCTTGTAAGAGCAGCATCCGTTGCAATCTTTGTTATCTCTACAAGAGCCGGCTCTGAAATGAATGTAGCCGAAACAGTTGTGCTGCTGTCAGCTTTGAAGGTATATTCCTTAGATGTGGTCTTTGCTTCGCCGTTTATAAGAATTGAGCCGTTTACATGATTTTCAGCCGGAACTGCAACAACTCTGATTTCATCGCCTTTGTTAACTGACAATGATTCTGTACTCTGCGGATAGTTGGTTGACTCATACTTAACGCCGAACAGTCTGCCTGTACCTCCGCGGGTATAGAGTTCATATTCTTCACCGCTCTTTACATTAAATGTAACAACTCCGTATACGTTGCCGGAGCCGGCTTCATTGATAAATGCCGACTGTGTAGTTGTACCTTTCAGTTCAATTCCTTTGTTGTTTCCTGTACGGGCGTATACAGTAAGAATTCCGTCTGCCTTTGCAGTATATGTGAGTATTTTGCCGTCGCCGTTTCTGAATTCAACAAAGTTGATACTGATGTCTTTATTATCAAATACGCCGCTCTTGTCAGTTCCGGCCACTATTGTTTCAGGAGCGGTAAGAGTAAAGCTGCTGTTGTCAGATATTACGGAATTTGCGGTTACACCTGCCGGAATATCAGCTGTAACTGTGTTAAACGCGCTGTTGTTATAAACAGTTACAGTACCGCCTGTCGGCTGTGTAACTGTGATTGTAATTTCACCGTCACCATCGTCATAAAGTGAAACGTCGCCGTTTTCACTTATTTCTTCCGGTGATTCAGCCTGTGCGCTTACAGGTGAAGACTCTGCTGTAAGCTCTGCATATGTTTTTGTATAGCTTGTAAGGCTGTTTTCCGCCAAGCCGAATGCTTTTTCCATTCCTCTTGCAAATTCGCCTACTGTGATAGTTGATGTCGGCTTGAACAGATTGTTTGTATCCTTATGAAGAAGTCCAAGCTGGAGAGCTTTTTCTATGTTGTTTCTGTAATAGAAATTACTTTCCGCCTGTTTTTCTGCGCCAGGTACTATGTCAACCGCGCTTACATCGCTTGCCATTTCAGGGAATACCTCTGACCAGTCGCCTGTCTGAGCCGCTGTTTTAACCTTCTCAGGCATAAGCGAAACAAGCCTTGTCATAATATCCTTATCTGTGTATGTATCTGCCGAAGCGACTGACTGGTCATAAATGCTTTGAAGGATTATTCTTGACCACTGCTTTGCGGCTGCTTCTTTGTAGTGAGTACCGTCGCCGTTTGCGCCGTTTGCCGCGTTTGCAGCAGGGATTTCACCTGCTTCTATGTTATTGTAGATATATGCGGCTTCTTTGCCGTCAAGCTTAGCTATATACGCCTTTGCGCCGTCATACAGTTCAGCAAGTGCAACGTCAGGGTCTGATTCAGCCTTGGCTCTCATATTAGCCGGCGAATCAGGATTAAATCCGCTGTTCGGCAAGCCTGTGCTGCCGTTTATTCTCGGCATTGCCGTTACAAGAACAGGCGTCATGCCCCTTGCTTTGATAGCTTCAACATACATATCAAGCCATCTGTTATAATTTGCGTTGTTTACCGCAAAGTTATCCTTTTCTGTTCCCGCGCCTCTTGAGAATCTGTTTGTACTTACTGTTTCATCATTATGAGCCGAGTGGATGAATACGAAGTCGCCCTGCTTGCCTCTGATAAGAATTTCATCAAAACGTCCTTCGCAGTAATTTGATTTCATTGCGCGTCCGCCCATTGAATAGTTTATAACATTTACCTTATCAGGGTCAAAATAGTTTTTAAGCGTCTGCCCCCAAGCGCTTATTGTTTCGTTAAAGCTGTATGACTTCTGTGTTGAATCACCCAGAATATGAATTGTCGGTTTATCGCCCGCGATGTTATTATCAAGCGGAGTAACCGTTATCTTCTTGACTCCCACTGTCTGAGCACTGGAAGCTGCAGCGAGTGTTTTCGGTTCAATTTCAATTTCAATAAATTTTTCACCTGTTGCAAAATCATATGACCATACACTGCCGTCCCACTTTGCGCTTACAGTTCTCGGAACCTGCAGGCAGTTATCCCAGTTTGATGTGCCTGTGAGGTTGTTGCCGTTCATGCCGGTAGGAGCAACGATAGTATCAGCGCTTGTTCCCGTAACTTCAACTTCAAGATGATATGCGCCGGCTTTTCCTGTATCTATGCGGTAAATAAGACCGCCGTTGTTGTAATCATCGCCGTCATTGCTGTTTTCCTTTTTGTGGAGATATGAGCCTGTGGTTTCAGTGATTTTTGCGCCCTCTGCCGAAACTGTAACAGCCGAAACCGGAGCGACCTGTCTTTCAAATCCTGCCGGCATAATAGCGCCTGATTTTGTTACAAAGCCCTGACCGCTTGCCGCGGAATATTCAGGAACTGCCGACATTGTCGTAAAGTCCACAACTACCGGCCCGTCTATCGGCTTTGCTGTCGGCTCCGCCGGATCTGATGTTGGTTCAGCTGTCGGCTGTGATGTCGGTTCTGATGGTTTGCCCGACTTGTCAACAGTATATGCGTCGCACAGCGGAGTCATATCATTAAGAGAATTCCATACCATAATTTTATCTGCTTCAATACCTTCAACAGTCACAGTATTTCCGGCAACAGCTTTTGTTTTGATATCAGTCAGAGCCGTACCGCTGTACTTTGCAGCGATTACTACGCCGTCTGTGATATTATTAAGTGTTACAACTGTGTTTCCGTTTTCAATTTTAACATCCTTTACAGCTGCCTTGTTATCCGGAACCGATGTAGGAGTTGCAGTAGGTTCTGCAGTCGGAGCAGTTGTTGGCGTTAAAGTGGGTTCAGCTGTCGGCACCGGAGGAGCCTCTTTGCCGTCAACTACAAACACATATGTATCCGGAAGCCATGCGTTGCCGGAGTCAAATGTAATTGTATCATTTGCTTCCTTTACCTTTATGTCAGCTTTATATGATTTAAGCACATATGATGAATTGTCTGCTTTTGCAGCAAAAGCCACTCCGTTCTCTGCCTCATAAGTTACACCGTCAACAATAACCTTAACATTGTCATCGTTATTGTATCCTACAAGATATACAGTGTAATGTCCTGCCGGAGCTTCAAGAGTGATTTGCGGATGAGTTCCGCCGGTGTTTGTTCCGGCGATATAATTAAGATAATGCGCAACGTATTCTGATTTTACTTTTGTGCTGTCCGCATCATTTTTTAAAATTTCCCTTAATCTTGTATCCGCGGTATCAAGGAATACGAAGCCGTCCGAATTATCGCACTGATTTCCGCCTGCAACATGACCTTTGTCGGCAGGGAATATATGTGTTCCAACGCCCGACGGCAGCGGTGCTTCTGTCGGTAAAGGCTCATCATCAGTAATAAGTCTTTTATATGTAACCGAGAGATTGCTTATGTTAAAGCTTTCTCCGCCTGAATATACAGCCATATTCAGTTTGCCTTTTTCGTATACTGACGGGAATGTTTCGAGTGAATAAGATTTTTCGCTGTTTGTACCCGAACCTGTTATTGTTATTGCCTGATTTTTGTAATCAATCGTCACTGAAATATTCGATGGAGTGCCTTTCTGGAATTTACCGCACGCGTTAAGGTATTGGTCAGGGCCGTTTGACGAGCCGCTGAATCCCTGCGCGCTGTCTACAAAGTCAACCTGATTCCAGTGTCCGAGCTTAGCAAGAGCAAATCTTGACTGAACTCCTGTCTGCGATACACTTGCCGAAGGAGTGCCTGCCAGTAAATCAATAAAGCTTTTTCCTGATGTTGAATCATCCTGAGTTACATTAAGCCTATAGCTTACGGTGATTACATCGCTGTTCGATATGCTTGAAGCCGCGCCTTTTTCCTTTGCAAGCGCGATAAGATCATATGTTTTATTTCCGTCTGTTGATGCATATGAAACATCAAGATTGATTTTTTCGTCAGTGAGTTTCTGAGCGGTTATATTAAGCGGAACATCAGTTCCTGTAACACCTTTAACGGTTGTTTTTCCGTCAGCCGGAGCTGTTATCGAAAAATCATCGCTCTTTGAAACAATTTTTACATCATAGTCTATTCCCGACGCGTTTGCCGGAATGTTTTCGATTACCGCTGTTGCTTCAGCAGCTGTTACAGGAATAACCTGTTCTTTTATAAGCGCGCCTTCCTTGGAAAGCGTTACCGTGTATTCGTTTTCGCCGGCTAATGACTGCTTAATTGTAACAGGAATGTTAAACACATTTGTGCTGTCCGTTGTAGCGTTTATTGTAACGGGGATTTCCTTTTTATCTCCGTAGCCTGTTGTATTATCTCTTGCATAGAGAATTACGCTTGTTACAATAGGATCTTCTCCAAGAGCGGGACGAGTTACTGTCATTTTTGTTCCGTCACCGGAAACAACCGCGTTTGACGATGCGCTTACCCAGTGGAATTCAATGTTGCTGTCTTTTGGTGCAGGGAGTGAAACTTCGGTTTCGTTGCCTGCCGGAACATTGATTGTTGCGCCGGCGATTTCGCTGTCAACCTTTGCGAGTTGTTCGCCGAAATTCATCGGATCCCAATTATCGGTATATTTAGGGTCGCAGTTTGTTGAGAAATAATTTCTCGGGTTAAATTCAAGTATCTGCCATTTGTCAAGAACAGTACCCATACCGGTACCGCCTTCTTCAACGGATTTATTAACAATACGTTTTGAAAGGTCAACTGGATTTCCGTTTGCGTTTGTTGTTCCGTATTCATACATACGGCTCAGACCTTCTTCAGCGCCGAATCTTCCCCAGCCTTTAGCTATGATCTTTACCGGCGATTTTCCGATTTTGCCTTCCTCGTCAATTTTTGTATTATAGAAGGTAGCCTGACCATTTGCCCCCCACGGGCCGCCGAAATTTGATTCCGGGCTGTTATCACATTCGTTATATATTGTGCAGTTAAAGAACAGGTAACCGTATTTTGAAGAAGAACTTGTATTCGGAGTTGTGAGCGGATTGCCGTAAGGATAGTCTGTAAAACCGGCAAAGCCGAGCTTACAGGTGTCAAATACAGCGTTTGCACTTCCATAGATAAAGTCGGTACCGCCTATAAGGGTACAGTCTTTGAAATATGCTCTGCCGTCCGATACCCAGACTGAGTCCTGATTTCCTCTTGCGCGGACATTTTCAAAAATTATTCTGTCGCCGAGAGAAGCCAGTGCGTGACCGCGTTCATTAAATGCTGACGAACGGAGCAGCCATGCGCTTTCACCTTCGTTGAATGTATTCCCTGCTGCGACATATGTCTTATATTTTTCTTTATCTACATGACCGTTTGAATCAAATATAGCTGCTGTCGGTCTAACCATAGTGGTGTCCTCCGAGCATATCGAAAGAGCGCTGTGGTCAAGCAATGTCGAACCTTCTTCAGGTGTCAGATGACCGGCTAATTCCGCCGCTATCTTCATAACGGGAACGGAGTTTACGATATTAAAATCCTTTACTGTGATATCGCTTGAAGAACGCGTTACAATCAGCGCCGCCATTTTGTCATAAGACCAGCCTAAACCGCCGAGGTTTTTGAGCTGTGAATTTACGGGTGTGTCTTTATGCGCTACGCCGTTTATGTCATAATATGAAATCGTTGAAATACCGTCAAGTTTTTGACCTATTTCATACTTTGTAAACTTTTCATCTCCGTCATTATAACCGTTCCATGTTTCAGGTTTAGACCAGTCGATTGTCGGATCATAAAGACCGGTGAGATCGGTGTTTGATGTGCAGTAACCGGTACAGAAATACCAGCTCAGGTTTACCTTGCCGTCCGTTTTCGGTGTCTGCTGAAGTGTTATGTACTTGGCATTGTCAATTCTGACCTGCTCTTCATAGTTGCCGGGGTCTACATTGATAGTGACCCTGTCCGCTTCGCTTTTCGGATCAAGAGCCTTTGCAGCCTCTACGGCATCATGTATCGTTTTATACTGCTTATCCGCGCCGACTTCGAGGGTTGAAGCCGCAGCGTGAACGATGGGCAGCTGTACGAGCATGGTTGAGAAAACTGTTAATGCCAGTACAAGTGATGTAAGTTTTTTGAATTTCACTTTAATTCCTCCTTAAATAAATTTATTACTTACTTATAGTATCGGAAAGATGTCCGACGCTTGCATAGCAAGCGGTTTTGCATAGCAAAACTACTGAAATAAATATTATTTTTATTATATTATACTAAAAAAGAGGCCGGATGTATAGTGCCAATTATAAAAAAAGCAGGTATGCCAGTTATAAAAATTTTTTCCATATATCCGCCCACAGCCTGACGCCCTCGCGTATCTGTGAAATTGTCATATCGCCGTAACCGGCTACATACGTATTTGCAGGGAAGACAGCCTTTGACTTATCGTAAAGACTGCTTGTAAGAGGACTGAGCTTTATTCCGTGCCTGTAAAGCAGACCTTTTGCTTTTTCCTCCTCAAGAGCGACAGCACACCGGATAAGACAGTACATTCCGGCATCATCACCGCTGATAATGCTTTTACTGCCGAGCGCCGACTCTGCCACAGCCTTTTTGAAAGCCTGTGTTTTTTCGCGGTAAATATCGCGCATATAATTTATATGCTGTTCATAATGACCGAGGTCTATAAATTTTGAAAGAGTGACCTGTTCAATGCGCGAAACACGGTTTGAATAGAAACGCTTTTCACGAAACCACAGTTTCATAATTTCATCAGGCACGACAATATATCCGATTTTCATTGACGGAGCAATTGTATTTGAGAAGCTGCCCAGATATATTACATTGCTGCCGCCGGAAAGTTCCCAGAGCGTTTTTTCTTTTTTGCCGTAACAGTAATCATTTTCGCCTGAATCCTCTATGACATATCTGTTATCGCCGAGCCAGCTTATAATTTCACGTCGTTTGTTTTCCGAAAGCGTTACGCCGGTCGGAAGATCGTGCGTCGGTTTCTGAAACAGTATGCCTTTTTTATAGTTCATCAGTTCATCTGTGTCAATGCCGTCAAAGCCGTTTGTTATATATTTTGCATCAAGATGCAGGGCTTTTATACTATCGTGTACGCGGTAATAGTAATAATTATTCATCAGAATTTCCTTATCATGCGCAAGGAGAATGAATAAATCGCGCAGAAGATCCTCCGCGCCGGGGCCTATAATTATCTGTTCCGTACTGCATTTTATGCCCTGAGTTCTGAACAGCATACGGCGGATACTTCTCCGCAGACACCATTCGCCGGCTTTTTCACCGTGCTGGAATAAGCCGGTATCTTCTTTTGCGGTACTGCGCAGAAGTTTGGACCAGACTGCAAACGGCAGTTTTGACGTTTCCACTCCGTTTGTGCTGAAATTAAATACACGGCTTTTCATAATTGTGTGGTTTTCATCCCAGACGCGGTTTGAGGAAACGAAGTAGCCGTTTTTGGGACGTGAAATCACATATTCATCCGCGACAAGTTTCTGATATGCGCTTTCGACCGTTCTTGGTGCGATGTTAAGTTCCTCGCAGAGTTTTCTCCGTGAAGGAAGCCGTTCTTCGGGGATAAGATAACCGTTTATGATTTCGTCCACTATATTATTGTATATCTGCATATATATGGGTATCTGCGAATTTTTATCTATTTTCATATTTTCACCGCCAGATCCGCATTACTGCCGGTCCATATTTTATCTGTTTTAGTCTTGACTGCGCCTGTAATCATTTTGTAACCTCCGTGTATTCTGCTGTCAGCGGAATATTATATACGTTATTATACCATGATCTGCATAATCCGTCAATTGCCGAATAAACATTTTCCGTCAATTCTGACATATGATATTTTGCTTTTCCCTGCCTGATTTTCTTTTTTTTTGTGACATAAAAATGATGTTGTATAATAAAACTTGACACCTAAAGCTCAAAGTAATAAAATAAAA
>CAZLOX010000060.1:0-11609 GCA_964561265.1 uncultured Lachnospiraceae bacterium
AAAAAAGTCGGATTTTTAAACTTGATTTTATAAAAAAGTTTGATTTTTCGTGAAAAAATTGATTGAATTGTTAGAAATAGTGTGATATAATTAAATACGGTAACTTTTATCCGGATTTGTTCTGCCCGAATTACTTGGTGCAGAGTACCGGATATGTTTAAAGAAAAAAGGAGGAAAAAATACAGATGGCTGTAAAATCAGAACAAGTAGAAAAAAATTTGGTAAAGCTTACATTTGAGGTATCACCGGAAAGATTTGATGAGGGTATCAAGGCGGCTTATAATAAAAATAAGAAAAAATTCAGTATACCCGGTTTCAGAAAAGGAAAGGTATCTCTTGCAGTTATAGAAAAAATGTACGGACGTGAGGTTTTTTATGACGATGCTATAAACTATGTGCTTCCGGAAGCGTATGAAAATGCGATAAAAGAGGCGGCGCTTGAGGTTGTCGGAAAACCTGAAATAGATGTGGAAGAGATTAAAGAAGGCGAGAATGTATCCTTTACAGCGCTGGTTGCAACAAAACCAGAGGTAATTTTAGGCGATTATAAAGGTATAGAAATTGATAAAGTTGAGTATAATGTAACCGATGAGGATATAAATGCAAGACTCGAAGAGGTTCAGAAGAAAAATGCAAGAATTATATCTGTCGAGGACAGACCGGTCAAAGACGGTGATATAACTGTTATTGACTTTGAAGGCTTTTCTGACGGCAAGGCTTTTGAAGGAGGAAAAGGCGAAGGCTATGAGCTTGAAATCGGTTCGGGCACATTTATTCCGGGATTTGAGGAACAGCTTGTAGGCGCGGAAATAGACAAGGAAACAGAAGTTAATGTGACATTCCCTGAAGAATATCACGCTCCGGCTCTTGCGGGCAAAGACGCTGTATTTAAAGTTACAGTTCATGAGATAAAAGAACGTGAACTTGCTGATATAGACGATGATTTTGCGAGCGAAGTAAGTGAATTTGACACGCTTGAAGAATACAAGAACAGTATCAGAGCCGAGATGGAAAAGGCGAATGAACAAAGAGCAAAGGCTGAAATTGAAGACAAGGTAATGGCAAAGGTTATCGAAAATGCTGATATGGATATTCCGGAACCTATGATAAAGGAACAGATTGATCTGCTTATTCAGGACTGGGCACGCAGAATGTCATATCAGGGGCTTGATGTCAACGATTATATAAAGAGAGCAGGCATAACAAAAGAGATGCTTGATGAACAGTTCAGAGCACGCGCGCTTAATCTGGTTAAGGGCAGTCTTATCCTTGAGGCACTTCAGAAGGCTGAAAATATTGAGGCAAATCCCGAAGAGATTGAGGATTATATGAAAGAAACTGCTGAAAGTTACAGAATGGAACTGGATAAATTCAAAGAACTCATATCCGATGAGGAAATGAAGTTTATGGAAAAAGATGTTCTTGCAAGAAAGACAATGGCTATGCTTGTAAACCACGCGGTTATGAAATAATTTTTTTAGGAGGTATACTATGAGTTTGGTACCTATGGTCGTAGAACAGACAAACAGAGGCGAACGTTCATACGATATTTATTCGAGGCTTTTAAAGGACAGAATTATATTTCTGGGAGAGGAAGTAACTGATGTAAGCGCGAGTCTTATTGTGGCTCAGATGCTTTTTCTTGAATCCGAGGATCCGGATAAAGATATTCAGTTTTATATCAACAGTCCGGGCGGTTCTGTGACTGCCGGTATGGCTATTTACGATACAATGCAGTATGTCAAATGTGATGTATCCACAATATGTATCGGCATGGCGGCAAGTATGGGAGCATTTTTGCTTACTGCCGGAGCAAAAGGCAAGCGTTTCGCTCTTCCGAACAGTGAAATTATGATTCACCAGCCTTTGGGAGGAGTACAGGGTCAGGTAACTGATATAGGCATACACACACAGCGGCTTCTTTCAATAAAAAACAAGCTTAATTCAATATTAAGCGAGCGGACAGGTCAGCCTCTTGAAAAGATAAAAGAGGATACCGAAAGGGATAATTTCTTTACCGCCGACGAGGCGAAGAATTATGGCTTGATTGATGAAGTCATAACAAGAGCTTCTGAAAAGAAAGATTAAGAGGTGTTTGAATGGCTAAAATGGATGAAAAGAAGCAGATGAGATGTTCTTTTTGCGGAAAAACCGAGGATCAGGTTTCAACATTGGTATCGGGTCCGGGAGTCTATATATGTAATGAGTGTGTACGTCTGTGCGTAAAGCTTATAGGCGGAGAGTATGAACCTGAAAATTATAGTATAGAAGATGGAGATTTTCCTAAGCCAAAGAAAATAAAAGAAGTTCTTGATCAGTATGTTATCGGTCAGGAGGAAGCAAAAAAAATGCTTTCCGTTGCGGTTTATAATCATTATAAACGCATCGAGCATACTATGACTATCAGCGATGTTGAATTGCAGAAGAGCAATATACTCCTTATAGGACCGACAGGATCCGGTAAAACTTTTCTTGTTCAGAACCTTGCAAGAATTCTGAATGTGCCGTTTGCTATTGCTGATGCTACCGCTCTGACCGAGGCCGGATATGTGGGCGAGGATGTGGAAAATATTCTGCTCAAACTTATTCAGGCTGCGGATTATGACATAGAAGCGGCAGAACGTGGAATAATTTATATAGATGAAATTGACAAAATAGCAAGAAAATCAGAAAATACATCAATAACAAGAGATGTCAGCGGCGAGGGCGTACAGCAGACCCTTCTTAAAATTCTTGAAGGTACTGTCGCGTCTGTACCTCCGCAGGGAGGAAGAAAACATCCGCATGAACAGTTTATACAGATTGACACTACAAATATACCGTTTATATGCGGCGGCGCTTTTGAAGGCATTGAAAAAATGATTGAAAGCAGAATAGGCAAAAAGGGCATTGGTTTCGGAGCGGAGATAGAGAGCAAAAAGACTATGAATATAGGGGAAATACTGCGCCAGATAACTCCGCAGGATTTGCTGAAATTCGGTCTTATTCCGGAATTTATAGGCAGACTTCCTATAATTGCAAAACTTGATTCTCTCGGAAGAGATTCTCTTGTAAAAATTCTTACAGAGCCGAAAAATGCTCTTATCAAGCAGTATCAGACCTTGTTTGCGCTTGATGAAACGGAGCTTGTGTTTGATGACGATGCGGTAGAGGCCATTGCGGATAAGGCTCTTGAAAGAAATACAGGAGCAAGAGGACTGCGCGCGGTTATAGAAGATGTTATGACTGATATTATGTTTGAGATACCTTCGGATCATACTGTTGAAAAATGTATTGTGCATAAAGAGTGTGTGACCGACGGAGCGCAGCCTCAGCTTATCAGAAATCCCGATAAACAGCCGATTAAAAGACCTTCGCATAAGGTGGAAAAAGAGATAAGTTAATAGGCATTTGCGGATGATTTTAATAAATATGTTTCGCGGTTTGTAAGTATCAATGGGGATATTGCAGTTTAGTTGCTGCGGTATCCCTTTGATTATAAATGGAAGGAGATAGAATATATGTTTGTTTCTGAAAATTTGAGTGTAAATGAAAAACACAGACTTGTTATCGGAAAAAATGACGCGGTGGAACTTGCACATCAGTTTGGTACGCCGCTTTATGTTATGGATGAGGATCTTATCCGCAAAAACTGCCGTATATATAAATCGGCTATGGACAAGTATTATGACGGAAAAGGTCTTGTTCTGTACGCAAATAAGGCATTCTGCACGCTTTATACCTGCCGTATCGCAAAAGAAGAGGGACTCGGCATAGACGTTGTATCGGGCGGCGAACTTTATACAGCGATAAAGGCGGATTTCCCGATGGAAAAAGTATGTTTCCACGGAAATAACAAAACAAAGGAAGAACTTGATCTGGCGGTAAAAAATAATGTAGGACATATAATAGTTGACAATGAATATGAACTTGATATGCTTAATCAGATTGCCGGAAAATATAATAAGGTTATGAAGATTATGTTCCGTATAAAGCCGGGAATAGACGCGCATACACACAGCTTTATCCAGACAGGGCAGATAGATTCAAAATTTGGTGTGGCTCTTGAAAACGGTGAAGCGTTTGATATAATAGAAAAAGCGTCAAAGCTCAGCAATGTTAAAGTTACAGGTCTGCACTGCCATATCGGTTCTCAGATTTTTGATATAGAGCCTTTCTGCAAAGCGGCAGAGGTTATGATGGGTCTTATCGGAGAGGTGAAGGACAGGCTCGGACTTGAAATTGAAGAGCTGAATCTTGGCGGCGGATACGGAATTATGTACACCGAAAAAGATGATCCTATCGAATATGATAAATATATTGAAAAAATTTCCGTTATCGTGAAATCCGAAGCGGAGAAGCTTAATGTGAAACTGCCGTTTATTTATATGGAGCCCGGACGTTCAATTGTTGCATCGGCAGGCGTTACGCTTTATACAGTCGGCGGAATAAAGGATATTAAAAATGTGAGAAAGTATGTTTCCGTTGACGGCGGAATGGGAGATAATCCGCGTTATATTCTTTATGAATCAGAATACAGTGCCGTTGTGGCAAACAAGGCGGATGAAAAACCGTGCGAAAAAGTTACGGTAGCAGGCAAGTGCTGTGAGTCGGGCGATATTCTCCTGAAAGATGTAATGATGCCGAAGATAGAAGTCGGCGACACATTGGCTGTGCTTGCAACAGGCGCGTATAATTATTCTATGGCAAGCAATTATAACAGAATACCGCGTCCGGCAGTGGTTGCAGTTTCTGATGGAAACGCGCGTGTGGTAGTAAAAAGAGAAACTTACGAGGATCTTATAAAAAATGATGTTATTTAAGACGGCAGATGAAAAACTGAGCGGAAAAACAAAAGGAATAATTTTTTCCGTAATTTTATAGCGTGTATATTTGCGGCAATTGTGCTTGCGCGGTCGGAGGAAAAATTTCGGTTTGATAAAAAAAATCTTCCCGATCTGCTCGGGCGTTCTATATGCGGAACGGTAGGTATTCTGTGCAATTTTTATGCAATAGATCATATTGCTCTTGCGGACGCGTCTATGCTTAATAAGCTTTCACCGCTGTTTGCCGTTATTTTCTCATATTTTATGCTGAAAGAAAAGATAACGCCTGTGCAGATTACAGCGATAGCTGCGGCTTTTGTCGGAGTATTGCTTATAATGAAACCGGGCGGAATTGCCGCGGAAGAAAGCATTGCGGCGGCTGTCGGCTTTATGGGAGGAATGGGCGCCGGTATTGCATATACATTTGTGCGTAAAATGAGAGGACGCGAAAGAGGAAGTTTTATAGTATTTTTCTTTTCGGCATTTTCGTGCGCTATTACTTTGCCGTATCTGATATTGAAATATGCGCCGATGACGTTTTTGCAGTTCTTTTTTCTGATTATGGCAGGATTATCCGCCGCCGGCGGTCAGTTTACCATAACAGCGGCATATTCGCACGCTCCGGCAAGTGAAATTTCGGTTTTTGACTATACGCAGATAATTTTTGTATCACTTCTCGGATTTTTTGTATTCGGAGAAATACCGGATATATTAAGCGTAACAGGATATATTATAATATGCGCGGTCGGAATATTTATGTTTTTTTACCGCCCGAAAAAGAATAATGTTTAACATGGCTGTGTAGTATGGGAGGATCCGATATGAAAAAATTTATAAGCGCCGCAGCGGCGGTAATGATGTTTATTGCAGGTATTCCGGCTTTTGCCGACAGCGGCGGGGATGTGATGGTTTTGGAGAATGACGCTGAAATAGGTGGTATTATTAACGGTGATTTTTCAGACGGTCTGAACGGCTGGACGGCAGACACCGCAAATGCGGAAGTGAATGTTTCCGGCGGTGTGCTTGCTGTTTCCGGAATGAACTATGAAACAAGAATAAGTCAGACAGCCAAAGGTATTGAAAACGGTATTTATAATCTGACAGCGTACATATCAAGCGCAGACATATCGGGAGTATGTTATTTATATGCAAAGTCAAACGGTCATCCTATCGTATCTACGGCTGTTCCGATAAGCGCAGATATGCAGAAAATAGTTGTTCCCGATATTATTATTGAGGATGGAATGTGCGAAATAGGATTATATGTGAAGGATTCATCATCGGATATTGAGCTTGATAATATTTCATTTTCCGGAACAGAGGAAACACGTGTGCCGTTTCTAAAGGGCGGTGAAATTTCAAAGTTGACTTATGTGGAAGATAACGGCGGAAAATTCTACCGCACTGACGGCAGCGAGGGCGATGCGCTGCAGATTATGGCGGAAAACGGATTTAATCTTGCGCGTATAAGAATACTGAATGACCCCGGCAAAGGACACGGCAATGGTACATATTATCTTCCGGCAGGTTATCAGGATGAAAAGGATTGCCTTGAACTGGCGCGCCGCGCTAAGAATAAGGGGATGCAGATTGAATTTACATTTGCGTATTCTGATTACTGGAGCGACGGAGCAACGCAGATTATGCCCCATGAATGGCAGGAATATATAACGGCAAATTCGCTTTCCGGCGAGAATATGTATCAGTATCTTGAAAATCAGATTTATGAATATACAAAAGATATTATGAATAAGCTGATTGCTCAGGGAACAACGCCGGAGTATGTTTCTGTCGGGAATGAGATGCAGTATGGTATGTTGTTCGGCGAATATAAGAATAATAACGGTATGTATAATAAATCTGATTACATCGTCAGATTTTCCAATGCAGGAGCGAGAGCGGTACGTGAAACGGCGCCGGATGCAAAAATTATTCTGCATACAGACAACGGCGGGAAGGTTTACGGCAGAAAATCCTTTGTAAACTCTCTTTCAAGGATTGATTTTGATGTGATAGGCGTTTCATATTATCCGTTTTACAATGCGGATGTATCAATAGATACGGTTGTTGATGAATTTGCGGAACTTATAAAGCAGTTTGACAAGGATGTTATAATTATGGAAACAGGTTATAACTGGTCGGAAAAACGCGGTGACGGATATGAAGGACAGCTTCATGACAGCGGATTTTATCAGGAAGTCTACAAGGAAACGCAGGAGGGACAGCGCGCGTTTTTGACCGAACTTTATGCTAAACTGAAACAGGTTTCGGGAGGCAGATGTATCGGAGATTTGTATTGGGATCCGGTTATGATTTATGACGGAGGAAGTTATAAAATCGGCTGGGCAGTCAAGGAGAACGGCGACTGGACAGACGGCAATGTTGTGTCAAATTCCACTATATTTGATTTTAACGGCAGAGCGGTTGAGGGGCAGAAGGCAATGAAATATAACACAAACTCAACTGACAATATTATTATAACCGGTAAAATAACAGATGAAAGCGGCATTACTGCAAAAAACACTGCTGTTACCTTTACGGTAAACGGCACTAAATATAACACATCATCGGATAAATTCGGCGAATATATAGTGTCGCTTCCTTATCCATCGGGAAAAATTCAGATGAGCCTGAAAGGCTGCGCTGAAACGCGTAATATAGATTTGCCGAAGTATGACGTTATGATTTCCGGAGTGAATTTCAACGGATTTGAAACAGGTACAGAACCTGATGAACCTGAGGAAACGCAAAAGCCTGTCAGTCAGATTTTATCGCTTTCAGGATATTTTGATGAGGATGGTATTCTTCATTTTGAAACCGATTATACGGCAGATACCGAAAATGCTGGCATATATGTTGCGGTTTATGATAAAAACGGCAGCATGGCAGGATTCAGTATGGAAAAGAGCGGTAGATTTATTTTGCCGGATGATATATCTGGTCCGTATAAGCTGAAGGCTTTTTTATGGGATAATGTATCGCCGTTATGTGAGTCAAAGCAGGTAATACTTGATTAAAATAAAGGAAATTTTTAGGAAAATTAAAACGGATATGCTGATTATTCAGTGTATCCGTTTTTTTATTTGTGTTTTTGCAGGATTATGTAATACGAATTATTTATAAATAAAAAAGGGTTATACAATAAATGGTAGAATATATAAGATATAGAAATTAAACAAGGAGGATAAAAATGCAGATAAAACTTGCAGGAGAAAAACACACTCTTATATTAAAAATATGCGGAGAACTTGATCATCATGTAGCGTCTGAGATAGCGGCTCAATGCGACGAGGCGGTTATAAAATCAAACGCGGTGAATATTGTATTTGATTTTTCCGAACTTTCCTTTATGGACAGTTCCGGTATAGGAGCGGTAATGGGAAGATACAAAAAGGTAAAAGGCTTTGGAGGATGCGTTATAATAGCGGCGCCTACAATGCAGGTTATGAGAATTATAACAATATCGGGGCTTAAGCGTATAATAAAAGTTACGACAAGCGTAGAAAACGCATTAAAGCTTGTATAATACGGAGGTTCGCATGGATAATTTAATGAGAATAGAATTTTTAAACAAATCAATAAACGAGGGCTTTGCAAGGGGAGTCGCGGCAAATTTTGCCGCTATTCTGGATCCTACAATAAATCAGCTTTCAGATATAAAGACAGCCATATCCGAGGCTGTGACAAACGCTATAATACACGGATATGAGGACTGCGATGGCATGGTTGTAATGGAGGGCAGAATTTACGGGGATACGGTTGAATTTACAGTTTCGGACAAAGGCAAGGGAATTGCCGATATAAATATCGCAATGCAGCCGCTGTATACCGGCAAGCCGGACAGTGAAAGATCCGGCATGGGCTTTACCATTATGGAAAGTTTTATGGACAGCATATCGGTAGAAAGCAAACTGGGAGAGGGAACATCGGTTAAAATGACTAAAAAAATAGGCAGCAGGTGATGTTTATGAACGAAGGGCTTTTAATAAAAGCTAAGAACGGCGATAAACAGGCGGAAGAAGAAATAGTAAAAAATAATATGGGTCTGGTATATATGATAGTCAGGAGGTTTGTGTCAAGGGGAGTGGAGGCAGAGGATCTGGCACAGATCGGCTCTATCGGGCTTATAAAAGCGATAAGAAAATTTGATACAAGCTATGATGTGAAATTTTCAACATATGCTGTTCCGATGATTATGGGCGAAATACGGCGTTTTATTCGTGATGACGGCAGCATTAAGGTAAGCAGAAGCCTGAAAGAACTTGCTATGGCCGTATACAGGACAAAAGAGGATCTGCAGAAAACAACCGGACGTGAGGCATCGGTTTCTGAAATAGCCGATATACTCGGTAAATCCGTTGAAGATGTTATACAGGCCGTCAATGCTGTTTCAGAGCCTAAATCAATGTATACATATGATAATGAGGGAAATGAAATAAATGTTATAGATAAAATGCTGTCAGACGAATTTGAAAATGATGTTATAAATAAGGTAACAGCGGAAGAAATACTGGACAGTCTGAGCGAGCGTGAACGGCTGATACTTATATACAGGTATTTTAAGGGAAAAACTCAGAGTGAAATTGCAAAGATGCTGTCTGTTTCACAGGTGCAGGTATCAAGAATAGAAAAGGCGGTTATAAAAAGACTGAAAAAAGAATATAAACGTTAATAAATGCTGATAAAAAATAAATGTTCTTACAAAGAAAATCATTTGTAAGAACATTTATTATGTGGTATGCCTGACAGGACTCGAACCTGCGATCATCGAAGTCGGAGTTCGATATTCTATCCATCTGAACTACAGGCACACATAAAAAAGAACTCCACCAAATATAATTCAGTGGAGCTGGTACGCCCAGCAGGATTCGAACCTGCGACCTTTTGGTTCGTAGCCAAACACTCTATCCAACTGAGCTATGAGCGCATCTCTTAACTACAAGATATATGATACCATAAAAAGTATCTCTTGTCAAGAGTATTTTTGATATTTTTAATATTTTTTTAATTATCTTATAAATTTATATATTTTCATGTTTATGCTGTAAGGATATATTGTATATACCTGAAAATAAATGTATTATTTTTATGAAATATGAAATAATAAATAAAGAAGTTAAAAAAAGTAAAAATTACAATGGAAAAGAATTAAGGAGATGGTTTACATTAAGAGCAGAACAACAAAAGTATTTTCATTTATTTATCCCGCATATCTGACGGTTACATCTATGCTGCCGTTTTCGATCAACAAGCCTGATATCACATCGCGCAGACAGGTTTATAACGATATAAATCTTGATATAAAGTTAATTGAGCCTGCCGGTTATCAGGATCCTGAGGAGGTATTGCAGGCGATAAAGATGGAAGAAATAACGGAAGAAAAGGCAGAGGAAGAGAATCTACAGTATATAGGCACATTTGATATGAGTCATTATACCAATGAAACGGGAGCCGGAGTTCCGAAGCAGGAGGGAGGAAAAAATGACAGAAAGGGAAATTCGCTTGTTGCATATGACAGTATTGCGATTCCAAGACATCTGTTTTCATATCTGCCGTACGGTTCAAGAGTCAAGATAGTTACTCCCGACAATAAGGTTTACTATGGCAGCGCCGTTGATACCGGTTCGGCTCTGAACCGTTTAAACAGAATAGACAGATGCGTTTCTACTTACAGAGAAGCGGAAGCTCTCGGCGTTGTCAGAAACGTCAAAATATATAAAATTGGTTAAATAGAAAATAAATTTCCGGAATGTACAGACATCCGGAAATTTATTTTTTTATTTAAAATGTAAAATATACTTGACATATTGAAATATCAGTGCTATAATAAAAATGTAAAGTGCACTATACATAATAAACACAATTATATAAAAAGCGTGTTTCAAAAAGGAGGGTGGCTGTTTGGAAAACCATATAAAAGATTTCAGAAAAGAGAGAAATATCACACAGGACGATCTGGCAAAAGCGGTAGGAGTGACGCGTCAGACGATAATATCTCTTGAAAACGGAAAATATAACGCGTCGCTTGTTCTTGCGCATAAGATCGCGCGGCATTTTAACGTGACAATTGAGGATTTGTTTATTTTTGAGGAGGAATAAAAATGGATAAGTATAAAAGAAGCTTGAAAAAACGTTTGGCAATATTTTCGGTATACATAGTATTGGGTGTCGTTTTATTAGTACTTTCTGTTATAAAACCGGATAATGATATGATATCCTGCTACGGATGCGCATTTACAGCAGTCGGTATAATTCGCATAATCCGTACTTTAAAAATAATGAAAAATGACGAAAGTATGGAGAAATGCAGGCGGATTGAAACGGATGAAAGAATTATATTTATAGCAAACAAGGCAAAAAGTATTGCTATTAACATATACGCAATATTGGGAGCAGCCGCTGTGATAGTATTAAACATTTTGAATCATAATTTTGCCGCACGGATTATTGCGTACAATATGTGTGCAATTATCTTTATAGAGTTAATTTGTTATCGGATATTGCTTCGTAAATATTAATATGATATAATTATATCATAAAAAAATTATTTCAAGTATAAAACGGAGTGACAGTTATGATATATACAAAAACATATAATTCGCCTGTCGGAAATATTCTGATTGCCGAAAAAGACAACGTTGTTGTCGGGCTTTGGATAGAGGGGCAGAAATATTATCTTGCCTCTGTAAAAGAGGAGTGCAGAGAAAGTGACAATCAGACGCTGGATAAAACCGCGCATTGGCTTGATGATTATTTTAACGGAAAAAAGCCTTCAATAAAAGAATTGCCGTTAAATCCGTGCGG
>CAZLOX010000061.1:0-11565 GCA_964561265.1 uncultured Lachnospiraceae bacterium
TGCGGAGGTTTTCCCCTCTTAGAACTCCCTTTTCGCCAGCCCGCTGCGCGGTTATAAGACCGCCGCAAAATTTTGCCGTTTGGATTTAGTCACGCATACAATGATTTGCGGCGGGAACTCCATATGATTTTCACGCGCTTTGTTTTTGCAGCTGACTTTTTGTATGCTGAATTTATTTGTTATTACAAATGATATCACTTAAAGTAAATATCCATGCCGATAATATTCACATACCGCGGATATAACTGCATATCAGGTCCGCGCTTGCTTCAAGACCAATTGAACTGTCAATCATCAGTTCATAATTATTTCTTTCGCCCCAGTCAAGCGAGGAAATATTTTTATAGTAAGACGCTCTCGCCTCGTCGGAACGGTGAATATTCTTCTTTGCCTCCTCCGCGCTGTCGCCGTATGTTTCCATAACGCGTCCTATACGGTAATCTTCCGGCGCGTAAATAAATACGCGCACAACGTCTTTATAATCACGGAGTACATAATCCGCCGCTCTTCCCACAATAACACAGCTGCCGTTGTCCGCAATCTTACGGATAACTTTATCCTGCGCGGCAATAGCCTGCTGTACCACATCGGTACTGAGATAAAGATTATGAAGCACCGCCGGAGAATTTGCGTTGATATCAGAAATAAATTCCCTGTCAAGTCCGCTTTCCTGCGCCGCAAGAGCAGTCATTTCCTTGTAGTAGAAAGGAATACCGAGTTTTTCAGCCGCCAGTTTGCCTATCTGCTTTCCGGATGAGCCATGCTCTCTTGCAATAGTGATAATAACACCCTTTTTCGATGGTTTCAATACAGTATCCGCGGACGTTTCCGCCGGGTTCATTTTCAGTGTTCTCATAAAAGTGACCGTCAGCGCCGCCGCAACGATCATTGAGATAAGGTCAGCCGCCGGAGCCGCAAACAGAATACCCTCAATTCCGAAAAATTGCGGAAGAATAATAATCAGCGGTATAAAGCAGACAATATCGCGTATCATAGACGCAATAACGGCGCGTATCGGTTTTCCGACAGCCTGAAAGAATATTGACGTCATTTTGATAGTGCAGGTAAATGTCACAAGACTAAGAAAAATTCTGAAAGTCAAACTGCCGAAAGTCCAGTAATCGTCAGGGTTAGGAATATTGGTAGGCGTGCCGAACATACCGACTACCATATGCGGAGCAATCTCAAACAGCAATGTTGACGCAAGAGCGATAACTATTGTGCATAAAAGAATTTTACGGTATAATTCCTTCACCCTGTCATATCGCTTTGCTCCCATATTATAGCTTATTATAGGCTGACATCCAAGGACAATACCTACCACAAGGTTAATGACAACGGTAAATACCTTGCTTTCAATTCCGATAATCGCAATCGGAATATCCACGCCGTACCGCGACACTGCGCCGTACTTTGCAAGCATGATATTGCAGACAAGAGAAATAATTACAATCGTCATCTGGGTAATAAATGATGACGCCCCAAGCTGCAGAGCCGGCGCAAATATTTTAAGATTCGGAATAAAGCTTTTTACTTTCAGCTTGAATGTTTTTGTGTTAAAGAAATATATAAGCGTAATAACAAGCGAAACGCACTGACCTATCACAGTCGCCGCCGCCGCGCCGAACATACCCCATTTTGCCCCGAAAATAAATACAGGGTCAAGAATGATATTTGTAACCGCGCCGGCAAGCATTGATGCCATAGACCATGCCGGACTTCCGTCCGCGCGTATTACCGCATTCATCATATTGGACAGCATATAAACCGGGAAAAAGGCAAGAATAATATTAAAATATTCAACCGCATACCCGATACTGTTTTCCGATGCGCCGAACGTTGTTAAAATCTGCTCTTTCAGAGGGAAAAATACTGCCATAAGAATAAGGCTGACAATCAGAGTGACCGTTATGCCGCAGCCGATAGCTTTGTGCGCATTCTGCGTGTCCTTTCTGCCCTGACAGATATTCAGGTACGCGGCGCATCCGTCACCGAAACACCACGCAAAAGCCTGCGCAATAATAAAAATAGGAAATACAACGCCTGTGGCAGCATTTCCGAGCGCGCTCAGCTCACTGTTGCCTATGAAAATCTGGTCAACGATATTGTAAAGAGCGCTGACAAGAAGCGAGAGTACGCATGGGACAGAAAATTTCACCATAAGTTTTGAAATTTTTTCTGTTCCTAAAAACTGAGAACTTTGATTTTCGTTCATGAAAAGACCTCCGTAAAAAATTATAATATTTGGAGTCTTTATTGAGGAAATACTTTACCTTAGTTTATTCAGTATCTCCTCCGAGAAAAGCTGCCTGAAAACTGCGTCCGGCAACAAAAAAAGAGCGTAGAATCCGCCGTGAATTCTACGCTCTTTTGCTGTCCGACTATCATATTATATCAAAATTATTTTCATTTGTCAAATATACATTTATCATAAATTTCAGAAATTTTTTTCTTTTTATCATGCGCATTTATTATAAAAAATTAATACTACGGGAATTTGTCAGCTATGGAATAAATGATATTGCCCTCAGAGTATTTATTTATCAGAGAAAGACCGATAGAAAAGTTTAAAAATATCCTTGACAAAACACCATCTGTACGATATAATAACATTATAAAGGAATTACAAAATCTTTCATCAAAAAAGAACCGCAGGTAGTGCCATACCTGCGGTTCTGACTTTTGTTAAGCTGTTATTGAACATTGATTACGTTTATTATTGATCCCACAATTAAATCTTGAAGAATTTGTGCGAAGAACAAACTGCGAAAGTCAAGGAAGAAAACCGCAGGAAAACTCGCGTTTTTCAAGGTTTTCTGACGCGGAATTTCGCAGTTTGGGCAAGCAGAAAAATTCAAGAGTTAGTTGGGGGATCAATATTACATTGGTGGTGACGCTTAAAACTGAGTACATCAATTTTATTATTTATTTGTCGGTTTCGTTCTGAAATTCCCATTCATTTTAAACCATATGTAATTCGCTATTAAACCGGCGGTTACACCTTGGAATATAGGTAACAGGATATTCACAACGAATATTACAAAATCTCTCATCATATCACCCCTTTCGTATTAAAGTAATAAGCTTAACAAAAGGGCATCGACTAAAGTCAGAAACCAGAAGCAAGAAGTTACTAGTCATAACTGACAGCCGACTATTATACTATATCACATATTGTAGAAAAAAGCAAGACTTTTAAAGATCTGCCAAAATAGTCAGGTTAAAAAAAACCGCTGCCCTTTATAATAGGGAGCGGTTTTTTTTAATAAGAGCCTATCCTTAAATTACTTGTCTTTTTCGGTAAATTCCGAAACTTTTTTCTCCATCTCAACCAGTACCAGCGGCAAAAGCGACAAACCGGCCACACTAAGCCACTGTATACCCGAAAGCGGTACAGTTCTGAATATCTTCGCAAGAGGCGGTATCATAACAACCGATACCTGCAGAATTATTCCAGCAAGCGCAGACCATACAAGATATTTATTCCTGAAAATTCCGGCTTTGAACACGCTTTTTCTGCTTCTCATATTAAAGGAATGAACAAGCTGCGACATCGACAGTACGCAGAAAGCCATAGTTGTGCCGATGCTTATATCGGCAAACACAGTCTTTCCCAGAATAAACGCCATAACGGCAAGCGCACCTATCATTGCTCCCTCCAGACAAATCGAAATGCCGGTATCAAAATCAAAAAGGCTTTTTTTCGCCTTTTTCCTGCTTCCCTCCATTATGTCAGGACTTATCGGGTCAAGACCGAGAGCCACAGCCGGCAGTGAATCGGTGACAAAATTCACCCACAAAAGCTGCACCGCGCATAAAGGCGATATTCCCGCCATAATAATACCTGTAAAAATCGTGATTATCTCGCCTATATTGCTTGACAGAAGAAATTTTACCGCCTTATGTATATTATCGTAAATTCCCCGTCCCTGCCTTACCGCCTCTACTATTGTTGCAAAATTATCATCCGTCAGAACCATATCCGCGGCGGCTCTTGATACCTCCGTTCCGCTTATTCCCATAGCGCATCCTATATCCGCGCTTTTCAGCGCCGGCGCGTCGTTTACTCCGTCGCCTGTCATAGCAACGACTTTACCCTTTTTCTGAAATCCCTTGACTATTCTCATCTTATGCTCCGGCGTAACTCTCGCGTAAACACTGCACCGGTCAAGACATTTCATAAATTCATTCTCGTCCATAGCGTCTATCTCGCTCCCGACAACGGCGTATTTGTTCGGTATGCCTATATCTCCGGCTATTCTCGCGGCGGTCGCTTTCTGGTCGCCGGTTATCATAACAGCGCGTATTCCGGCTTTTTCACAGGTTTCTATCGCTCCGCGCGATTCCTTTCTCGGCGGGTCTTCTATGCCTATAAGTCCAAGAAATACAAGTCCGTCCTCCGTTATCTTCCGGTCATGCGTTTCACGGTACGCCACAGCGATAACACGCAGTCCCTCGCCTGCCTGTTTCTCATTCCTCGCCTGAATATCATTATATACCGCTCTGTCCAGACCGACGCACTTTGAACCGTCATAATATTTTGAGCATTTTTTTAAAACAATATCCGGCGCTCCCTTTGTGATAATGATATTTCCGCTGTCAGCTGAACAATTGACACTCATAATTTTTCTTGATGAATCAAAGGGTATTTCAGCGTTTCTGATATATTTTCTGTCAAGATTTACTTTCTTTTCTCCTATATCATATGCCGCCGCAAGTATCGCGTTTTCGGTCGGATTATCGCTTTTTCCCTTTCTGTCGGAATTGGCGCACAGCGCGGCAAAACGCAGGGTTTTCATTTCATCCTTTGAATATACTGAAACAACGCGCATTTTATTCTGAGTAAGAGTTCCCGTCTTATCAGAGCATATCACATCGGCGCTTCCGAGCGTTTCAACCGACGGCAGACGTCTTATAACCGCTCCGCAGTCAGCCATTCTACGCACGCCTATCGCAAGCATAACCGTAACCACCGCCGCAAGCCCTTCCGGTATAGCCGCCACAGCAAGGCTTACCGCTGTTATGAACATATCAAACGGCGCGCTTCCTTTATATATTCCCACAATAAAAATCACAACGCAGATAGAAAGCGCGGCTATGGCAAGTATTCTGCCGGTATCGGCAAGACGGCTTTGGAGAGGAGTTTTCCTGTTTTCGCTGTTTATGATAAATCCGGCTATTTTCCCGACTTCGCTGTTCATTCCGGACGCGCATACTACCGCCTTTGCGCGTCCCATTGTGACCGCACTTGATGAATATACCATATTGTGCCTTTCAGCAAGAGGAACATCTCCTCTTATAATATCCGCCTTTTTCGGTGTTTCCGCCGATTCACCTGTAAGGGCGGATTCATTGCAGAAAAGATTATTTGCTTCTATAATTCTTGCGTCCGCCGCGACAATATCTCCGGCTTTCAGAACGAGTATATCCCCCGGCACAACCTCCTTCGCCGGTATAACAACCTCTTCTCCTCCGCGCATTACCAGAGCGGTCGGCGCGGATATAGCTTCAAGAGCCGCGATTGATTTCTCCGCCTTGTTTTCCTGAACAACTCCCATTACCGCATTCAGTATCACAATGCCGAGAATTATAACAGGGTCGGCAATATCCCCGTCCGCCATGAACGCGGTCGCAAAGGATACCGCCGATGCTGCAAGCAGTATTATTATCATAAAATCATTGAACTGCATAATAAATTTCTTTAATATGCTGTCATTTTTTTTGCTTTTTATAGAATTTTCACCGTACTTTGCGCGGTTATCGCTGACCGCCGCGCCGCTTAAACCGTTTTTCAGGTCTGATGAAAATTCTTTCGCTGTTTCTTCCGCTGTTTTGCTGTAATAATTCATCCGTTTCATTCCTTCCAAATATATTTATCATATTATACTTATATTTATTTAGGATAACGAATGAATATAACATATAACATCATTTTATTTTCAGCGCATATTCAAGCAGGGCTTTATACCTTATTAAATCTTCCTCCTCCGCATCGCTTTTCACCGACGCTCTCTCTATGCCGGTGACTATTTTTGAAAACTCCCTTATCTTCTTATCCAGAAAGATACCGAAATTCTCATTTGAAAAAAGCTTTGACGGTATATGCAGTTCAGGCTCTTCCGCGCTTTCCTCTCCCTTTTCACACACAAATATATTATACACCTTATACCCCTCTACGGCTATATCCTCCTTTTTTATAGTAAAACCATTCTCAAAAAGCCATTTTCTCAGTCTGTGCGCGTCATTCATAGGCTGCAGGAGCAGACTCTGCGCAGATTTTGCCTTTTCGGTATCATTTCTTAAAATATCGGTAATCGTCATACCGCCCATACCGGCAATTATTATCTGCTCCGCTTCTCCAACTCCGATTTTATCAAGTCCCGCGCCTAATCTGAGAGAAATTTTATCCGACACGCCGTATTTTTCGGTATTTTTCTTTGCAATTTCCAGAGGACCGGAACGGATATCACTCGCAAGCGCGCGTGAACACCTTTTCTCCAGAACAGCGTGAATAGGTATGTAGGCGTGGTCTGTTCCTATATCGGCGATAACGTCAGCCGATATTTTGTCGATAATTGCCGACAATCTCGGCGTATTATATATTTTAGTTGACATAACAACAATTCTCCTTTCAATACTCATTTTCTTTATTATACCATTTATTATATTTAACTTACTGTTTTGTCCATTTATCCATATAGTTATCCACATATGTGGATAACTCATTCAAATCCCTTTCTTATGCCGAAATTCAGTCTTGTCCACTCATTATACACATAAAACTGTGGATAATCTGGCAGTTTTCGGGGATAAAATTTACACGATTTTACAAAAGGCTTAACCACGCGGATTATATCGAATGGACGTTTATGGTATGTTTGTGGATAAATATGTGGATAGTGTGGATAAATCCGAAAAAAGCCCTGCTGTTACTATGTGGATAAGTGGATATAAAATAATACACACCTGTGGATAACTCGTTTTCCGATATTATTATTTACATAATATGATTTCCCGATATTTCCCTTTTCATTATCCGACCCTTTTTCTCAAAAAGTTATTCACACCATTTTATTATTATATCAGACTTATCCTCATTATACAATAAACAGCTTAATAAATCCAACAAAAAAACCGGCGGGAAATCACATTCCCGCCAGTTTTCTCATAAATACTGCCGATACCAATATTAAAACCCACACCGCCGTCATTCCGGCGAAATTATTGCGTCTGCCCTCATAATATCCGTAGCTTATCGGCCGTATCATAATTATAAGGTATATTATCCATAAAATTATCCTCATCATATCACCCTTTTTATTCTCTTACCGTCATTCCGGCACGGCGTATACGCATATTCACATCTATATCAAATTCCACCGTCTTCGACTCCGCATTATATTCCTCGTATTTACTATATGTCAGAAATTTCCTTTTTGCCCTTCCCTGTATATTCAGAATATCGCTTTTCTGTGAATATACTTTTTCCAGAAATTCCCTCATAGAGTTTTCTATATATTTCTCTATTTCATCCTCGTATTCTTCTATATACTTCTCCTGATGATAGTCCTGCGGAAGTCCCGAAAATTCCGCTTCCATATATATCTTTAAATCCGCCTTTATCCTGTCGTTTTCAAGAACTGTATTTATATCAACATCCCTGTTTTTCTCAACTCTGAGAGTTATAGGAACAGACGGCTTTTTATTATTGTAAAAGGTTATATATCCGTATTCAAATTTGTTCATCAGAATATTGTAAAGCTTCACCTCGTCGCTTGTACACATCAGAACAAGTTTATCCTTTGAGAATATACCCATTCCCATAACTCCGCTGTCAGATGTCTTTTCCGCGCTCATTTTCATTATTCCGTATTCATATCCGGTATCAATTATCTCACCCTCATTTTTCTCCGCCGGTTCACCGGCAATTGCCGCTGCTACATCCCTTCCGCCTCCGGCAATACTCTTATACAAATCCTCGCTTGTCGTTTTCGGGATATACTCCGAATACACATTCTCATACATAAGCTGATAATACTTTGAAGGATTTACCTCGCCCGCCGGCTTTACGCTTTTAAGATAATCCTCGCTCGAATTTTCCGCAACGGCTATATATACGTCAGGGCGTATATCACGGCTGCGGCTCATTACCTCCACAAAATCGCCTATTCCCTCTCTTGCTGTTTCCTGTGAAAATACCGCCAGACGAAGATGCGAAAGGGTAAATCTCTTGCTTACAAGATGATTGGCAATATCCACAGCGGAATACAGGCTCGGCGCATCCACAGTTATATTCTCTACTATTTCACCCCCGCTTTCTCCGCTCTCCGCGCCGGAGTTTATCTCAAATACCTTGGCATACTGTATAGTAAATTTATATCCGCTCTCATCTCCTTTATCCACTCCGACAGCGACTGCGTAAAGCAAATCATTCGGCTCTGCAACTCTCTCACACCCAGATAACAGAAAGGTTAAAACAATCAGCGGCAATATGAAATATTTCCTCATGTTTTTTTCCTCCCTCCTATTATATACACAACAGCCGCCAATACCGGCAGCAGCACTGCGCAGATATACACAGCCGCTCCCAGAATACGCTCATTTTTAAGCACGTCCACAATATTTATATCCACAAGTCCGACCGATGATATTATAACGGCTGACGGTATTATCAGCATTTTATGATTTTCAAGCGAAAAACTCTTTTTTATCACAACCGCCATTTCATAAACATACGCCGATGATGATATAAAGGTCAGAATACACCACACAAAAGCAAGCACCGATTCCATACGCCCGAATATTCCCGCTACATCCACGCTTCTCACAAGACGGTATACCGGCATAAGTATTTCTCCGGATATCGGATACGGATATATCAATGTATAAATCACAGTTATCGCAAGCCCTATCGCTCCGCTGTACGCTATCGCCCTTCTGCCCGCTTTTTCCGCCTCCCTGAAATCACTGAATTCCGAAAGAAACAGATTAAAAAGTATTATATCCGAAAATATCGAAAGCGCGTTCCAGCCTTTCAGTATCGCCGGTATTCCGTTTCCCAGCACCGGACTTATATTCGATATGTCGAGTTCTCCGAAAAGCGAAATGAAAAATATAATCATAATTGCCGCTGCCGGAAATACGATTATTGACATCAGATTCACAAGCGCGTCAAGACCCATATACGCGCCGAATGCCGACGCGGCAAGAAATATCAGCGCTATATATTCAAGCTCAATGTCCGGCAGCAGAAACATCTTTATTGATTCCGGAAAAATCCGCATCATAATTCCTATATTCGCTCCAAGCACGCAGAACAGGATTATCCCGACAATACCGGCAAGAATTTTCCCTCCGCTTTCACGGCTTACATCTATAATATCCTTAAGTCCGCATATTCTGTATATCCTCATCGACACGCAGAATATGACATATGCCAGAACAGCCGCCAGCAGCATCTGAAGCCACGCTCCGCTGCCGGAATTTATCACAAGAGTACGCGGAAATGTCAGAAAAAGCTTGACGCATATTATGTTTATCATCAATATGGTAATTCCCTTGTTTTTCATATTTCACACCTCAGAACATTATTTCCATTTCCGGCTTATATCCGGCTCATACCGTTCATCCTGCGGTTTCAGGAATTTCGGACGGTATTCCTTTTTCCATATCGGCTTTACAAAGAGCGTTCCCTGCCCTCCGCCTGACGTCGGATTCATAAGCGGAGCCATAAACGGTATGCCGAAATTCTTCTGCGCGCACAGATACGCCATATACGCGAAAATTCCGGCGGCTATCAGATAAAATCCGTTTACTGCGCCGAGAATAATAAATCCCAGACGAAGCAGTCTGTTTGTCCAGCCAAGCGAATAATCGCTTACCGCAAAAGAGCATATTCCGGTCAATGCTACCACTATTATCATTATCGGACTCACAATCCTCGCCTCAACCGCCGCCTGCCCAAGTATCAGACCTCCCACAATCCCGAGAGTTGACCCCAGCGCTCCCGGCGCCCTTATTGACGCCTCGCGTATTATTTCAAAGGAAAGTTCCATCACTATGATTTCGCCGAAACTTGAAAACGGCACATTTTCCCTTGACGCGCTTATTGAATAAAGCAGATATGTCGGTATCAGTTCCTTATGATATAATGTGGCGGCAATATAAAGCCCCGGAAAAAGCACCGATACGAACATTGATATAAGCCTTATCAGCCTTGACATATTCGCATACGGCACGCGCATATACGCGTCTGACGCGGAATGCGTCAGCTCTGCCGCATTTGTCGGGAGAATGAGCGCTTTCGGACTGCCGTTCATTATCACCGCAACCCTGCCCTCGCTCAGCGCCCTTGCAGTCCTGTCTGGACGTTCTGTGCTTAAAATACGCGTTGTAATCGAAAAAGAACTTTCCTCTATCATAAGCGATACTTCCTCAATGGATATCACATAATCCATATCAATGCCGCTTATCCTTTTTCTGACCTCGTCCACAAGCGACGGATTCGCCACATCATCTATATACATAAGAATACAAGTGGTTTTGCTTACATTTCCTACACTGATATTCTCGCATATAAGTCGCTCATTTTTAAGAATTTTTCTCACAAGTGAACAGTTCGTGCGTATCATTTCGCCAAACGCTTCCTGCGGGCCGTATATCGACTGCTCATTGTCCGGCTTGTCAATTCCTCTGTGCGACCATCCCTTGGTGTCAATATGCACCGCTTTGTCCATCCTATCAATGAATACTCCGCATCCGCCGAAATTCACTTCGTCAACAACATCCTGAATATTTCCGGTAAGCTTCGCCTGCCCGTGCCAGATAAGCCTTTCCATAACAACATCCGGCGTTATCTCACTCTCCGATAAAAGCGGTATCGTCACAAGCGGCTCTATAACCGCCTTGTTTATCGACTCCCCGTCCGCCATACCGTCTATAAATACAACAAATCCGCGCCTGCCTCCGACATTTATATTCCTTACCACCACATCCGAATTTATCTGAGTTGAAAATCTCGAATTTATATAATCAAGATTCGTTTTTATATCATCACTCACACTGCATTCACGGTCTGACGTATTCTTTCTGTCAGTTTCAATATTCTCTATTTCAAATTCATCTTTCTCCGGCTCTTTTTTATAGGTAAAAAAATCAAATATATCCTTTATATCCATTTCCGCTCTCACCTCTGTTATATATTGCCCCGCTAACGCATACTTTATACATATATAAATGAACATTTATATTGTATATGCTAACACCGCGCCTTTTCGATTTGCGACAGTAAAACGAAAACAGCCTAAACCACACCACCGCGCCTTTTCGATTTGCGACAGCAAAACGAAAACACCCACCACCGCGCATTTTCGATTTACGACAGTAAATCAGAAAACAGCCCCCCCGCACAGACCAATAAGCAAAACTTACCAAATATACAGCTGCAAAAACAAACGCGAGAAAATAATATGGAGTTCCCGCCGCAAATCATAGTATACGTGACCAAACTCAAACGGCAAAATTTTGCAGCGGTCACTAACCGCGCAGCGCGCTGCCGAAAGGGAG
>CAZLOX010000062.1:0-11433 GCA_964561265.1 uncultured Lachnospiraceae bacterium
CAGTGACCCGCTACATGCAGCGTCAGGGTCAGATCTGGATCCGTATTTTCCCCGATAAACCCATCACCAAGAAGCCTGCCGAAGTCCGCATGGGTAAAGGTAAAGGTTCGCCCGAAGGTTTCGTAGCGCCTGTAACTCCCGGCCGTATCATCCTTGAAGTAGAAGGTGTACCCTTCGAAGTAGCTAAGGAAGCACTGCGTCTGGCTGCCCAGAAGCTCCCCGTAACCACTAAGTTTATCGTTCGTCGCGATTACGATCCCACTCAAAACGTGTAAACAATTATGAAAAAAGAAGAAATCAAAGAACTTAGCACCGCCGATCTGCGCGAACGCCTTGCTCAGATGGAGAAGGAATACCTCCAGCTCAAGGTTAATCACGCAGTATCGCCCCTCGATAATCCCGCTAAGATTACAGCTGATCGTCGCATGATTGCACGCGTTAAAACTGAGTTGCGTCATCGCGAACTTAACAACCTCTAATATAAACTCAAATGGAAAAAAGAAATCTCCGCAAAGAGCGCATCGGGGTTGTATCCAGCAACAAGGGAGACAAAACCATCACCGTTACCATCCGCTGGAAAGAAAAGCACCCTATCTACGGTAAGTTCGTAAACAAATCGAAAAAGTACCACGCTCACGATGAAAATAACGAATGTTCCGTAGGTGATACCGTACGTCTGATGGAAACTCGCCCTCTGAGCAAAACCAAGCGCTGGCGCTTAGTAGAAATCATCGAAAAAGTTAAATAAAATATGATACAGACTGAATCACGTTTAACCGTAGCCGATAACAGCGGCGCTAAGGAGGCTCTGTGCATCCATGTCCTTGGTGGCACCGGTCGTCGTTACGCTTCAGTAGGCGACATCATCGTAGTATCTGTCAAAAGCGTAATCCCCTCGTCCGACGTTAAGAAAGGTACTGTATCCAAAGCTGTTGTCGTTCGTACCAAGAAGGAAATCCGTCGCCCCGACGGTTCTTACATCCGTTTTGACGACAACGCTTGTGTGTTGCTCAATAACGCAGGTGAACTCCGCGGCACCCGTATCTTTGGTCCCGTTGCCCGTGAGCTCCGCGCTACCAATATGAAGATCGTTTCACTCGCCCCCGAAGTACTCTGATCAATTTATCACCTTTAAAATCGAATAGCAATTATGAAACTGCATATCAAAAAGGGTGACATGGTTTACGTGCTCGCCGGCGAAGACCGCAAGAAAACCGGTCGTGTCCTCTCCGTTGACGCTGCTAATGGCCGCGCTATCGTTGAAGGCGTAAACATCATCACCAAAGCAACAAAACCCTCGGCTCAGTACCCCCAGGGCGGCCTTATCAAGAAGGAAGCTCCCATCTCGATTTCCAATATCGCCCTCATTGACCCCAAATCAGGCAAGCCTACCCGTATCGCGATCCGTCGTGAGGAAGGTAAAGTTATCCGCATCGCCAAAAAATCAGGACAGGAGATTAAATAATGGAAACCACTCTTAGCAAAAAGTATAAGGACGCCATCGTCCCCGAGCTCACCAAAGAGTTCGGTTACTCTACCGTAATGCAGGTGCCCCGTCTGGAAAAGATCGTTATCAACCAGGGCATCGGTGAAGCTACTCAGGATAAGAAACTCATCGATATCGCTATCAACGAGCTCACCGCCATCACCGGTCAGAAGGCCGTAGCTACTTTGTCTCGCAAAGACATCGCCGGCTTCAAGGTTCGTAAGAAAATGCCCGTCGGTGTGCGTGTTACCCTGCGTCGCGAACGTATGTACGAATTCCTCGAACGCCTTATCCGTGTCGCTCTTCCCCGTATCCGCGACTTCAAGGGTATTCAGGGCAAGCTCGACGGTCGTGGTAACTATACTCTCGGTATCAACGAGCAGATTATCTTCCCCGAAATCAACATTGACAACATCAACAAGCTCATGGGTATGAACATCACCTTCGTTACCTCGGCCAACACCGACGAAGAGGGTTACGCTCTGCTCAAACAGTTTGGTCTTCCCTTCAAAAACGAAAAGAAGTAATATGGCTAAAGAATCAATGAAGGCCCGCGAAGTGAAGCGCGCCAAGCTCGTTGCTAAATTCGCCGAACGTAAAGCAGCTCTCAAGGCTGTCGGCGATTACGAAGCTTATCAGGAACTCCAGAAGTTCCCCAAAAACGCTTCACGTGTGCGTCTCCACAACCGTTGCTCTATCACCGGCCGTCCCAAAGGTTTCATGCGCGAATTCGGCATCTCTCGTATCCAGTTCCGCGAAATGGCCTCTGCCGGTCTGATCCCCGGTGTAAAGAAAGCATCCTGGTAAGCTGACGGTGTCGTTACCTGTCATCGCCACGATGTCTTAACATACCGGGAGCCGATACTCCACTTCCCACCTTCCACTCAAGCGTAAAGGTCGGCTCCCCTAATTTTTAACTTTAAGTGTATTAAATATTGTCGGGACAAATTTCCCGATTAATTTAACAAATCAAAACAATGACTGATCCCATAGCAGATTACCTTACAAGATTGAGGAACGCTATCAAGGCAAACCATCGCGTTGTCGAGATTCCCGCCTCAAACTTGAAAAAAGAAATCACAAAGATTCTTTTTGACCAGGGCTACATCCTCAACTACAAGTTCATTGACCAGGAAGGTCAGCCCGGTATCATCAAAATCGCTCTCAAGTACGATCCCATCGATCGTGTAAACGCTATCAAAGGTCTGCGTCGCGTTTCGCGTCCCGGCCTGCGTCAGTACACCGGTTACAAGGATATGCCCCGCGTGCTCAACGGCCTCGGCATCGCTATCCTCTCAACTTCTCGCGGTGTTATGACCAACAAACAAGCTGCCGACCTCAAGGTAGGCGGTGAAGTCCTCTGCTACGTTTACTAATCTTTAATCCTACACAATATGTCTCGTATAGGTAAAGCACCCATCGCAATCCCTGCCGGCGTTACTGTCGAGGTTAAAGACCACGTAGTAACCGTAAAAGGCAAAAACGGCTCTCTCGAACAGCGCATCAACCCCGACATCAATGTTGAAGTAAAAGACGGTCACGTTTATGTTACCCGTCCCGACGACGAACGCGAACACCGCGCCCAGCACGGCCTTTATCGCGCTCTGATTCACAACATGGTGGTTGGCGTTTCTGAAGGCTATAAAAAAGAAATGGAACTCGTAGGCGTAGGTTACCGCGCAACTGCCACTGGCCAGGTGCTTGAGCTCTCGCTCGGTTTCTCTCACGCAATCTATATCAAACTTCCGCCCGAAGTCAAAGTCGAAGCTAAGAGCGAACGTAACAAAAACCCCCTTATCATCCTGACTTCCGATGACAAACAGCTCCTCGGTCAGGTATGCGCAAAAATCCGTTCTCTCCGCAAGCCCGAACCTTACAAAGGCAAAGGTATTAAGTTTGTTGGCGAAGTTATTCGTCGTAAGTCCGGCAAATCTGCCGGTGCCAAATAATTAAATTGACACTATCATGATCTCTAAGATTGACAGAAGAAATAAAATCAAGGCTCGCATCCGCGGCCGTATCTCCGGCACCGCACAACGCCCTCGTATGACTGTCTTCCGCTCTAACAAGCAGATTTATGTTCAGCTCATCGACGACCTCGCCGGCAAAACCCTCGTTGCTGCTTCTTCTAAAGGTATCGAAAACGGCACCAAAATCGAAATCGCAGCTGTCGTAGGCCAGAATATCGCTAAAAAGGCTCTCGAAGCCGGTATCACCGAAGTAGTTTTCGACCGTAACGGTTACCTCTTCCACGGTCGTGTTAAATCACTCGCCGACGCTGCACGCCAGGGCGGTCTTAAATTCTAAACAATCATGGCTAAAAGAAATAATCGCGTTAAATCTACCAACGATCTCGATCTCAAGGATCGTCTCGTTGCCATCAATCGTGTTACCAAGGTAACAAAGGGTGGCCGCACATTTACCTTTGCTGCCATTGTTGTTGTCGGCGATGAAAAAGGTGTTGTAGGTATGGGCCTCGGCAAAGCTAACGAAGTTCAGGCGGCTATCGCCAAAGGCATCGAAGCTGCCAAGAAAAACCTCATCAAGGTTCCCGTACACAAAGGCACAATTCCTCACGAACAGGTTGCTAAGTTCGGTGGCTCTCGTATCATCCTCAAGCCTGCAAGCCACGGTACCGGTGTAAAAGCCGGTGGTGCTATGCGTGCCGTGCTTGAAAGTGTTGGTATCACCGACGTGCTTGCAAAGTCTAAGGGTTCTTCCAACCCTCACAACCTCGTTAAAGCCACAATCGCCGCTCTCGACGAAATGCGTTCGCCCGCTCAGGTAGCTCAGAACCGTGGCATCTCCGTTGAAAAAGTTTTCAAAGGCTAATAAATACGTATCATGGCTAAAATTAAAATCACTCAGACCAAGAGCCGTATCAAATGTCCCGCTGTACAGAAACGTACACTCGACGCCCTCGGCCTCAAAAAGATGCACCACTCGGTGATCAAAGAAAACACTCCCAGCGTAATGGGTATGGTTGATGTTGTTCGTCACCTCGTTACCGTTACCGAAGCTTAACAATCATTATTAACGAATCAATCATGGACTTAAGCAATATACAACCCGCCGTTGGTTCTGTTCGTCCCGCCACTCGTATCGGCCGTGGTGCCGGTAGCGGTAAAGGTGGTACATCTACCCGCGGTCATAAAGGTGCTAAATCTCGCAGCGGCTACTCTCGCAAAATTGGTTTCGAAGGTGGTCAGATGCCTCTCCAGCGCCGTCTCCCCAAATGGGGCTTTAAAAATATCAACCGTAAGGAATACAAGCCTATCAACCTCAACCTGATCGAAACCCTCGCCGAAGCCAAAGGCCTCCAGAAGATCGGTCTCGAAGAGCTTCGCGCCGCCGGTTTCATCAACCGTCGCCAGCTTGTCAAAATCCTTGCCAACGGTGCTATCAACCGCGCTATCACTGTTGAAGCCCACGCCTTCTCTGAAGCTGCCAAGGCAGCTATCGAGGCAGCCGGCGGCTCCATCGTTAAAATCGAAAAATAATGAGATTCGTCGACACCCTCAAAAATATCTGGACTATCGATGAGCTGCGCAAGCGCATCTTGGTCACTCTTTTGCTGGTGTTGGTTTATCGCCTCGGTTGTTACGTCGTGCTCCCCGGCATTTCGCCCAGCGACATTGACGCCCTGGCCAACTTCACCAACAAAAGCGGCCTGATGCAGCTGCTGGATATGTTCTCCGGCGGTGCTTTCTCGCAGGCTTCGATTTTCGCACTCGGTATCATGCCTTACATTACGGCATCTATCGTGATTCAGCTTTGTGGCATGATTCTGCCCTCTTTCCAGAAAATGCAGAGAGAGGGTGAGAGCGGACGCCAAAAACTCAACCAATACACCCGTTACCTCACAGTCGTGATCCTCGCTCTGCAGGCTCCCGCCTACCTGATCAACCTTCAGGTGCAGGTTAACGGTGCTTCAAACTCCGCACATCCTATGGTGTTCGGTTTTTGGACAGTGGTGTATCTGACCATCATCCTCGCCTCTGGCTCAATGTTTATACTTTGGCTCGGCGAACGTATCACTGACCGTGGTATCGGTAATGGTATCTCCTTCATTATCCTTGTAGGTATCATCGCCCGTCTTCCCCTCGCTCTCTGGTATGAATTCTCGTCGCGTATGCCCGGTGCTACCGGCGGTCAAGGCGGACTGGTGATGTTCATAGTTGAAATCGTGCTCCTTTTCATCGTTACAGTAGGCGCTGTACTGCTCGTGCAGGGTACCCGTAAGGTTCCTGTACAGTATGCCAAGCGCGTTATCGGCAACCGTCAGTATGGCGGTCAGCGTCAGTACCTCCCCCTGAAGGTCAATGCTGCCGGTGTTATGCCTATCATCTTTGCCCAGGCAATTATGTTTATCCCCATGACACTTGCCGGTTTCCGTGGCGGTGAGAGTGGTTTCATGCACGCTTTCACAGATATCAACAGCTTCTGGTACAATTTTGTATTCTTCCTCCTTATCGTTGCGTTTACATATTTCTACACCGCAATCACTGTGCGTCCCGTAGATATGGCCGACCAGCTCAAACGCAACAATGGCTTCATCCCCGGTGTAAAACCCGGTAAAAAGACAGCTGAATATATCGAAGAGATCATGTCGCGCATCACTCTGCCCGGCTCTATCTTCCTCGGTATCGTGGCTATCCTTCCGGCTTTTGCTCGCTTCTTCGGTATTTCGCAGAACTTCGCACAGTTCTTCGGTGGCACATCACTCCTTATTATGGTAGGCGTTGTGCTTGATACCCTGCAGCAGGTGGAATCGCACCTCAAGATGCACCATTACGATGGTCTTATGAAGGAAGGCAATATCAAAGGCCGTACCACTGGCTCCGCCTACTAATTCTCTCATATTGCCCATTTGCTTCTAATATTTCCAGAAGATTAAATGATATATTTAAAGACACCGGAGGAGATGATAAAGATGCGCGCTGCCGCTGATCTCGTTTCACGAGTGATGGGCGAAGTGGCATCAAACATTAAGCCGGGTGTTACCACACGCAAGCTCGACACCATTGCTCGTGAATTTATTCACGACAATGGCGGTCGGCCTGCATGTTTAGGTTATGGCGGTTTCCCGGGAACTCTCTGTATTGAGGTGAACGAGGTCGTTGTACACGGTTTCCCCTCGGGATACGTACTTCGCGAAGGCGATGTTATCGGTATTGATACAGTTGTTGAACTCGATGGCTACAACGGCGATATGGCTTATACTTTTCCCGTTGGAGATGTCGATCCAAAAGTTCTCGCACTTTGTCAGACAACCTACGATAGCCTTTATGTCGGAATTGATGCTTGCGTCCCCGGACGTCGCATAGGCGACATCGCCAATGCGGTTCAGCGTTTTTGCGAATCTAAAGGTTATGGTGTTGTTCGTGAAATGTGCGGCCACGGTATCGGTAAATCGATGCACGAGGATCCTGAAGTGCCCAACTACGGTCGACGCGGTACCGGTGCAGTTATCCGGAATGGTATGTGCATCTGCATAGAGCCTATGATAACCCTCGGATCGCGTAATATCGTCATTGAACAAGATGGCTGGACATGCCGCACCCGCGACCGCAAACCCTCAGCTCATTATGAGCACACTTTGGCAATCGAAAACGGTCAGACCAACATTCTTACCACCTTTGATTACATCCATCAAAATTTTTTATCACCCTTCGCACAATAAATAGGCAACAACTTCGTTAGCATTAGTATGGCAAAACAAACTGCGATCGAACAAGACGGCACAATCATTGAAGCCCTCTCGAATGCAATGTTCCGTGTTCAGCTTGAAAACGGACATGAAATTACAGCTCATATCTCCGGGAAAATGCGAATGCACTATATCAAAATTCTTCCCGGTGATAAAGTACGTGTCGAAATGTCTCCCTACGACCTCTCGAAAGGCCGTATCGCTTTCCGTTACAAATAATGTATACACTATATAACTAAAAGAAAAATGAAAGTACGAGCTTCAGTTAAAAAACGCACCCCGGACTCGAAAATCGTCCGTCGTAAGGGTCGCCTCTACGTCATTAACAAGAAAAACCCCAAGTACAAACAACGTCAAGGATAATTTTTGTTATTTTTGCAGAAAAAATACCAGTAATTTATGGCAATTCGTATAGTGGGAGTTGACCTCCCCCAAAACAAACGAGGTGAAATTGCGCTCACCTATATCTTCGGCATCGGCCGCAGCAGCGCAAAGAAAATCCTCGAAAAAGCCGGCGTCGACGTCAATATCAAAGTCCAGGACTGGACCGACGATCAGGCCGCTAAAGTCCGCGAAGTAATCGGTGAAGGCTATAAAGTCGAAGGTGATCTTCGCTCTGAAATTCAGCTCAACATCAAACGTCTCATGGATATCGGTTGCTACCGTGGTATCCGTCACCGTAACGGCCTCCCTGTTCGCGGTCAGAGCACCAAGAACAATGCCCGCACTCGTAAGGGACGTAAGAAAACCGTCGCTAACAAGAAAAAAGCTACTAAATAATTATAGATTATGGCAAAAAAGACAGTCGCTCAGAAGAAACGCAACGTCAAGGTTAGCGCCGAAGGTCAGCTCCACGTTCACTCTTCTTTCAACAATATCATCGTGTGCTTAGCCAATTCTGAAGGTCAGGTGATCTCTTGGTCATCGGCCGGCAAAATGGGCTTCCGCGGTTCTAAGAAAAACACCCCCTATGCTGCCCAGATGGCCGCTCAGGATTGCGCTAAGGTAGCCTACGACCTCGGCCTCCGTAAAGTTAAAGCTTACGTGAAGGGTCCCGGTAACGGTCGCGAATCTGCTATCCGCACTATCCACGGCGCCGGTATCGAAGTTGTCGAAATCATCGACGTTACTCCGCTGCCCCACAATGGCTGCCGTCCTCCCAAACGTCGTAGAGTTTAATAATCAGTTTAACTGTCCCTTTATCGACAGTTACTCTACTTTCTCTTTTAGTTCTTTAAAACCAATTTCTTTCGGATACCACTTCTCCGCGCCGCGCTAACACCTTGACACAACTCGGCCTCCGTGGCAGATGGTCCGATACCAAAACTGATTCTTAAATAAAATGGCAAGATATACAGGTCCCAAGACCAAAATCGCCCGTAAATTCGGCGAACCAATTTTCGGCGAAGACAAAGTTCTTCAGCGTCGCAACTTCCCCCCTGGTCAGCACGGCCAGAACAAACGCCGCAAAACATCTGAATACGGCGTTCAGCTCCGCGAAAAGCAGAAAGCTAAATACACCTATGGTGTGCTCGAACGTCAGTTCCGCAACCTCTTCAGCAAAGCTTCGCGTCTCAAAGGTATCACCGGTGTGATCCTTCTCCAGCTGCTCGAATCTCGTCTCGATAACGTAGTATATCGTCTGGGCATCGCTCCCACTCGTGCTGCTGCTCGCCAGATCGTGCTCCACCGTCATATCACCGTTAACGGTCAGGTGGTTAACATCCCCTCTTACGAAGTTAAGGCCGGTGATGTTGTAGGTGTACGCGAAAAATCTAAATCTCTTGAAGTAATCTCTGACGCTCTCGCTGGTTTCAATCACAGCAAATACCCCTGGATTGAATGGGACGAAACCCTCAAAGCTGGTAAGTTCCTCCACCTCCCCGAGCGCGAAGATATCCCCGAAAACATCAAGGAACAGCTCATCGTCGAGCTCTATTCGAAGTAATAAACCCTTAATACATCACGTCCATGGCTATTTTAGCATTCCAGAAACCCGACAAGGTGCTCATGCTCGAAGCTGACAACTTCTATGGTAAGTTCGAGTTCAAACCGCTGGAACCCGGCTATGGCATCACCGTGGGCAATGCCCTCCGCCGAGTGCTTATCAACTCGCTCGAAGGCTTTGCTATTTCATCCATCAAAATTGATGGTGTTAAACACGAATTCGATACCATTCCCGGTGTTAAGGAAGATGTTACCAACATCATTCTTAACCTCAAGCAGGTTGACCTCAAGCAAATCGTTGAAGATACCGACTTCGAAAAGGTCACCATCAACGTTTCGGGAAAAGATGTATTCAAGGCCGGTGACATTTCTGCCGCTCTCTCTGGTTTCGAAGTTATGAATCCGGAGCTCGTTATCTGTCACCTCGAACCCGACGCAAGCTTCAACATCACCCTGACAATCAATAAGGGCCGTTCTTGGATTCCCGCGGAAGAAAATGTCACTCCCAACGATGACATCGACACAATCGCGATCGACTCCACTTATACTCCCATTAAGAATGTGAAGATTGCCGTTGAAAACTTCCGCGTCGACCAAAAAACCGACTACGACAAGCTTACTCTCGAAATCACAACCAACGGATCTATCCTTCCGAAGGATGCACTCAAAGAGGCAGCTAAAATCCTAATCCACCACTTCGCACTCTTCTCCGACGAGAAGATCACCCTCGAAACTCAGGAAGCCGAGGCCAACGAAGTGTTTGATGAAGAAGTGCTCCACATGCGTCAGCTCCTCAAATCCAAACTTGTGGATATGGACCTCAGCGTGCGCGCCCTCAATTGCCTCAAGAGCGCCGAAGTCGAAACTCTTGCAGAACTCGTTGTGTTCAACAAGACCGACCTCCTCAAATTCCGCAACTTCGGTAAGAAGAGCCTCACTGAACTCGAAGAGCTCCTCACAAGCCTCAACCTGTCGTTCGGCATGGACATCTCCCGTTACAAACTTGATAAAGAATAACTCCGATGAGACACAATAAAAAATTCAATCACCTTAGCCGCACCAAAGCTCACCGCGATGCCCTGCTGGCTAATATGACAATCTCACTCATCCTTCACAAGCGCATCTTCACCACCCTGGCTAAGGCTAAAGCTCTCCGCGTTTACGCTGAGCCCCTTATCACCCGCGCTAAGGAGGATACCACCGAAAACCGCCGCCTCGTTTTCTCTTACCTCCAGAACAAGGAAGCCATTAAGGAACTCTTTGGCATAGTAGCAGAAAAGGTTGCTAACCGTCCCGGTGGTTACACCCGCATTCTCAAAACCGGCAACCGCCTCGGCGATAACGCTAAGACCTGCTTCATCGAACTCGTTGACTTCAACGAAGCTATGCTCGAAGCTAAAGCCGAAGGTAAAGCAAAATCAACCCGCCGCTCACGCCGCAAAGCAGCTGCAGCTCCCGTTGAAAAAGCTGAAAAGGCTGTTGAAGATGCAGCAAACACCCCCGAACTTCCCGCAGCAGAATAAATTCTGCTTATTTTTAAAAAGCGTCCGCAACACCTGCGGACGCTTTTTATATTATATTTTTCGTAGTTTTTCAATTTCCTAAGCAGATATAACACTTATTTGCAATATTTTTGTCCTGCATCTTGTTCTACTATGGCAACTTGCATAGCAAATCACATTGAATATACAGAAAAAATTTGTACCTTTGCACGTCGGATTATTCCGACGCTGCGTTATAACATAACTTCAACCAAATAAATACAAACAAAAATGAAAATCGAAAAAATCATCGGTCGTGAAGTGCTCGACTCTCGTGGTAACCCCACTGTAGAAGTAGACGTAATCCTCGAATCTGGTGCCAAAGGTCGCGCCTCTGTTCCTTCTGGTGCTTCTACCGGCGAAAACGAAGCTCTCGAACTTCGTGACGGCGACAAATCTCGTTACATGGGCAAAGGCGTTCAGAAAGCCGTTGCTAACGTTAACGGTCCCATCGCCGAGGCTCTCGTTGGTATGAGCGCTCTTGATCAGATCGCAATCGACGAAAAGATGCTCGCCCTCGACGGAACCGAAACTAAATCTAACCTCGGTGCCAACGCTATCCTCGGTGTATCTCTCGCCGTTGCTAAGGCTGCTGCCGACTATCTCGATCTTCCCCTTTACAAATACATCGGTGGTTGCAACACATACGTGCTCCCCGTGCCCATGATGAATATCATCAACGGTGGTGCTCACTCTGACGCTCCCATCTGCTTCCAGGAATTCATGATCCGTCCTATCGGTGCTACTTC
>CAZLOX010000063.1:0-11385 GCA_964561265.1 uncultured Lachnospiraceae bacterium
TTGTCCGCTATCATGCGGATTATTGACGAATTTTTTATACTATAAAAAAAATTATAGCCGTCCGGCCATAATTTTTTTTGTATCCATATTCTGCATCCAAGCACAAGGTTAGAGATAACAAGAAATACCAAAAGTAATGTTTTGACCTGTTCTTTCCCGTTCATAAATAACCTCCGCAGTCTTATCCAAAGAAATCACGTATAGTAACCGAAATTCCTTTCAGCTTGTTTATCGTGCTTTGCTTTATCTTACTGATTTCTATGTTTACAACCTGATTTGAATTTCCGTTCTGTGCGTATACTCTGAAGTTGTTTGTGTTGTCGTCAAGGTCAACAACCATGCTGTAAAGCCCGCTTGAACCTATAACGACATCGTCCTTTATCAGACGGTATGCTCCGGAGTTCGGATCATATTTGTAAATACTCACGACTGTGCCGGGAGTTCCTACAGCGGATATCGCGTAGGTTTTATCAGATGTGGAGGCGGTGCAGGATTCCGGTTTTTTTATGTAGATAAGACCGGATGCGTTTGTATACACCTGAACAGGCATTGTCGCCCCGCATGACGCGTGCGCCGACACTGCCGGCATTATCATAAACGCAGCCGCCGCGGCAATAAATACCGGTAAAAGCTTTTTCTTCATAAACAAATCCCTCCCAAACGATAAGATAATCCATGAATTTTTCCATAATATTATCATCTATTATTATACCACAACAAATATTACAAATCAATTACAGGGAAATTAAAACCACCTAACATTCATAGCTGTATGATGTTATCAGCACGGAACAGAGATAATTACTTCCGTTCCTTTATTATATTCACTTGTTATTTTAATATTTCCTCCGAAGAAGTTTTCCAGTATCTGTTTTGCAATAGACAGACCAAGTCCGGTGCCGCCTGTTTCTCTCGAACGCGCCTTGTCCACGCGGTAAAATCTTTCAAATATATGCGGAAGATTTTCCTCCGGAATACCTATTCCGTTGTCTACCACTTTTATATACAGTTCGTTATACAGTTTTCCGGAATAAACCGATATTGCTCCTCCTTCGGGAGTGTATTTTATCGCGTTGCTTATTATATTGATAATAACCTGTTCCAGTCTGTCCCTGCTGCCTTTTATCGGCGGAATATCTGACATGGACTTATATTCCAGTGTCTGATTTTTATTTTTCGCGTTTATGCTTATATTCTGCACGATACGCTCAATAAGCGCAGTTACATCAATTTCCTCGCCTCCGTCATCTGTTTCCAGATTTGAGTCAAGCTTGGAAAGGGTAAGCAGATCCTTTACAATTCTTGTCATTCTGTCCGCCTCGCTGTCGATTACGGATAGGAATTTATGCTTCATTTCCGGATTTTCTATCGGAGTATCAAGCAAGGTTTCGGCGTAGGATTTTATTGTTGTGAGCGGTGTCCTGAGTTCGTGCGATACATTAGCGACAAATTCACGCCGTGAAAGTTCAAGTTTCTGCTGTTTGGTAATATCATGTATAACCACGACAATACCGTTGACAGTGTTGTCGCTGTTGTTGAAAGAGGCGCAGTGAATTCTTAAAAATTTTCCTTCCGCAGTGGTCATTGTACGCTCAAGAGGATGTTCCTGATTTATATAAAGCAGGTCGCCGATAGTTATTTTCGGCTCAGCATCCTTAAACAGATCGTCAAACTCTCTTTTTTCCGGCTCATCAATCCCCAGCATATTTTTCGCCTCCGGATTAACGTGTATAACATCCCCTCCGGTACTGAACGCAAGTATGCCGTCGGTAATATTGCGGAAAATTTCATCCATTTTCGCCTTTTCTCCGCTCATCTCTTTAAGACTGTCGGTCAGCGCGGAGGACATTGTGTTAAAGGATTTTGAAAGCCTGCCTATTTCATCATCGGCATAGGCTGTGTCCGGCTTGTCGAATTTTCCGGCGGCAAGCGCCTCCGCTTTTTTTGTGAGGGTTATGATAGGGACTGTTATCGTTCTTGAAAGCAGATAGCCTATAAGAACGGCAAATACAATTCCGAGAAAAAGAGCCTGCATCATAAGATAAAATATATTCTGCATTATCCGCCTGATGCTGTCCTTTGTGTCCTTTATATATAAAATATGCCTCACGTCCGCGCCTTTTCTGACCGGAACGGCATAATCCATATAACTCAGTTCCGGATTTACAATATCGCCGCACACACCGGTCATAGCCGTAACGATATTATCGCTGATTTCCATATCGCGGCTCAGCACACTGTCTGACGTCGCGACAACTTCAAGAGTATCCGCGTCAAGCAGGGAATAAAACCTGTATGTGTTTATTCCCAGACGTCCGACGTATGAATAAAGCATATCAGACAGAAGCTGTATGTTTTCATCGCCGTTTTCCGCGTCTTCAAGCTGTCTTTTGAAATCATCGTCAATAACCTGCTCCATCATGACATAAAATTCCTTGTTATAGAAATCTGTTATGTTTATAAGCAGAAAAGAACCGATTACCGTTATTACAGACATTATAAGCAATACAAACATAATAACTATCTTAATCTGTATGCTTTTCAACATATTTTTTCTCCTTTAAGACTTATTGAAGTAATAGCCGACGCCTCTTTTTGTCATTATATAACGCGGATTGCTCGGGTCGTCCTCTATTTTCTCGCGCAGTCTTCTCACAGTCACGTCCACCGTTCTCACATCTCCGTAATATTCATAACCCCATACATGTTCCAGAAGCATCTCGCGCGAAAAAATCTTGTCCGGCTGAGTTGCAAGATATTTCAGAAGTTCAAATTCTCTTACTGTCACTTCAATATTTCTGCCGTTTTTATTGACTTCGTACCGTGCTATGTTTATCTTAAGAGCTCCCGACAGAATAACTATTTCCTCGGAATCTTTCGGCTGTTCTATCACAGTGCGCCGCAGATTTGCTTTTATTCTTGCTATAAGCTCACGGAAAGAAAAGGGTTTTGTCATATAGTCGTCCGCGCCGAGTTCAAGACCGAGAACTTTATCGACTTCCTCATCGCGCGCAGTAAGCATTATTATCGGGACAGATGATTTTTCGCGTATCTTCCTGCACACGTCAAAACCGTTCAGTTTCGGCAGCATAACGTCAAGCAGAACGATATCCGGCGCAGTTTCAAGAGCCGCATTGAGTCCGTCCGCGCCGTTGACCGCTGTGCTTACCTCATATCCTTCCTGCTCAAGCTTGAATTTTATAATTTCGATAATATTCAGGTCGTCCTCTATTACCAAAATATGCTTTATATTCAGATCGTCGTCAGTCAGTAAAACATTTTTGTCCATAAAAATATCTCTCCTTTCCGGATGCTGCAATTCATGCCTGCGCAGTCTGTTCCGTTAGTTTGCCTCGGTTTTTTTCAGATAGTTTCTGATTTTGTCTATCGGATCAAGCAGCGAGCTGATGGTGTCATCGTGGTTAAGAGTATTTATCATAATGGAAATATACTTCGACATATCAACCTCGCAGTACCATTCTTTATCTGCAAGTTCCGGATTTCTGTATACCAGATTGGTGGTGAATATTTTTGATATTACGCCGTTTTCATATGCTTTGTCAAAGCATTCCAGTCCGGAAGTGAACAGACCGAATGTGACGAAAGCGAATATGCGTTCCGCTCCCTGAGCTTTCAGTTTGCCGGCAACGTCCAGAAGCGAATCTCCGCTTGATATCATATCGTCAATGATAATAACGTCCTTTCCGCTTACATCATGTCCGAGATATTCATGCGCCTCGATAGGATTTTTTCCGTCAACAACAACGGCGTAGTTGCGTCTTTTATAGAACATTCCCAGATCAAGACCGAGTACGGAAGAATAGTACATACATCTTGACATTCCTCCCTCGTCGGGCGATATGATAATGGTTTTTTCCTTGTTCAGCTTTATATCCGGAACAGTCTGTGTGATCGCCTTTATCATCTGATACGTTGCCTGTACGTTGTCAAATCCGCTGAGCGGGATTGCGTTCTGTATACGCGGGTCATGCGCGTCAAACGTGATAATATTGCTTACTCCCATCTGAACGAGTTCGGAAAGAGCGATCGCGCAGTCAAGCGATTCGCGTCCGGAACGCTTGTGCTGTCTGCCCTCGTAAAGCATCGGCATAATAACCGTAATTCTTCTTGCCTTTCCTCCGCAGGCGCCTATTATTCTTTTCAGATCCTGAAAATGATCGTCAGGACTCATATGATTGTCGTGTCCGTACATTTTATATGTAACGCCGTAATTGAACATATCACATATAATATAAACGTCATGACCTCTTACAGTCTGCGCTATGCTGCATTTGCCCTCGCCTGTGGCGAAACGCGGACAGGTTACGGGAATGCTGTATGTGTCATAATCCTCAAAAGAGCGGAAGGATTTCAGATATTTGTCGATATGCGCTGTCATCTCCTCGCAGCCTCTCATACTTATTATGCTTAATTTACCGTAAATAGGGGTTTCTTCGTAAATCTTCTTGCTCATTGCAAACTCCTCCAAGTCAGGCGGTAATTGATTACCGCTTCATATTATTCCTTCAAAAAAATATTATACCACAACAATAATAACATAAAAAAATACAATTTTCAAGTGTTTGATAATAAATATTTTTGTCGGAAAATATTTCGTGTGATACTATTTTTTGGTATTCCATACGCGGTTTTCTATATCATTATAGTCATAGGTGTCATTCTGATAAGTTTCATAAGAACCCTTGCTCTGTCTGTTCTGCCTGAAACGCCCTGCCTCAGCCTTTGCCGCATTTATATCGGTAATATTATTTTCAAACCATCTCTTTATAATTCCGTCCATATACCGCACTGAAAATTTCCCTGTGTTCATAACGGTCAGTTCATACGCGTATTTCATAAGTTCCACATCGGTGCCGTAACTGTTTATCCAGTTCATGATGATATCTTCTTCAAGTTCTGTAAAATTCCTGTCGTAAAGCTGGAACATTTTCCTGAGTTCGCTCATCAGGTCGTTTTTGCTTTGTTCCATAGCAAAAAAGTCAAGAGCTTTTTCAATCGTGTCAATGCCTTTTTCATTCCACGACATGGCTATTTTTTCTATATAATTCATATTCGTCTTTCCGCCCGACACGCAGTATTCTATAAGAAGCACTATTACCTGCGGCGGCAGACGGAGCTGTTCATACATTGAATAGAGGGTGTGTATTTCGTTTGTGTTCAGCGGTTTTCCGAGAAATTCCTGCGCTTTTTCAAGCATATCCGCCAGAAGCTCGTCCGATTGTATATCATTGGAAACCTGTATATTGTCATAGTGTTTATTTTCATTGTATGTTTCTTTTGTTTCCTTATTATTTATAGCTGCCGCCGTTTCATTATTCTGTTTTGACACGTCAGGAGAAGTTATGCTTGTATCAGTCTGAAGCGCGCCGGCGTTGTCAGACGTTTCATTAAACACGAGATAATCTCCCTGCGCTGACAGCACACCCATCTTCTGCCAGTAATTTACCGCGTTTACAACATCTGATTCCAGCAAATTCAATCTGTCGGCTATTTTTCCGTAATCCGCCTCGATATTATCCTGAGCCAGCCTGAGAAGGTATATATATACTGTCAGATAAGCATGATTTGCCGCCGGAATAAATTTCTCTATAAAATCAAATGTCAGATTTACATATTTCTTTTCCTGTCTGAATTTAGGCATTATTTTTCCTCCCTAAGAATTTTTTAAAATTTTTTAAAAAAAATACAATATGTCCGTTGACATATTGACAAAAATATGATACAATTAGAAATTGTATTGTATGGTTATTATGGGTGTATTGTCACTGTTTCATTTTTAGTATATCATAACTTAGAAAAAAAATCAATAGAGTTTTTAAATTTGAACAGATTTATTTATCAGATATCAGTACATAATAACTATATACGCGGAAATTTTATCCGGTATAATTTATGGTTCGGGCTGTCTTTTTGAGATTAAAGGGCAGCGTATAAGTTTTAACGAGGTGATTTATTAATGACAAATGAAGTAAATCCGGGTGCTTTGAAAACGGACAAAAATATGCGTCCGCATAAAATGCAGTTTGGCAGGAATACACGTATGTGCTATTCAAAAATCAAGGAAGCGTTAGAGATGCCGAATCTTATAGAGGTTCAGAAAGATTCATACAAGTGGTTTCTTGAAGAGGGGCTTAAAGAGGTCTTTCGCGATGTTTCTCCCATAAGCGACCATCCCGGACATCTGACTTTGAATTTTCTTGACTATAAGCTCGACTATACTCCAAAATATTCCGTGGAGGAATGTAAGGAGCGCGACGCTAAATATGCGGCTCCGCTGCGCGTCAGCGTTCAGCTCGTAAACAATCAGACTCACGAGATAAAAGAACAGGAAATATTTATGGGTGATTTCCCGCTTATGACAGAGCAGGGAACTTTCATAATAAATGGTGCGGAACGTGTTATAGTAAATCAGCTCGTGCGCTCGCCGGGTATGTATTACAAATTTGAACGGGATAAGACCGGCAAACCATTATATTCATCGCAGATTATACCGTACAGAGGCGCGTGGCTTGAATATGAGACCGATTCAAACGATATATTCTCCGTAAGAATAGACCGTACAAGAAAACTTCCCGTAACAGTTCTTATAAGAGCGCTCGGCATTGAGGCAAACGGCGATATTCTTGAACTTTTCGGTGAGGATATACGTCTTACCTCCACTTTTGACAAGGATTCAACCACCAGCCGTGACGAGGCTCTTCTTGAATTATACAAAAGACTGCGTCCGGGCGAACCGCTGAACCTTGAAAACGCGGAATCGCTTATAACAAATATGTTCTTTGACCCTAAACGCTATGACCTTGCAAAAGTCGGAAGATATAAATTCAACAAAAAACTCGCTCTTGCAGACAGAATCTCCGGCAAAACACTCGCGGCAAATGCCGTTGATCCGCGCACAGGCGAAATAATCGCGGAAGAGGGCAGTGTGCTTTCGGAAGAAACAGCGCTGAAAATAGAAAAATCCGGCATAAACCGTATCCTGCTCCGTTCAGACGATGAAACGAAAATAGTATTCTCCAATAATATGGTATATCTTGAGGAATACGTTAATTTTGACGTGTCGGATATTCCGTTTGAGCAGGTGCATTATCCGGCGCTTAAAGAGATCCTCGACAACTTTGAAAGTGACGAGGAAATAAAAACGGAAATTCTGAGACGAGAGGCAGAGCTTTGTCCGAAACACATTACGGTGGATGACATACTCGCGTCGATAAACTATATATTGGATCTTTCGGACGGAATAGGCTCTGTGGACGATATCGACCACCTCGGCAACAGACGTCTGAGAAGTGTGGGAGAGCTTCTGCAGAATCAGTTCAGAATTGGTCTTTCAAGAATGGAAAGAGTCGTGCGCGAAAGAATGACTATACAGGATCTTGACACTATCACTCCGCAGTCACTCATCAACACGCGTCCGATAATCGCTACGATAAACGAATTTTTCGGTTCGTCACAGCTTTCGCAGTTCATGGATCAGCCGAATCCGCTTGCGGAATTAAGACATAAGAGAAGAATATCGGCTCTCGGTCCGGGCGGTCTTTCAAGAGAGCGCGCCGGCTATGAAGTGCGTGACGTGCATTACTCGCATTACGGAAGAATGTGTCCGATAGAAACCCCTGAAGGCCCGAACATAGGTCTTATCACATCGCTCGCAACATATGCGCGGGTAAACAAATTCGGATTTATAGAGGCTCCGTACAGAAAAGTTGATAAAACGCTCGGACGTGTTACCGATGAGATCGTATATATGACTGCGGATCTTGAGGACCGCTATATAATAGCTCAGGCTAACGAACCGCTTGATGAAAACGGTGTTTTCATGGATAAAAAGGTATCGGCGCGTTACCGTGATGAAATACTCGAGGTTCCGGCAACCGAAATAGATTACATGGACGTATCGCCGAAACAGCTCGTATCTGCTGTTACAGCCTGCATACCGTTCCTTGAAAATGATGACGCGAACAGAGCCCTCATGGGGTCGAACATGCAGTGTCAGGCTGTGCCGCTGCTCACCACCGACTCACCTATTGTCGGCACGGGAATGGAATATAAGGCGGCTCATGATTCCGGCGCGGCGGTACTTGCTCCGGAGGACGGCGTTGTTGAAAAAATATCAGCGGACGAGATAGTAATGAGAGGCGAAAGCGGTTCAAGACACGTCCGCAAACTTGTGAAATTTGCGCGCTCCAACCAGAGTACCTGCATAAATCAAAGACCTATTGTGGAAGTGGGAGAACACGTTAAAAAAGGCGATATAATCGCTGACGGTCCTGCCATGGACAAGGGAGAACTTGCTCTCGGCAAAAATATACTGATAGGATTTATGACGTGGGAAGGCTATAACTATGAGGACGCTGTCCTTATAAGCGAAGAACTTGTAAAAAATGACGTATTTACGTCAATTCATATAGAAGAATACGAATGTGAGGCAAGAGATACAAAGCTCGGCCCTGAAGAAATCACGCGTGATATCCCGAACGTGAGCGAGGATGCTCTCAAAGACCTTAATGATAAGGGTATCATAAGAATAGGCGCAGAAGTGCGTTCAGGAGATATACTTGTCGGAAAGGTTACGCCTAAGGGCGAAACCGAACTCACTGCCGAAGAAAGACTGCTCCGTGCAATTTTCGGCGAGAAAGCAAGGGAAGTGCGCGATACATCGCTGCGCGTTCCGCATGGTGAAAGCGGAATTATCGTTGATGTCAAGACATTCAGCCGTGAAAACTCGGATGAATTGTCACCCGGTGTGAATGAGGTGGTAAGATGCTATATCGCTCAGAAACGTAAGATATCGGTGGGCGACAAGATGGCCGGACGTCACGGAAACAAGGGTGTTATTTCCCGCATACTTCCGCAGGAGGATATGCCGTTCCTTGAGGACGGAACACCTTTGCAGATAGTTCTTAATCCGCTCGGCGTACCGTCGCGTATGAATATCGGACAGGTGCTTGAAGTCCACCTCGGATTTGCGGCGCGTCAGCTCGGCTATAAAATAGCTACTCCGGTATTTGACGGTGCAAGTTTTGACGATATTCAGAAAGCATTTAAGGAAGCCGGACTTCCGGTAAACTGCAAATCTGTGCTTTATGACGGACGTACAGGCGAAAAATTTGATAATGAAGTAACAGTCGGAATAATGTATTATCTGAAACTTGCTCACCTTGTTGATGATAAGATACACGCCCGTTCAACCGGTCCGTATTCACTCGTAACGCAGCAGCCTCTGGGCGGTAAAGCGCAGTTCGGCGGACAGCGTTTCGGAGAAATGGAAGTATGGGCTCTTGAGGCTTACGGCGCAGCTTACACGCTTCAGGAAATACTTACGGTAAAATCTGATGATATAGTCGGCCGTGTCAAGACTTATGAGTCTATCGTAAAGGGCGAGAATGTTCCGAAATCCGGTATTCCGGAATCATTCAAAGTACTTGTCAAGGAACTGCAGAGCCTTGCTCTTGACATACGTATCCTTAACGAAAACAGAGAGGAAATTGATCTGAATATGATCGGAGATGACGATGATGAGGGTTACGCGCCGCCTGAAGACGCGAAAAATATAACTTCTTCCGAGCCTGCTGTCGATTCTGAAAATCAGCAGATAGATAATCTGATAGACGATATTATCGGTGCTGAAGACGACGACGATGATGAAAATGAGGATGAAATGGACATTATCGATGATTTTGACATACAGCTTGACGAGGATTTTTCTGACGAGGACATATATTAAATTGTGTTATTGGAGGTTTTTGGATGTTATTGGAATTTAACAGCTTTGAAGCGATAAAAATCGGCCTTGCATCACCCGAAACAATAAGAGAATGGTCTTACGGCGAAGTAAAAAAACCTGAAACCATAAATTATCGGACTCTGAAACCGGAACGTGACGGATTGTACTGCGAGAAGATTTTCGGCCCTCAGAAGGACTGGGAATGTCACTGCGGAAAATATAAAAAAATAAGATATAAAGGCGTTGTGTGCGACAGATGCGGAGTTGAGGTAACGCGCTCAAAAGTGCGCCGCGAACGCATGGGGCATATAGAACTTGCGACTCCTGTATCTCATATATGGTATTTCAAGGGTGTTCCGTCAAGTATGGGACTTATATTGGATATATCTCCGAGACACCTTGAAAAAGTATTGTATTTTGCGTCATATATAGTTATTGATCCGGGCAGGAATACTGGTCTTGCTCAGAATCAGATTCTGAATGAAACGGAATACCGTGAGGCACTCAATAAATACGGGGATAATTTCAGAGCCGGAATGGGTGCGGAGTCAATACTTGAGCTGCTCAAAAGAATTAACCTTGATGAATTGTCAGCGGAACTCCGCGAGGAACTGGAGATTGCTCAGGGACAGAAAAAGGCAAGAATAATAAAAAGACTGGAAATAGTGGAATCTTTCCGCTTATCCGGAAACAAGCCGGAATGGATGATACTGCAGGCTATTCCTATCATCCCGCCGGATCTCCGCCCTATGGTACAGCTTGACGGCGGACGGTTTGCGACAAGCGACCTTAACGATTTGTACAGACGTGTTATAAACAGAAACAACAGACTTCAGAAACTGCTGGATCTCGGCGCGCCGGATATTATTATAAGAAATGAAAAACGTATGCTTCAGGAGGCGGTTGACGCCCTGATAAACAACGGCCGCCGCGGAAGAACGGTTACGGGCCCTGGAAACCGCGCCCTGAAATCACTGTCCGACCTGCTCAAAGGCAAGCAGGGACGTTTCCGTCAGAACCTGCTCGGAAAACGTGTTGACTATTCGGGACGTTCGGTTATCGTTGTAGGACCGGAAATGAAGATATATCAGTGCGGTCTGCCGCGTGAAATGGCGCTTGAATTATTCAAGCCGTTCGTTATGAAAAAACTCACCGATGCCGGTTACGCGCATAATATAAAAAGCGCAAAGCGTATGGTTGAGAGAGTAAAGCCTGAAGTATGGAATGTGCTTGAGGATGTCATAAAAGAACATCCGGTTCTCTTAAACCGCGCGCCTACACTTCACAGACTCGGTATTCAGGCGTTTGAACCTAAGCTTGTTGAGGGCAGAGCGCTGAAACTTCACCCGCTCGTATGTACAGCGTACAATGCGGACTTTGACGGCGACCAGATGGCGGTTCACGTACCGCTTTCACCTGAGGCGCAGGCGGAAGCAAGATTCCTTATGCTTTCGGCAAACAACCTGCTGAAACCGCAGGACGGTCACCCTGTTGCCGTTCCTACACAGGATATGATACTGGGAAGTTATTATCTTACATTGATCATGCCGGGCGAGATCGGCGAGGGAAAAATATTCTCGTCGCCTGACGAGGCACTCCTTGCATATGACAACCACGAAGTCGGACTTCATGCCCCG
>CAZLOX010000064.1:0-10961 GCA_964561265.1 uncultured Lachnospiraceae bacterium
GCCGCCGCCTGATTACGGCTTGATTGAAATACCTGTAAACCGCCTGCTTTTGTTTCGGACCAAGAGCAGAAAGGGAAATCCGGAAGGGAGAAGTATTTTAAGAAACGCTTACCGTTCGTGGTACTTCAAGAAAAGGATACAGGAAATCGAAGGAATAGGCGTTGAAAGAGATTTAGCCGGACTGCCTGTAATGACCGCTCCGGAAAATGTGGATATATGGGACAGCAGCGATAAGGATATGGTGAGAATGCGAATGGCGGCGGAAGAAATGATAACTAATATACGTCGTGACAGCATGGAGGGCATTGTCAAGCCAAACGGATGGACGCTGGAACTGCTATCTACAGGCGGAAGCCGTCAGTTTGATACAAGCAAAATAATAGACCGATATGATACACGAATGGCAATGACTGTTCTTGCGGATTTTATACTGCTTGGACATCAGCAGGTCGGAAGTTTTGCACTTTCAAGCGATAAAACAGAGCTTTTTGCCGTTGCTATAGGCGGTTTTCTGGATGTAATATGCGAAGTGTTCAACAACAGCGGAATAAACAGACTGATAGACATGAACGCGGAACATTTCAGCGGAATCAGCGGCTATCCACAGATGATACACGGCGATATTGAAAGTCAGGAGCTTGATAAATTAGGTGAATTTCTTGACAAGACTGTCGGAAATGGCATTATCACGCCGGATGAAACTATTGAGGATTATGTGCGTGAAGCGGCGGGACTGCCAAAACGCGTTGACCGTTCTCACGGCGAAAATATTATGAATGAAGGTAGCGGCGGTATTGATGAAAACGAGGCTTGATTATGAAATTTCGGTTTACTAAGGCGAAAACAAAGCCGGTTATAAAAACTTACATAGAAAAATCAGGTTCATCAAAGAGTGTTCTTGACAGACTTAACGATTTTTTAGACGAGTCAGCGCCGCAAGCGGCGTTTTTTTTAAACAGAATGTATTCCGAACAGCAAAACGCTGTAGCCTACAGAGAACTTCGGGAGGCTGTGCTTAACGGATATATGAATGAAACGGTATTTAAGCAATGGCAGGAAGATTACAGCCGGTTTGTAGTACAGCACTTACAGCCTTTATGGATTTCCTCCATGCAGAGCGGTGCACAGAACTGCGGGTTTAAAAATATATTCAATTATGCCGAAAAAGGTGTCATGAACTGGATAAAAACCAACGGCGCGCGGTTTGTTACAAATCAGAGCGAGGAGAGCAGAAATGCAATACAGGCAATGCTCAGTTGCGCGATTTCAGAAAAATATACAGTGGATGAACTGGCACGGCTTATACGGCCTGTTATCGGTCTTACAAAACAACAGGCGGAGGCAAATGCAAAGTATTATGATGCAGTGAAAAATAATCTTACAAGAAATCATCCGCGTTTAACTCCGGCAACTGTGGAAAAGAGGGCGCGGGACGCGGCTATGAGATATGCTGAAAAACAGCACCGATACAGAGCCGATACGATAGCGCAGACAGAATTGGCGTTTGCGTATAACAGAGGAATGGATGAAGCGGTAAAGCAGGCTATGGCTAAGGGGCTTATGGGCAGAATGGCGCGAAAATGGGTTACAGCGGATGACGACGCGTGCGAATTGTGCAAAGCATTGGCTGAGGAATCGGAGAATTCTCCGATTGATATGGAGGATGAGTTTTCCGCGCCGTGGAAAGAGGACAGCTTTGGAAATATGAAACAAATGAAATGGCCGTCGCTTTTTGCCGGAGCGCATGAAACCCCTCCGGCACATCCGCGGTGCAGATGCGCGGTGGAATATATAGAGGTTGAAGCGTCAGGATTTTTGCGAAATGGAGAGATGATATCTTTTGATACAGATTTTATGGCAGATGGTGAAAGCAGTGTTGACTGGAGCGAGGCAAAACCTCAGACGCATACAAAAGAAGATGAAGAAAAAATAATCAGTTATGCAAATGAAAGAAATGTCATGTTAGGTGGCTTGAAACATTTTGACGGCGATATTAAACTGCTTGCGGAACAGATTGATGCAGCAAGAAAAACACTTGACAGTTTTGGGATGACACAGACTATACGAATAGAAACAGGATTGATGCCTGATGGTGATTTTGGAAGTACGCGGAATAATACAATAACGCTGAACACAAAAGCATTGAGAAACAAAAAGATTACAGAGAAAATTCTGAATGAGGACAATTATTTAGCGGCGACAAATATCAAAGGAATTGCGGTTCATGAATGCGGACATATAATAACACACAAGATTGGTCAAAAAGGTATTGACATCGTACAGAAAGCGTATTATAATTTATACAAAGAGGAGTTATCGTTTGATGAAATACTTGTTTTTTTGAACAAGTATATTTCAGAGTATTCAGCTTCATTTTGGGGTTTCGATGACAGGAAAAGAGGGGATAAAAAGAAATATATAGAGGTTATCCCCGAAATTTTAAGCAAACACATCACAAATCAGGATGAATTTACCGCAGAGGTTGTGCGTTTATTAAAGGAGTTGATGTAATATGGTAATGTTAGAGCATTATTGGTTAAGTAATGAAGATTGGTGGCATAGAGAAGAATACGGAAAAAAGGTTATTAACGATGATGCGCCGCCGGAAGCTAAGAGAAGCTATGAGATATATCTTGAACAGCTTAAAAGTGCAATAGAGCGGGGAGTATTATAAAAAAATCAAATAATCAAAATTATGATATAATGTAAGTATAATAATCTTTGAGGTGAAAAATGCGTCTTCATGCGCCGCGTGCAGCAGCAACGGGCAAAAGAGATGTTGGGTGTGACGCTCCAACCAATGATTATACCTTAAAATTTGCAAAGCGAAAGCCGTCCTGTTCAGGGCGGTTTTTGCTTTGCGGAAAATATTCAGAACTATTTAAACGCTTTGAGAAATCAAGGCGTTTTTTAGTATTATTTTTACAGATAAGGAGATGAAAAAAATGAACGTTGATATGACAGAAACAGGCGATATTACAGGTATGTTCTCTATTCAGAAAACGGATAACGAACAGAAAATAGCGTTCGGATGGGCATATACGTCTGTCAGGAAGGACGGCACACAGATCGAGGACTGGAGCGGTGATATTGTTGACATTAAGGAGATCGAAAAAGCCGCATACAATTATGTAAAGCTGTACCGTGACGGAAGTGAAATGCACAAACGCGGCGGTATAGGCACGCTTGTAGAAAGCATGGTGTTTACAAAGGATAAAATGCAGGCTATGGGTATACCTGACGGCATTATTCCGCAGGGATGGTGGTGCGGTATTCAGGTAACGGACAATGAAGTGTGGAAAAAGGTTCGTGACGGCACATATAAAATGTTTTCGATAGAAGGCACTGCAAAGCGTGTACCGGTACAAAGTTAATATGTTAAACTTAGAAACAGCGCGGGTTGACGCTGTTTTTTGTTTATAAATTTTATGCGGAAAGGAGGAAAATTTATGGCAAACAAACTTACAGATCTTACAGTTGAAAAAATTGCATTTGTGGATGAGGGCGACAATCCTGAGGCGGATATACTTTTATTTAAACGCAAGCCTGAAGAGGCATCTTTGCCGGATACGGGAAGTGAGGAAAGTATATTAAAACGCTTGGCGGCGGCTATCGCAAAGACATTAGGCATGACAGGCGATGAAAAAGACACTCAGGACGATACTTCGGAATCCGGCAGTGATTCTGACAGCGGAGAAAGTGAAGCTGACAAATGCGGTAAGAAGAAAGAACCTGCAGAAACGCAGGAAAAGAAGGAAGGAGATTTTATGGATATGAGCAGAATTGATAAAAGCAAACTTACGCCGGAGGAACTGGCGCAGCTTGCAGCGATCGAAAAGAAAGCGCTTATTGAGGAGCCGGCCGGCGGCGCGGCAGAACCGGTAAATAACAATCCTGAACCGGTAAGCAAAGGCGCAGAGGAAACAGAAGATATTTACAAGGGCATTCATCCCGCGGTAAAGGAGGAACTTGAAAACCTTAAAAAGTTCCGCGCTGAAGCGGAGGAAAAGGAACTTCTTGCTGTGGCAAAGAAATATGAAATTATCGGCAAAAAGCCGGAGGAACTGGTCAATACCTTCAAAAGCCTTAAAGCTGCCGGAGGTTCAGCGTATGACGAAATGATAGCTGTGCTTGATGAGTCTGTCAATATGGTTAAGAATGCCGGCGTATTTGATGAAATAGGCAAGCGCGGTGAAATAACCGGCGGCGGAGCTGAAAAAGCATGGGCGCAGATTGAAAATCACGCCAAAGAGATACAGAAGGCTAAGCCGGATATTTCGTGGGAACAGGCTGTAGATACGGCGGCATTGCAGCATCCGGAACTTGTACAGGAATACGAAAACAACATTTAAAAAGGAGGCGCAGAATATGAACTATATTGGAAGTATGACAAACAGCAGTCCGATCATTGCGCAGTTGGCGGCGGAGGATATTTCGGGTAATTTTCTGGCGGCAGAACTTACAGCGGACGGCGTGAAGAAAGCATCTGCGGGCGCGGCGGCAATAGGAATTATTCTTCCGGAACAGGGAGATACCAAAGCGGGCGAACGTGTTGATATTCAGATAAAGGACATATGCCGCTGGATGTCCGGAGGAGAAGTCGCGGCGGGGGATTTGCTGTCAAGCGATGCGGACGGAAAGTGCGTAAAAGCAAGCAATGGCGAGTTTATCATTGGCATAGCCTTAGAAACGGCAAACGCGGCCGATATACCCATACTTGTACAGCTTACGAAAAGTGGGTATTGTACAGCAAGTAAATAATAAGGAGGAGTAAAAATTATGTCAGTAATTAAAAAAGGGTTTAAACCTAATTTATATTTAACGAATATGTCACAGGCATATTTTGCTGAACTGTCTGATTTTGTGGCAAATCAGATTTTCCCGATTTGTCCGGTATCGTTATCGTCAAGTTCATATTACAAGTTCAGCAAGGGCGATCTTGCAAGGGATAATGTCGCGCCGAAACCGGCATTCGGCAAAGTTGCGCCGGCGGTTATGGGACAGGATGACGATACATATAAGTGCAGGATTGATCAGGTGATTGTGGGTATAGACAAGCTTGCGGAACTTGATTATGCGCGCAGCAGAGCCCCCGGAGCGGCAGACCCAAGACGCGCAAAGGTGCGCTTTGTAACAGAACAGCTGCTTTTGCACCTTGATATTCAGCTTGCAAAGAACTTTTTCAAGGCGGGAATATGGAATAATGAATGGTCTGGAGTTATAAGCGGCGCGGACAGCAAGAATAAGACCACGTTAAAGTGGAATGACGCGAATTTTGATCCTGTGGCGTTTATTGATGAAAGAAAAACGGAAATTAAGGAAAACGGACGCAGAACTCCGAACAGACTGGCTCTTGGAGCGAACGTTTATAACGCCCTTAAAAATCATCCTGCAATCAAAGAGCGCGTTAAATACACAGGAACAAGTGCAAATCCCGCCACTGTTTCTCTGCAGACGCTTGCCGCTTTGTTTGAGGTTGAAAAGGTTGTAAAACTTGAAAGCACATACAATGCAGGATCATACGGAGAGGAAAAAATGCAGTTTATCTGTGACAAGGACAGCGCGCTCTTATGCTATGCAACAGCTTCACCAAGAATTGATGAACCGTCAGCAGGATATATATTCACGCATGATATGCTCGGCAACGGCAAAAATGTAGCAATAGACCAGTTTGAGGGCGAACCCGGCACGCACAGCGAATTTGTCGAGGGATTGATGTCAACCGATATGAAGAAAACAGCTGATGATCTGGGTATATTCTTCACAAGTCTTATTTAAGGGGATGACATTATGGATTATATTTGTTTGAATGCCTGTACTATGGGCGGAAATGAGTATATGGTCGGCGATACTGTTCCGGAAAAAGTTGTAATGCCGCAAAGAGTAAATGCGCTTGTAAGTATGGGGCTTATAGCACTGGGCAATACCGAAAATACAATAGCAACAGGAACGCTCGAAACTGCGGAAGAACAGACAGAGAATATGATACCTGTTACACTTTTAGGCAAAGAGGGGGAACCTGATACAGCAGTATATATTACGGCGGAAGACGCGGCAAAAATATTTATTGCTCTGCAGTACAATGCGGAGAATGCCGCAGAGTTTGTACGTGAGAATATAGACTCTCTGGAAGCATTGGAAGTTCTGGCAAGGCTGGATCAGAGAAAGGCGGTTAAAAATGCTATTGCAGAAAAGACAGCGAGTGAAGAATAATGTCATATATTTATAATCCTGACAATATAGCAGATTACGGAAAGGACAGGATGCGCTTTGAACTGGGGGATGTAATGACGGAGGGCGGCGCGGAAACGTGTGCCCTTACAGATGAGGAGTACAACGCAATACTGGGTAAGTATAGGGGAGAATCACAATGGAAAAAGGCTAAATTTGAAATTGTGAAATCAATAGTATTCAGATTTTCATATGAGGTCGATACAAAGACTGGACCTCTTGACTTGGCTTTATCGGACAGATACAAGCATTGGAAAGCGGTATATGATGAATTAAAAAGAGAACTGAAAAATTCATCAGCTCCGCCTGCAGATGCCCGAGGTTTAAAAGGACAGCCTTATTTCAGAGCAGGAATGCACGACAACAAGGTTTGCAAAGGGGGTTTTTAGCGGTGTTTCTCAGACCGGGAAATCTTAACAAAACTTTTATTCTTGAAAAGAAAACAGAGCGTATTGACGAAAATAAAAGAGTGAAAGCTGAATATGATACTTTAAATCCCGTTATTATACGTGCTGTTCTTGCTCAGGCGGAAACATCTGAAAAAGAGCGCTGGCAGCAACTGCAGCATCCGATATCGCATACTATAGTGCAGAGAGGCAGACCGAAAGCAAAAGAGGGCGACAGGCTGATACACGACGGACGCATATTTTATATCAAAGGATTTGATGATCCTGATGAACTCGGTGCAGTGACAATATACTATGCCGAAGAAAGAAGAGATACTTATGAAAATTAGTATAGATATAAATACAAGCGGGAAAAATCCGGCAGACAGCACAGAAAAAGCGGTGCAAAAGGTTTTTTCTGCAGTTATTTCAAGAGGAACAAGAGCGGCTGTGGCACTGAGAAATTCGGAACTTCGCGTACTGTCAGGAAAAAGAAGCGGCAGAGTTTACAGGAAACCTCATACCAAAAAGGCTGTATATACCGCGTCCGCTCCGGGAGAGCCTCCGGCAGTCTGTACAAATGCTTTGCGAGATCATTTTAACCCGAACAGCGGCGTTAGTATACAAAGTGGTTATGTAACGGTTCGGCCGTATATTGTAAGCAGTGAGAAATATGCAGGTTATCTTGAAGAAGGAACAAGGCGGATGGCACCGCGTCCTTTCAGGGAAAGAGTCATAACGGAAGCCAAGCCGGAGATTATGCGTATTTACAGCGAGCCTTATTTGAAATAAGAAGCGGAGGAAACTATGTCAATTATAAAAAAAGAAGAAACGACAGTTTTCAATACGGACGAGATACACAGAGGGGATTTTATACGTTTACAGTATGATAACGATTCAAAAGCAGTTAACGGAATTGTGGGCATAGTGAAACCGGAAAGCATAACGGTCTTTTACTTATCAGAGCTGTCGAATGTATCAAATTATATTGTATTGCGGGTTCATGAGATTGAAAACTGGCGTTCTGTTATCTGGAGTTCGGATTTGTCGGAGATAAAAACAGCCGACGGAGGGGATGAAGATGAAAATGGAGAAGATATCAACGCTTAACAGTTTGATTGGTGATATGTTATGCAATGAGCCGGAACTCGTTAAATACCTTACCCGATATGCCGGAGAGCCGGCCGTATTTTTTCAGAATGCGCCGGGAGATTCTCAAAGCGCATGGGAAGGCAAAAGCCAGTATCCGCGAATTATATATATTGTCGATATGCAGGCCGACGCAGAACGCAAAACAAGCGGACAGATAAATATAAATATCTGGTGCAGGGAAAGTGAAATCGCGCCGGAATTTATTGAACCGATTGTACGAATGGTGCTCTGCGGTGTTTTTTTGACTCCTTCGGACGGAGATATTTCATATTGCATGGAATGGGTCCGTTCAGACGCGGTTGAAATTCCGGAAAGAGAAATCACACAGCGGACACAGATCATAGGCGTATCAATGCTTTTTGATATTTTTGCATTCCCGTGTCAGATAACTTCTGACCCCGATCCGATATTGACGATAAACGAATATACAAGGGACGCTGTTCCGGGGTGCAGAATAATAGCGTATGACAGACTGCCGGAAATATATATTCCGTCGGCGGAAAATCCTGCATTTTACTGGAGGTTCGGCAATATGGCAAGTGATAAAGTTTCATGGGCTGTAAGCTGGGTGACAGGAACGCTTACAGGGCATATCTTTACTCCGGCTGTGGAGGATCGTCTGAAATGGCTGAAAGCTATATCACAGCAGGCGGTAACAGACGAAGAAGCAATAATGCCGGACGGCAGTCCTATGTTCTTTTTGGGATTGAAAGCCGACAGCGCGGCGGATCATCTCAGGGCAGGTCAGATTCAAATAAAGGTAAAATACGGGATACTGCGGAAAAGGGAAAAGAGTGTTTTCGGACTTGAACACTGTGAATTTTGATTACAAAAAAGTTATCAAAAGTATTGACATTATGATAACTTTTTTGTATAATATTTATCAGAGGGGGGATGATAATGTACCGGATATATTTTTACAAAGATAAAACCGGAAAAGAGCCGGTAAAGCAGTATTTAGAACAGCTTGCCGCCCGCAATGATAAAGACAGCAGGATAAAAATTACCAAAATAAGAGATTATATAAAAATTCTCAGTGAATACGGCACAAGAGCAGGAGAACCTTATATAAAACACCTTGACGGCGATATATGGGAACTCAGACCTCTCAGGGACAGAATATTGTTTGCGGCATGGGACGGAGAAAAATTTATATTGCTTCATCAATTTATGAAGCAGACCCGGAAAACCCCTCCGAGAGAGATAGAAAAAGCAAAAAAGAATTTAGCCGATTATAAGGAAAGGAGCAGCGACAATGAAATCAAATAAAGAATTTATGCAGGCAAAAGAAAACTTTGACGACTTGCAGGAGAGAGGGGCAGAAGCTGTCGGCAGTAATGCGCTTGAATTTATTGACGCAATGCTCACCAATGAAGAAAAGACGGCAAGTGATCTGAGAGTTGCTCTTATCGGAGAATTTATAAAAGCACGGCAGGAAAAGGGGCTTACGCAAAGGGACCTTGAAGAATTAAGCGGAGTAAAACAGCCGGTTATAGCGCGTATTGAAAACGGTACATCCGTACCCAATCTGAACACTATCATTAAAATGCTTGTACCTTTGGGAAAAACGCTTTATATCGGCGATTTGAAGAAATAAAGCGCATTCCTGCAAGCAAGGAGTTTATAAACAAAATAATTTAAGCGTTTTGCATTATGCAGGACGCTTTTTTTATACATTTTTTTTAGAGAGGAGAGAGCGGAATGTCTAAAAAAAACTTGACGGATTTACCGTCAGCGGAAAAATTACAGCCTGATATACCGGCAAAACAGGCAAAGAGCGAACCGGTATATACAAAGGATGAGTTTGAAAAAGCCGCTTTGAAAATTTTTGGCGTGCAGTCGGAAATAGTGACAGCGGCATTTAAAACGGCAGGGAAAACAGAGGCGACTATTCCAGAGGCAAAAAGAATAGTCGAAAGTTTTATGAAAAAGGAGGTCAGATAGTATGGCAGGAGGAACATTCAGCAAAGGCGAGATAAAGGTGCGTCCGGGACATTATCACAGGGAAGAAAGCAATAATAACGCGGCAGCGGCTGATTCGATAAACGGTATTGGCGCCGGTATTATCCGCGCAAACTGGGGACCGTTGAATGAAGCTGTTGAATTTGACGCGGGAACAAGCGTGAAAGATATATACGGCAGTGGTATGACAGAGGACCTCATAACCGAGATGTTTACCGGCGGGATTATATCGGGATATTTTGTGAGAATAGGCACAGGCGGCAGTGCGCCGACAGCGGTATTAAAAGACAGCTCCGGCGCAGGCGCTGTTAAGATAACCGGCAGATATGTAGGTGAAAGAGAATTTACGGTATCTGTACGAACTTCTCTTATCAATGAGGATGAAAAAGAGATTATTATATATGACGGCACAAGTGAATTTGCAAAAGCGACATTCGCTGCCGGAGAGGCAGAAGCTGACGCGTTGGTTAAAGCGGTGAACAGCAGTATAAGTGATTTTATCGCGGTAAAAGAGAACGGCGGGGACGGCAGTGTGGCGGATGTAACACAGTTCGCATTTGAGAAAGGCACAAATCCTACAGTTACAACAGCGGAATATTCAGCAGGATTCAATGTATTGGAGGCATACGACTGGAACTGTATGTGCGTTGATACGGAAGACCCGACAGTGCATATACTTATTTCCGCATTCCTTGACAGAATATATGCGGCGGGAGCGTTTCCTATGGCGTGTGTATCTGAAAACGGAGTTGGTGAAAACAAAGTGGGTATGACTGAAAGAATGGAACATGCGGCGGCACTGAATAATAAAATGATGTGCTATGTGCTTAATCCGGCGGCAGACGGCACAGGCAAAATTTATGACGGATACAGAAACGCCGCAAGAATAGGCGGATATATCGCATCGGTATCTACAGCGTCAACGCTTACCGGAACGTCTGTAACAGGATATGCCCGTCTGGCAGAGCCTATTACAAACACACAGATAACAAACGCCTTGAAAAAAGGCTGTATTGTGTTAAGCCTTAACAAGAAAAAGCAGGTGTGCATTGAGCAGGGAATAAATACTCTGACATCTCCGGCAGAGGACGAGGATGACGGCTGGAAGAAGATACGCAGAGTAAAGGTAAGATATGAGCTTATACAGCGTATTATGGCAGCTCTGGAGGATTTAAGAGTAGATAATGACGTAAACGGACGCGCAACTGTTATCGCTAAGGCATATGGCAT
>CAZLOX010000065.1:0-10928 GCA_964561265.1 uncultured Lachnospiraceae bacterium
AATTTCCATTCGCAGGAAATTCTGCATTTATTGTAACATATCCTTTCCACTTTGTGTCTGTCTGATTATCAAGAGCATTTACACGATTTATATTTACTGCTTCTCCGTCGCTGTCAAATCCAAACATTGCGCTTATTTCGTCCGTATTTTGAGTATTTCCCAGCGAAATCTTTGAAACAGCTCCGGATGTGCCGATATTTGATGTATCTACTGTTTCATCACCTACCCAATACACTGTATAATCCGGCTTTGCAATCTCGCTCTGAAGATAAAGAGCAACAAAATTCGGAGCGCTGTGACCGGACGGCGCCTGCAGCTTTAATTCATTTTCGCCCTTTTTAAGCCCGACATCCGCGCTGAATATTTTCATATTATTGCTTGTTGAGTACGCAGTTATCTCTCCGCTTAACTGAGTCTGAGATGTTTCGCCGTTTGTCAGATTTGTCACTTCAAAAAGTCTGTTCGCATCTCCTGTATATCCCAGTATGTACACAGTATATACACCCGCATTTTCCACATTGACCGTCTTTATAACATTGCCTTTCCATGCCGCGTTGTTTTCATTATCAAGTCCGTTTATTCTTTTAAGCGACCCTATGTCTTTGCCGTCTGATGCTTCTGCAAAAAACAGTCTGACAGTATCGTCTGTGTTCTGGAATTTGCCGAATGATTCTGGTGCAAGATTACCGTTTGAGCCTTGATTATTTGTAACCTCATCTGCCCAATACGGACCGCATGTAACGGTTATAAGCTCAGTGTCACTCACCGTCAGCGTTATTTCATTTGATACGCACGCTCCATCTTCGGACTGCGCCTTTACAGTGAGTGTTTTCAGTATAGCGTCTGTTCCTATTTTAAGTGTACCGTTTGTAATTCTCGTCTTTGTAAGCGGTGTTCCGTCTTTCGCCGCAACGCTCCATACAACGGTCTTGCTTTTCGCCGCGGCAGGCTCGGTTGTAAGATTAAAGTTTACAGATTTTCCGGCGTCAACAGGCTGAGATAAATCTGTGTCTGTTGAAATCGAAATATTGTCCGCGCTGTATTCTGTAAGCGTATCTTTTTCCGAAGTAAACGTAAGTTTTGCAGGACTGTCGCCAAGTTTAAGTGTATTGCCGTCAAGATACAGGTATTTTCCGCTTACTGATACAAGATAGCCGCTTTCATTTACCGTCCAGTAAATGCTCTCGCCGTCAGCCGCCGTACGCTTCATATAAACCTTTTCGTTTTTGTTGGTAAGATACCGTCCATGATATGCGTTTTCAATCGTATATGTACCGTCAGCCATTCTTGTCAGATTCCATTTTGTTTTACTGCCGGTGCTGTCAGTCACCGTCACCTCGCTGCCGTCAACAGAGGTTTCCGGTATTATCCGCTTATCTGACGCCGAAATTGTATATGTTCCATTATCTATATCGGCAAAAGTGAATACAACTGTTGACTCGCCCAAGACCTCAACATACGGCTCACCTGAAACATCCGCTTTTATCTCCGCATTAGTACCATTTACCGTCGCAGCTTTAAATGCCTTACCGCATTTTACATTAACTGTATCTGAGGTATTTATGTTTATTGTCACACTTGTATTATTCCATTCGATTTTTGCAGCATCATCACCGGTTCTCGTTTTCAGACCTGTTATACTTCCTCCTCTTGCAAGCATATCATCCATAATTGCCGGAAGTACCTCAACAGTATCCGAATCAGAATACAGAAGAGATTCAGTAAGTATAGCCGGAGTTGTTATTGTCGTGTCGGTGCAGTACGCCTGATTACCGCTTGTATTATGCGCGGTCATCATTGAATTGTAATGCATTTCCTGTGATACTGTTGGCAGGAGCGCTTCACGCACACCGTCGCCTGATTTGGCTCTCGCCATAATAAGTCCTTTATGAACCCAGCTGTGTCCCGCCACATTATCGTTTGACGGATATGAATTTTTAGTTTCTATCAATTTTTTAGCCGCATTGAAAAGAGTAGTGTCGCTTTCAGCCTCATAGCCCGGCCATAAACCATAAAGCTGTGAAATATGTCTGTGACCATAGTTTTCACTATAGTCAGAAATAGCCCATTCCTTTAATTCGCCTGTTGGCTCATACAAATACGGCGGAAGTTTTTCCTCATATGCTGTCCATTTGTCAATATCTGCTGTAAGTGTGTTTCCGTTTATACTTTCGCCAATCACTCCTGCAATTTCCTTTGCCATATTAAAACAGTCACGCGCCGCAGAAATATCCATTACGGCATTAAGATGGATGTAGCTGTTATTTCCATAGCCGTTCGGCAGATTTTCCGGCGAATAACTCGGTGCAAACAGGTAATTCTCATCCTCTGCAAGGGTTGTTTTTCCCTTCTCATAATACGCCTTTCCGTCCTTTGTATAATACTCCGGTGTTAAAAATCCGGTATAGAAATTACACGTCTTTGTTAAAAGCGGAAAGAGAATATCCTTTTCAAGGTCAAAATATCCCTGTTCCAGAATTTCCACAGCCCTCGCATCAGTAAGACCAAGCGTATTACGCAGATTATACACTGTATCATTCACTTTCAGCGGTTCAGACTCTGAATACCACTGTGCTGCCTTATTATACGTATTATCTGTAATTTTCAGCATTTCACGCACATCATCGGCAATTGGTATATTCTGATTTCCATAGCACTGCCAGTATTCGTATACAGGAAGCAGCAGCCAGCTTGCGCCGCTGTTCCAGATATGTCCCGGAAAACTCTCATTAAAATGCACAACCATTGCTCTGTCACCGTCTATTCTTGTAGGAGCAAATATGGCATCGTCTATTCCATATACCTGTTTTGCATTTATTTCCCAGTCGGTCACTGTCCTCAGAATGAAATTAATAAATCCCTGTGATGATTCGGGCATAGCGCCGATATTGTTTCCCGCAACCTGCAAATTGATGTTCGCGTCTGTTGTATAATCTCCTGACCATTCAACCTTCCACGCACCAGTCCACATACCGCCAAGACGCGGAACCTGATAGCCTGAACAGCATATATTCGCATAACGTCCGTTGTAATACAACCTTTCAAGCATCGCCGCGTTAAGCGTTTTATTGTTCTTCCCCTCCGTCTTTGCTTTTGCAATCAATTGCTCATTTGTTAATTTTCTGTCTGCTTCATCAGCCTTAAAATCAACAGTTGCTCTTTTAAATATATCTCCATGCTTCTGTGCATGCGGAGCAAGAGCTTTATTATAGCTGAAAACATTGTTTTCTGTATATTTTCCGGCAATTGCTCTTGTATCGTTTATAAGTTTATCGACAAGCGCGTATGATGTCTGTTCTGCAAAAACTTCATACCCGCACATATTCTTATCGCGCGCAGATTTTGTTATAAGAATTATTTCTTCCGCATTTTGTATTGAAATCGTTGGGTCGGTATCAAACTTATAATCTGCGCCTGCTGACGAACTGCTTACATTTATAATCGTTTCATCAGGAACACCGTTAGATTTTTGCTCATCCGTCCTGTCGTCAGAAATCTCACTGCCATTGATTACATTTATCTGTGCATTATCTCCCTTTACAATGATTTTTGAAATGCTTGCAAAACCGCCGTTTTTAAGCTCGCTGTTCGCATAATCAGGATAATGTGTTACAGAACCTATGTACAATTCATTATCAGCATTTTTATAAAATTTCTTATATCTCAAATCCTCCAATGAACCGCTCATCTTATTTTCACTCGACATATCCGAAATGTCATCTATGGAAAGGTTCATTGAAAACGCTGTGTTTCCATCCTTAGATTTTATAGATGTTGTCGTTACGTTATCCTCACGTGATGAGAAAGATTTTCTTTCCCATGTTCCCTTTTCGTCCGTCCATACCGAGCCTATCTCTGCCGTTTCATAATTTGTATAGCGATAAAAACTCGTTTCTCTCCCGTTTTCCAATCCGTTCATATTCAGCCGCAGCTGCATACCGGGATGAAATGTATAAGTATTTTTCAATTGCCATGAAGTGCTGTTTGTCAAACCGTTATTTTTACTCCACGCTCCCGCACGGTTAGTCAGCTTTTTTGTTGCCGCATTTGACGAAGCCGATGACGGTTCACCGTTGTTTACAAGCGTTTGCTTAACCTCGTCCATAACACTTGCCAGCTCAGGTGTTTCTCTCTGGTCATTTGACGGAAAGTTGAACTGTATATTCTGAAAAACCAGAACACCGCTCTCCGGTGCGCCGTCATCTATTACTCCGTTCTCACCGTTTCCGGTAACAAGTCCGTTTCGCCACGGATCATTTCCGCTTCCGCTCCTGCCGTCCTGTCCGGGTTTTATCCATCTTATGGGGTCATATGTATCACTGTATGATATTTTCCCGGGCTCGCTCACAGGAATCACACTCCCCTCAACTTTTGTTCCGCTATTGCTTAGCGACGCTCTTACCGGAACCGGCAACATAACTGAAACCAGCATTGATACGCTCAAAACTGCTGCTATATATCGGTTATTCCTTTTCATTTATATATCTCCTTCCGCAAAATCACTAAAAATATTATACTATATTACAACTTTATTGTAACATATGATCATACGAAAAAAAACATTTTAAACAGCACAAAAGGTTCCCGTTTTTGATTTATGCATCATTATGGAACCTTTTTGTCAATATTTTGAACCTTCGATTTACAGCTCATTTATTTTTTCTATATTCACTTGGGGTCATACCTGTTCTTCGCTTGAAAAATTTTGAAAAATACTTTACATTTTCAAATTTCATATTTTCCGCAACCGCTCCCACCGACAGGGTTGTATTTGTAAGAAGTCTTTTTGCCTCTTCAATACGCTCATCCAAAACAAACTGCATCGGTGATTTGCCGTATTTCTTTTTGAATTCTCTGGAAAGATAGCTTGGATGGACATGTGCCATTTTTGCAAGATATTCAAGATTTACTGTGTCTGTTGAATTTACATTCCGTTTAATAAAATCAACCATGCCGTCTAAATCCAATTTTTCGTATTCTTTCTGTTCAATAACACTCATATTGGATTTCTCAAAAAATTCATCAAGTATTGAAAGCAAAGACAGCTTTTTACTTATAAAATCTTTTATTATATTGCTTTTATCAACATAGTCAAAGCGTTTAAACAAATCAATAATTTTTTTTGGATTATCCACATCTATAATCCAGTCGCCGTCAAGATAGTCAAATATGCTTTTATCCCCGAAAGCAGCGTTAAAATTACAGTATCTGATGTGCACAAGTTCCGTCTTTGGCACTCCGAACTCCACCTGATGGTTTTCGGGGATAAGTATAAGCTGATTTCTTTCTACTGAGTATTTCTTATCATCTATTTTGTAGTACATTCTGCCGTCCTGAATAAACATCAGCCGTGACTGGGTTTCAATCGGCGCATTTGAATACCATGAACTGTCACCATAGTGTTCACCGTGTGATTTGATAATTAGCGCAACCTTTCTCAGGCTTATATCTGATAGTTCCATTTACACTCCTCCCCTTACTGCTTTTCTTAATTTTATCACATTCCTTTTCCTGTGTCAATTTGAAATTTTCAATAATATTGCCTCCCTAAGACGGTAAGGCTGCTCTATAACTGCTTTATTTTTTATGTTTATATCCATATTTTCCCACGTAAAGATAAAAAGGGGCAAATGACCCCTTTTTACTGTTTGTCAATATAATCACAATACATTTACCATACAAATTGAGCATACATTTTATATTGATCTATTCAGCGTTTCCTTAAAAGAAAGAGAGAGTATTCGTATAAATCTAAATAAGTAACTTGTATGCCCAATTTATATTAAGCTTAATTAAAAAATTCTTCGTCAGTGTTGTCTATAACACTGATTACAGGCTTATATTCATCTGTCCAGAGCATTATCCTAAATGTTTCTCCGTCTTCTATTGCCGGCTTTGTCAGCGCGGCCTTGTATTCGCCGTTTTCAGATTCTATAAACCGGATACAGCTGACACCCTTTAATATGTTATCCTCATAGATCGCTGCATACAAACTCAATTTCGGAAGTGTATTATTCTCTAGTGCGGACACAGTCAGAAGCACACTGTTTTCTTCTCCCGCTGTCTTTTCAATTTGCATTGCCGCGCTGAACATATCAAGCAATGGCAGATATACCTTAGGAGCGTCATTTCTTACCGCGATAAAGCTTGCGGTATATGATGCATTTTCTGTCGCTGCAACAATGTTCGGCATCCACTTATCAAAGGTGTATGCAAACTCGTCAGTTTCAGGCTTTGTCGGCGTTGTTCCCGTATATTCAGGGATTTCGCCATGCTGTACCTCTGTTGTTCCGAGCGTTTCTCCGTCATCATTGAGCCATGTAATTATGTATGTCTTAATTGTATATTCAGCGGTAAAGCTTATATCTGCATCTATGACATTTTCAGTAATGCCGCCCCATCCGTTAAAGGTATATCCCTCCGGCGGTATAACAGTCGGAAGCTCACTTTCCGTAAGCCTGTTTCCCTTATCTATCGTTACAGTTGACGTTTTTATCGGCTGTCCATCTGAAACAAAGCTGCCGTCACCTGCATTAAAGGTTACTGTCACTGTTTCAGTTTCGGGCTCTTTTGCCTGAAATTCCGCTGAAATTATGACATCATTTGCCGGCATTATGAAGCTATAGATACCATTATTTTCAGTTACTGCTACACTGACACCGCCGCCGCTGACTTTAACGCCGTCCTCTTTAAGCTTATAGCCTTCGTCTGCGCTTACAGTAAAACTTATTTCATCGTCCTTGTTTGCCGTTGTTTTCTTTTCACTTGTAACAATAATAGTACCGTTTTCTGAGTTTGTGCTAATCTCATATAGCTTCTTACTTGAAGTAAAAGCTGCCTTGTAAACTGTATTCCCCGTGACCGCTGCTATTTCCGGAGTCCATCCTGCAAAGCTATATGAATATTCATCATTATCTTCCTTTACAGGCGCCGGCTCCGGTGCGGCAGGAATAGTGCCATACTCTGCCTGTGTTGTTGCAAATGTACTACCGTCCTCATTTTGCCACGTGATTGTATATATCTGAGGCGTCCACTTTGCCGTAAAGCTCAACGCTCCTGTATTCTCTGCTCCTATTTCTGCCACAGTTGTTTTTGTCGCATCACCTGTAACATACCAACCGTTAAAATCATATCCTGTTTTTGTAAGACCTGTCGGGAGCTGTGTCACATCACCTTCATAATATGCTGTGACATTATCGGTCTCCTGCACAAAACTGCCGCCGTCTGTATCAAGCGTTACGGCTGACATTTTCTTAACTTTTACAGAAGCTGTTTCGCTGTGAAACCTTTTGTCCGCTTCCTCACCGTCATTCACAGCAGCCATACGAATATATACGGTTGCGCCGCCGTTTACCGCCTTTTCACTGTCGAGAGCCGCAAAACCCTCAGATGCGCTTGTTGTACTGTATTCAACACCACTTACCTTTGATACTATTGTACCCTGTCCGTCAGCCGCTGTCGGATCTGTTACAGTTACAACGTCCCCAACTGCCGGAGCTGACGGTCTGGCCTTAACAGTTACTGTCAAAACATCACTGTCAATATGATTTTCATCTCTTGCGGCAGTTTGAATTGATATTTCATGCTCCGCGTCTGTTATTTTATCAGCTAATGCAAAAGTATTGTCGTCTGTAAGAGTTACCGCATTGCCGTCAATGATATAGCTTGCGCCGTCTGCAAAACCTATAAGCGTTTCGTCTGCATAATTTACCGTTATATCAGTCGGTGCTGCTTCCTTCTTTGCTGTGACTGTATAGGTACCGTCCTCGTTCTGCGCCACAACATAGTTTTCATTGTCCACATATTCCTGTGGGTCGGCTGTAAACGTACCGCCTGTAATTTTTATAATACTGTCAGAGACAGAAGAAAGAAGCGTACCGTTCGCCGTAGTAAACACTCCATCTGTAATACTTAGAGGTCTGCTGACATTACTTTGCCAATAAATACAACCATTAGTACCCTCGAAATTTCCTCCGTTGATTGTCATTGCAACATAATTGCCCGAACCAGCTACTGTAATAGCTCTGCCCTGAGTAAAACCAACGCCGTTTCTAAGAATAGATACATTATTTAACACAAAAACCGGATTTCCTGTTCCTCGTATTCCTGCAACTCCGCTTCCTGAATTATTGGTTTTATATTTTATATCCGAATTTGTAAGTGTTATTGCTCCGCCGCTTGCCGTAATAACACCAAATCCATTAACATTGATTACTGTATTTTCAAAGCTGCTTTCATTCGCTGTCACTGTTCCTGCCGTTGTGTACAGCGCAATAGTGCCTGAAATTACATTGACCGCAGATAATTCAAGCTGTGCGTCTGAGGATGTCAATGAAATTGCGCCATTTGCGCTTTCTTTTATCTCAGATGTAATCGTACCGTTCTCAAGCTTATAATTTCCTGTGCTGTTAAACGCTAAATAACCGCTGCCCAAATCAATGGTTTTTTCATTCAGGTCAATTGTTAAGTCCTTAGCCGCTTCTAAATTTTCGGAAACAGTGATATTGTTCGTAAGCACATAATTTCCGCCGTTTGTAAGCGCATTTTTCAGCTCATCAATATTGCTGATTTCATTTCCTGCTGCATTGACAACCATAATGCCTGTCAGCATTCCCGATAACATAGCCAATGTTATGATTGCAGATATAATTTTTTTCATTTCAGAACACCTCTTTCTTTATATACTGCTGTTAATTAAAAGGTTACATGAACCTCCGCCTCATCGACATCATTAAGCAGCAGATAGTCTTTGTCCCATACCTTACCGTTTACTGTAATTTTCTTTTCCTCTCCGCGTTCAAACACAATATGATATTTCACGCCGCGATACTTTCTGCAAACCTCATAATGTTTCCAATCCTCGGGTACTTTCGGGGAAAGCTTAAGTCCATTAAAGCATGCTTTTACTCCAAGAATTTCATCAAATCCTGCACGCATAAGCCATGCCGGATTACCTGTAAACCATGTAAAAAAGTTCTGACCTGCTCTTTTATGTGACGGACCGCAGTAATAATTTCCTGTACAATACGGCTCGGAGCTTCTTCTGGAGTCAAAGTTTTCGGGGTTTGTCGGCAGCAATTTCCAGTATGCCTCATAAGCTTCTTCATATCTGTCCGCCGCAAGCAGTGCATATATATAAAAGCAAACCGCATGCTGATATACACTTCCGTTTTCAAAGGTTCCCGGTTCCAGATTTACTACCCGTCCGACCTCACACGGCTTCTTTCTGTACGGCGGTGCAAGCAACGCAGGTCCCACAAAGGTTGACAAATGCTCATCTATTGATTTAAACACCTTATCACTGCGTTCCTTGTCTGCCAGACCTGTGAATACAGCCCAGGTATTTGAGTTCAGGTGTATTTTGCCTTCCTCATTTTTATTAGAACCAACATAATCTCCGTTTCCGCTGATAGCGTAACGATACCATTCGCCGTCCCAGCCGTATTCATTTATAGCTTTATACAGTTCTTTATTGCGTTCTCTGTAAAGTTCTGCTGTTTCCTTGTCACCGATATAATCAAACACCTCGGCAAGCTGCTTCTGCGCGAAATAAAATGCCATTGTAAGCCATATTGAAACTGCCGGACCGCTGTTGCTTATTCCTTCTATCGCATCGTTCCAGTCACCGTCAACAACAAGACAGAACCCGTCCCTGCCGCGCATTTCATAAAGTATATCCATCGCTTTTTTAATATGTATCAGCACGCTCTCTTTATTATCGCTATCCAAATACGGAACTTCTTCATTTAATATATCTGTGTTGCCCGTTTCGCATATATAATCATTTATGCACATACCTATCCACGTTGCAGAATCCATTGTATTGCGCATATCATGATTATCTGATTTTCCGAACGGCGAAAAGTTTCTCGGACACGTTCCGTCACTATTCATAAATGAAATCGCGTGTAAAATTCTTTCTCTTGCCTTGTCAGGCTCCAGCAGAGTATATCCCCACGAATCCTGTATTGTATCACGGTATCCTATATAACCTGACCGCACATATCTGAAGGTTACATACAGCTGGTTTTTAAGCCATATATTCAAAAATTTTTCTATATTCTTATCGGGTATATTACATGAGGGATATTCCAGCATCTCCTCCCACATATCCGTTACAGCCTTCTCCTGAGTATCAAACTCTCCGCTATTACGATAGCGCGCGCAGAGTTCGTTGAATTCCGCTTCATTTTCCTCGGCTGCGGATAGTATATTGAACTCTGCCGCCGTTGTATCAGAAACAAATTCCGTGGACAAAACAGCGTCTGTAAAGATGAATTTTCTGCCGTCCCTGCGCATTTCCTCATTCAGCTTAAACTGTGCCGACATATTTTCTGATGACATGAATGCACATTTTAATTTTACAGGCAGTTCATCATTTTCGTTTTTAAGTAAAACACCGTTTTCAATTGTTTCAACAGTCTGGTCCTTGCCCGGAATTGATAAATACGGAATGCCTTCCTCCGCAGTATGTATTCCGAAACGCGACACTGTCCAGACCTGCTTAAATGTTACCTTAATATGACGCTTTGTCTCAGATTTTATGCTGACTCTCCAACATTCTGCGGCATCATTTTCAGGTACAAACAGCTTTAACGATACTGTAAAACCGTCTATCTCAGCTGTAACAACGCTTTTTCCCGGTCTGTGTACGCACTTTATATCCTCTGCATCTCTGAAAACACATATTTCCTTACCTGTTTCCAAATCCTTAATCCATACCTCGCGTCCGTCCTCAAAAGTCCGCGGCTGATAATCAATAATATGCTCATACTTCGTAACTCGCAGCAAGGAGGTTTTATACCAGAAAAATCCCATTCCTGTATTTGATATAACAGAAGCTATTTTATCGTTACACAGATAATTCAGCCATGGTCTCGGCGTGTCTTTTTCAGTAATCTCATATGCCTTTCCGTTATCAATAAAAT
>CAZLOX010000066.1:0-4814 GCA_964561265.1 uncultured Lachnospiraceae bacterium
GAAGAATGTTTTGGGGTATTTGGGGGTAAGATATTGGTGGCACTATAAAAAACCGTCCGAGAATTTCTCCCCGGACGGCTCCACTTTAGTTATGCGATAATGATTGAAGTTGAGCTGTTAATACAGAGCATAAACATCCAAAGCTGAAATAGCTGCACTAGCTTTAGAGTTTTCAATCAAATCACCCATATTGGATTGGGTTACACCAAATCGTACTTGATTAAATGGTGTCCAATTCGACAAGTTATAAATAGACGTCGCATAGGGGCTGGCCTTACCTGACGAATACTCTGTAATATGATCCATTGTCTGCCATGAATTGTTTGTATTGATACCAATCGTAATAGCCCGAGGGTCTCCATTACTACCACGAGCAGCATAAACAATCTTCATACACCACACTTTCTGAGGTAACACTATATCAATATATACGCCATAAGTAGGATCTCCGTCAAGGGGATCGGTATAATTACTCGTCCAATATGTATCCTGTAAACCATCACACAAAGGCACATATCCTGCCGGATTGTTTGCTCCTTCAGTACCAGGACGAGTATAGGGACTATAATAATTACCCTCTCCCAAATTAAGCCTACCCAAAACTCCCGTAATTATCGTCACAGAACCTAACACTGGGTAATCAGCCTCCTCCTTGGAAAATACGAGTTGAAGTGTATGGGTGATTCCTGCAGCCAACGAGCTAGGCTTGACAACAACATTAAAAGTAGCCGAACCATTACTAACCGATACCGTTGACGGAATCTCTAATGCTTCAGCAGGAAGAGTGGTGTTATGGGAAATTGAAATCGCTCCCGTAATCCCTGCCGGCAACTTCAATTGAACCGCATGGGTAACATTCTCTTGTTCAAGCGGCAGAATTACGTTAGATGCAGTTATTGCAGCGGTAGAAGTAACGTTAAAAGACGTGTGCATACACACCGTTCCGTCATATACATGTACCAAAACAACATCACTTGCATTCTGCCCTTTTGCCGTAATCTTGAATTGCTTCTGGGCAGGCAGGTTCTCCACCTCAAAATCGGTACCATTAAGCATCTCAACTTTCACCGTCGCATTCTTAGCATTTTTCGGTTCATACTTGACAACATACACACTATTCTGCATAATACTCAAACCAGCAGTTTCCGTAATATTTGTAAACTCAATGTCAAGGGTTGTTGTCGGAGTAATCGGAATCTCAATGTCATCTTTCCCCTCCTGCTTAATCACCACCACATTACCGTTCTTTTCCACCCGAATATCGCTTCCTGCGGTGACGGTTCCGCTGAATACACCCAGGTCTTTATAGGAATCACCGCCATCGTAACTTATTTCAAACCTTCCCTCATTGATTCTCAGCTTTGGAGCAATACCGGAAGTATAAATCTTTTTGCCGTCCGCATCCTCCAACGGTTCATCACCAAGCGTCCAGTAATAACCGTTGTCTCCATCTTTCTCCACACCAAGCGACGGTCCGGCAACACTCTCTCCGTTCCAAATCGTATAGTCCTCGACTTCAAAGCCATCGCCCTCTTCCTTCGGCGTCTGAATCGTAAGCTTATAACCGCTCTTTCCACCTTCTCCGGTCACCGCTTCCACTGCCGTGATAAGCCCGCCGCCAAGCATTTCCGTGACAGCCTTGTAGGTCTGGTTCAATCCTTCGATTTTAACTTTCAGGGCTTCCACCTCGTTCTCCAGCATTTCGAGTCTGTCCCCCTGATTCTTCAGTTCATCCCGCAAGTCCGAAGTATCTTCGTCGTCGCAAGCCATAAAAGCAAAGAATGCAATGGCTATTAATAAAAACTTTTTCATAGGTCTGTTATTTATTGATTAATTAATATGCGTTCTCCATCAGCCTGCACGGCATAAACACTGACATTGGAAATATCCGTCTTGTCGGGCACCGTGAAAGTGGCAAGATTTGAAAAGTAAACCAGCTCGTCCGAGGTCGTCTTGCGCAACTCGACAGCCACCGCCTCTTCACAACCGGACACCGAATAAGTGCGTCCCGAAACGGAATACCCCAGCTTCTTGCTAATCTTCGTCTTGTCCTTAAACGTCGTATAATAACCCATATCGCAATAACGGGTATTCCCCTTATCCGTGCGGTCCTCGATATACTGCATGGGGGCTGCCTTCGGATACTTCTTGGCAGCGATACGCGCTTTCGTAGCCGCAATCATCTCGTCGGTCACCTGATAGCGCGCCGAACCGTACTGCTCATAGTTCACATCAATCGTCCGGAAAAATCCCCAGGTCTCGAAGAAATCCGTCAAATCCTCTCCGGCAGCATCGCACGCCTTCTCGGCAAACTTGAGCTGGCTGGCTCCCGGATCCTCGTTCGAGGAATACTCGCTCGGAAGCGGGTCATCACGCAACATCTGGAAAAGCGTCGGCCAGAAATCGGGCTTGAAGCCGCAACGGTGATAATAATTCCACAACTGCCAGTTCATGCGCATGTGAATCTCCGTGTCCTCGTTCTGATGCGTCGCACCGCCCATCAACGCCCAAGGCTCCTTATTGGCATAGCTCAGCGCAAGTTCGCTCAACGCATCCCCGCGCGAACCGTACTTGCCCATCTTGTAGATAGCATAGTTCGAGAAAAGATTGTTGGACGACTCGGTGGTACTCTTCCAGTTGATAGCCCCCTGATTGACGTGCCCTAGCTCGTGGGCGGGTCCCCAAGTGTTATCCTCCTGCGCAATCAACTGTTCGTAGGTGATAATCTTGTAAAGCGCCGTCGTCTTCGAAAATTGTACACGGCGATTCGAAGCATCCATGTAAGTACTCGGGTTCTCGCTCGATACCGCCATGATGTGATTGTTGAAATAATCGCACTTGTCGATACCCATCAACTCCTGCTGCCAGGACACGATATTGTCCCATGCCTCAAGCCCAGATTTGATACTGTTCGGAGCATCCGCACGCATCTGTGCCGTATGGAAGTTGAAAATCATCTTCTTGCCTTTGGATACAAAATACTTATAAGTGCAACGGTTAAGCAATTCGACATACTTGGCGTCATCGTGACGTTCCAGGTCGAAATACCCCTGAACGGTACCGCACCCCGGCAGGATATGCACTTTCACCGCCTCGGAAGTCGCCGACAACGGACGCGCCGTGTTCATCACATAACACATTCCGGGTTTGGTAATCGTAATGGAATTCATACCTGGCGCCAAAGATACTTCCTGGTCTACCGCCTCTTGGGCATTTTCTGCCCACGTTTCACCGTAGTTTGCCGTGTAACCGTCCCTTGCCTCGCCGTACACCGCCAGACTAAGGCTCTGGCCTGCCGGCACCTTGTCCACGCAGACAATCAATTCATCGCCGGCTTTCACCTCGATACCCGTCGGATTGTCCATGCGGGAATACTTCTTTGTCAGCAACTTTTTGTTCAAATCATTGTCACTGTAAGGCAGATAGGTCTGGGCACGGAATTCGTACTCCAGCGCATCGTAGGTATTTTCCATCAGACGCACAGCCGCCTCCTGGGCGATGAAAGGCGAAAGACCGTAAAGCTCGGTAATCTCCGAACGGGTCACGCCCGGTTTCAGCTCCGTGCACGAAAGGTCGGTAAATACCTTCAGCATAGCCTCATTGAGCGATGCGCTCATGGATTTATAGAACTCGATTTCCTTGGCGGAAACGAAACCTCCGTCAACGCCATTGGTACCTGATCCATCGCGGACACTGATGCGGAGTGCCGTAACCTTCGGAAGCGTACGGGGGAAACGTGCCGTCTGCTGACCACCACGCCGCTCGAAGTCAAAGGGTTTATCCTCTTCATTCAGCGGAATAAACTCCGTATCGCCCTCCGACTTATACAAAAGGTCGAACTTACCGATACGTCCATTGCCAGTGCCCGAATAAAGGATGAAATAGTCCATATCCTTCGTGCCATCGAAATTAAATTCAAACACCACCGGAAAAGTCGTCGTCGGATTGTCGTATTCGATAGCCCACGGAGAATGATAATCAGTTTCCATGTCACCGTCAATCAAATTCTCGGCACCGACACCGTCATGATGCTGATTATCGGTAGCCGACAACGGCATCACCCGTTCATCCGCCGGAATATCAGCCTGCGTCACGCTCTGGGTCTCCTGCGTAAACGTACAAGTGGTCGAAACCGCCCGATACATCGGTTCCGTAGCCGTCACCGCCACCGTTGCCTTACGGCCGAAAGGCAACAGATTGGCTTGCACATAAAAACGGTGATTGCTCTCGGCAAACGACTTGGTCATACCGGGCAAACGCTTAATCCATTCCGCCTCGTCACTTTCATCGATGACGGGAGAACCCACCTTGAAATCAATGTTCGCTGTCACAACCAGTTCCACTTCCCCTCCGGCAGCCGACACCGTCCGGTCCGACACGAGAATCGCAGGCCCGTAGCCCAACTGGCGCACGGTGATGTCGTAAGTCTGTCCGCCTGCGGCAACCTTCACCGTTGCACGGCGCACTTCGGGCTCGTCACTGCCGAGAACGGCAAGCTGCAACCCCGTTTCATTGGTATAACTCTTGGAAATCTTGCACCACGAATCGTCCGAAGAGCTGATGGTCCAGGATTTCTCCGGAATATTGGTGCGCACGGGAATGAAAACCATCTCTTGCGCTTGCGTGAAGTTGAAAGAGAGGTCCTTTTCAGCAATCTCGAAAATCCCCTCCGGCACGACACCAAGGTCGTCCTTCGAACACCCGACAGCAAGCAACAGCACCAATCCGGCAACCATTCCCAGCCAACGTGTTATTTTGTTCTTCATAATCGTTTATTTAATTATTTTTCATTTCTCGATTTAATCCACCAGATT
>CAZLOX010000066.1:4914-9261 GCA_964561265.1 uncultured Lachnospiraceae bacterium
GAAATCCCAGCGATTGTCCAGTCCCAGCACCACGCTGTTCGCATAAGGATTCTCATCGGGGCTTTCACTCGTATAGGAATAACTCAACACACCGGTGGTTCCAAGCGACACGTAAGGAATGTCTATACCAAGGTGCAGAATCAACAGATTGATGTCGGGACTAACCGTCTTGTCGGCACGCATCTGCAAGGCAAGCACATACTCGTTCTCTGTGTCACGCTCCTGCACGGCGCTGACCTTGTCGGTCTCAATCTCGACACGAAGCGTCTTGCTGGCCTCATCGCCGGCAAAACTCAGCTCGGGGTCGGAAAGAAAGTGGAAACAGGTATCGGGCAACTGCCGGTAACGGGTTTCATTCTCAATGTTGTACATATCCAATTGCGACTGTTCCATGGCAGCAATAGTCACCACGCCGGTCGCTTTGCGGTCGAGCCCGCCTTTGCAGACCGGAATCTCGTAAACGGTATTTTCTCCGACACGGTAGAGTTTCAGCGTCTGATCGCCGCCGTTACGGAAATACAGCAGCGTCTGATAATCCTCCTGATACTCTTTGCGATTATCCTCGCAGCCGGTCAGAAACAGGCACATACCGCAAAGCGCCAGGAATATCGTTTTGATCTTTTTCATATATTATCGTTTTTAAATCTTCTACCAACCGTAATTCTGCGTCAACAGACTGTTTCTATCCAAATCCCTCTGCATGAACGGGAAGAGATAATGATTGTTCTTGAACACGCGGGTCGTATATTGCGTGCGCTGCCAATATTCATCGGCTGTCACATCGGTACTTGAACGCACACCGATATTCATGCCGTACATCGGACCGTTGTCCGTCGTCGTGGCAATCTTCCACGTGCGGGTATCGTAATGGCGATGCCCCTCGAAAGCCAATTCCACACGGCGCTCCCTGCGTACCAGCTCGATCAGTTCATCGACAGAAGCACCGGGATAAGCCTTGGTAATGGATGGCATGCCCGAACGGTCGCGCAACTCATCCCAATACTGCATAGCCCGCGCACGATCGACACCCTCGCCCTTAGCCCCGTACTTTTCGCATTCAAGCACCGCCTCGATATAATTAAGGTAAATCTCTCCCAGCCGGAAAGTCGGGTAGGTAACATTGCCCCACGAACCGGCATAAGAATTAAGCGTATGATCGTACCATTTATTCACCAGATACCCCGTATTGGGCCAGTCGTTACCACTCGTAGTATAAGTTCCGCGACAAAAAGACGCCTTATGGAATCCCTCACCGTGCATCCAGTAACTGTCTCCCCAGAATACCGACACATAGAAACGCGGTTCGCGCTTATTATACATCTGCGGCCAGGAACCCTGGTAATAATTCTGCGAAGCACCAAGTGCCAGGAGAAACGGATTCTCAAACGTTGCCTTGGCAAACTCGTTGCTGCTATAACCGGATTGCGCGTCAATCACAGGCGATCCGTCGGAATTGTAGCCCGTAATCGGATACCGCCCGTCCGCCATGGCGTACGCATCGACCTGCTGCTGCGTGGGTCCCCAGGCACCATAAGCCGTTCCGGATATCTGGAGGGCAGGATTCGTATGCACGCCCAGGTTAAAACGACTCGCATATCCGCCTCCGCAATAAATCAACTCATCGTTCCAAGTCTCCTGGAATACGCCGTAATAATTCAGGCAGGGGTCGTCGCTCTCGTCACGATACAACGAATAAGTGCCCTCGTCAATCACCGCCTTGGCAGCCTGAGCCGCCAACACCCACTTCTGTTCATCATACGTCTGCGGGAAAAGCTGCGTACCGTCCGGATTGCGGACAGCACGATAGAGGGTATTGCCATTGAAAAGGTCACGGGCGGAATAAAGCAACAAACGCGAAATGACCGCCTTGGCGGCACCGCTGGTCGGCAGCCCCTTGTAATTCGAAGTATGCGTCTGAGGCAAACGGGTGGCACACCACTCCATTTCGCTCACCACATAATTCACACATTCCTCCCACGTATTGCGCGGACGCTCCAGTTCGGCAAGCGAAGCATTGACATCGATAATCTCGTCGCCAAGCAGGAAAACGGGACCGAAATCGCGCATCAGCATAAAATAATAATAAGCGCGCGCCCACCGGGCGGAATTGTACCACAGAGTCAACTCATTCTCCGTAGCTGCGGCATCGCTGCACGACATGACATTCGCCAGAAAAATATTGCAATCGCGGATACCGGCATAATAATGGTTATAATTACTGTTAGGCAGCGATGAAGCATTCCACGAACCGTTATTGATAATCGTATAGGTCGTACGGTTCCACTGGCAGTCGCCCTCGTCGGAAGCTCCGTGCGCCGTATTGGACGAAGTATTCGCCTGACCGGGAACATCACTGATCGCATCATTGGGCAAATACCCCATGACATTGAAAAAATACTGCTGCGTCCGCGAGCGTTGCTCCCAGATCTTATCGAAATCGAGCCGCTCATCCTCCTGTCGATCCAGGAAACTGTCGCACGAAACCGTCACGAAATGCGCAAGGAGCAGTATGGACAAATATTTCAAATTATATTTCATAGGTATTCTCTTTTAGAAGTTGACATTCAGACCGAAAGAAATGTACCGGTTGGGAGGATAGACAGCCCCCTGGCCGCCACCCAACTCAGGATCCCAGAGTTTGAACTTGCTGAAAGTGCAAAGATTGTTGGCAGCGACATACACGCGAAGCGACTGCACGAAACCGGTGCGCACCATCCAGGCCTTCGGGAAAGAATAACCGATTTCGGCATTCTTCAGTCGCAGGAAAGCACCATTGCGCTGCCACCACGAAGAAGTCTGCCGGTTGTTCTCATAGCCGACACCCGTGCCAACAGTCAGACGCGGATAAGCCGCAGCGGCATTCTCCGCCTCGGTACGATCGCTGCGCCAGCCTTTCTTCCAAACATCCTGCTGCACGGCACGACGCGTAGACTCATTGTCCGAGAAAGGCGTGGTTATCGAACTGCCGCTCACGAAAAAGTTCACATGGCCGACACCTTGGAAAAAGAGATTCAGGTCAAATCCCTTCCAAGCCACCGTAGCCCCGAATCCGTAAGTGATTTCAGGCATCGTCGTGTAACCCAGGTAGATTTTATCCTGCGAATCCACAATGCCGTCGCCGTTCACATCCAGATACTTGATGTCACCCACGCGATAATCACCGAAATTCTGCACAGGGCTATTGTCAATCTCCTCCTGGCTCTTGAAAAGACCCAACGCCACCAATCCCCAGGGTTGGTCGCCCGAACCGCCGGCACCGTAAGGCTTGCCAGTCTGGTTCTGATACTTGTATTCCCAGTCAGGCTGGTCAATGTCCTCCAACTTGTTGCGGTTGAAAGTAAAATTGCCCCGTGCCGTAAAATACCAGTCGCCATATTGCTTGTTCCACTCCATCGACATATCGACACCCTTGTTGTCAGTCTTGCCGAGATTCGTATAAGGCTGCTTGTTGGAATTGGAAGCAATACCGGCAATACCGGGCAAACCGTTGCGCAGCATAAGGATACCTTCACGACGATTGTGGAAATAATCCGCCTGGATACGCAACTGGTCAAACAACATCATCTCGACACCGACATCCAGCTTCTTCTCTTCCTCCCATGAAAAATTAAGGTTCTCGGGACGCCCCACAGCAATACCCGCACCTCCGTTGCCACCTGCCTCCCCCATCGTAAAGGAATTGCCCTGTGTCGTGGTCGACAAATAAAGCCAACGACTGTTGTTGCCGAGCTGGTCGTTACCCACCTTACCATAAGACGCACGCACCTTGAAAGTACCGACGTAATCTTTGAGCCGCGCCCAGAAATTCTCCTCGGAAAGCATCCAACCGCCCGACACGGCAGGGAAGAAACCAAAGCGGTGACCGCTGGCAAAATTCTCCGAACCGTTGTACCCCATATTGAACTCCAACATATACTTGTCGCGGAAAGCATAAGTCAAACGCCCGGCGATACCTTGATTCTTATAAGGCAGCGAACGGTCCGCATCCTGACCGGAAGTCCAGCGCAACACCTTGTGATTATAAAGGAACATGGCACCCACGCGGTGAGTGGCAGCAAAAAGACGATTATAGTCAACCGACCCTTCAAGATAAGTAGTCACCGTACTGGAAGTAGAACTTGAAAAAGAAAGCGTATTGCTGCCGACATTCGACGGATCACCGAACTGCAAATTACCCTCCTCATCGCGGGAATCCAGTGCCGTGTACCAGGTCGGATTCTTATCGCGCCGCTGCGTCTGAGTGTTCCAGGCATCCCACGAGAACTTGACATTGGCAGTCAGCCCCTCGGTCACCATGCCCAAATCCTGCTTTATGCCGATAAGCGACTGCGCCGAGTTCCAGAACTG
>CAZLOX010000066.1:9361-10868 GCA_964561265.1 uncultured Lachnospiraceae bacterium
CGAATTATAATCATAAACATCTCCCGCATCACGGTAAATGGACGATTCATTGTAAAAACTGCCCGAAATGTAATAGCGAGCCACCTCGCCACCTCCCGAAATCGAAAGATTTACACGCTCCTGGCTGGCAAGATTCTTATAAAGAGCCTTCATCCAGTCCACATCGGGACGCAAATCCAGGTCCGTATGATTGGCATAGGCAGCCAAATCCTCTTCGGAATAATAGCTCGAACCGTAAGCCTCGTTAAACATCTTGGCAAACTGCCATGAGTTGACAAACTTAGGGAGCTTGGTCGGCTGCGTAATACCCGCTTCGGCACGCAGCTTGATTTCCGGCCGTCCCGACGAACCCTTTTTCGTGGTAATCAGGATTACACCGTTGGCACCGCGCACACCGTAAACCGCCGAAGCCGAAGCATCCTTCAGCACGGAAAACGAAGCAATATCGTCCGTATCCACCAAGTCGAGGTCGCGCTCCACACCGTCCACCAGCACCAGCGGATTCGATGACCCCTGGAACGACGACACACCACGGATATAAAAATCCGCCGCACTGCTCTTGCCGGGCTCACCCGAACGGGACATCGAAACGATACCCGAAAGTTGCCCCGCCAGACTGGTCGAGAGCTGAGAACCGGGAATCTTAAGGTTGGCAACCTCGATGGTCGAGATAGCCCCCACGACCGACTCCTTCTTTTGCACACCATAGCCGACAACAACCACCTCCTCCATCGCCTCCGACTCAGGCTCCAGCTTGACATTGATTGTCGTGCGATCGCCGACAACAACCTCCTGGGATACGTACCCCATAAAGGAGAAGACCAGAATGGTCGCCGGCGAATCAATCGTCAGCGTGAAGTCACCCTCCACGCCCGTCGCCACACCGTTCACCGTGTTCTTCACCAACACGTGGGCTCCGATTAACGGCAAGCCGGTTTCATCCACTACGGTACCCGACACCTTAATTTTACCCTGAGCGAAAACGTTTGCTGTAGGAAGAAACAGCAAAAACGCCAAGAGTAAAAACATGTCATATCCGAGGATTTTCCGACATTTGATTAATGTTAACATACGCTAGATAAATTAGTTAATAGCAATTTGAGTTTATGAATGAACAAACTATAATATTTAACACTCTTCACAAGAGAAATATAAATTTTTACAAAAGTACATATTTATTTTAAAACCAAATATATATCATGTGATTTTTTTTGCCATACGCTTGTAAAATCTCAAACTTGTTTAGCATAACCCAACAAAACACACTGATTGTCAATACACAAACTTCTCTTGTGAAGAGATGTTTTTTTGCCGGACAAGGTGAACTCTCCCCTTATTCGTCAGAATCGGCAACTTTCCAGAAATTGATTTGGTCCCGGGGAAACCTTCTGTCCATGTCAGCCTCCCCCCCCAAAAAAAATGTATAAAATCCCCTTGGGTTGAAAAAGAAAAATTCGTATCTTTGAGATAATTAATACAATCCGCTATGTCAACCCCGAATTTAGTC
>CAZLOX010000067.1:0-7589 GCA_964561265.1 uncultured Lachnospiraceae bacterium
TTTTTTTCCGCTTTCAAAATTTATGAAGAACGGGAAGATAATTTCAAGAATTATCATAAGGCTTATAAAATAATATTTTCTGTCACCCAGAAGAAATATTCCGGCAAATATTGTGAGCGGTACTAAAACAAATACACTTACAGCGGAAATAACAGTCCGTCGGGAAAGCGTTTCCGGCTTTTTGGGGATATTTGTTTTCCTCGCAGGCCGTGCGATAAAAAGGCATCCGAGCGCAATAGCCGCAAGTGAGATGATTTCAGGAATAACAGAGTAAGTTTTGTGTACAGTCTGTACAAATACGGCTGATACGGAAAGTATGAAAAGAAGAACTGCTGCTATGAGTTTAGCGGCTGATAAGCCTGATTTTTTGCGTTTTTCCGTCTGCTCTTGCTTGGGAATATCCCTGACTGTGCTTGGAGGTGTCATTTTAAAATCCTTTATTTTTCCGCCGAAAGCCGATATTACTTCCTCTGGCAGAACAGCCTTCGGAAGAATATCCCGTGCCATACGGTTTGCTGCGGTGGTGTAGAAATTTTTGCCTGAAAAAAATTCGGCAGGATTATCTTCGCTTGTGACAGAGCCGTCAAAGAACATCGCGCATCTGTCGGAAACACGCGCGCAGAACTCCATATCATGCGATATTATCACAATGGTTTTTCCTTTGTTTTTCAGTTTCAGAAGAATATCGGCGAATATTCTTTTAAAATATCCGTCCATACCGTTTGTCGGCTCGTCCAGAAGAAGTATGTCAGGATCGGAAAGGAGTATTTTTGCCAGCGCCGCTCTCTGCTGTTCTCCTCCGGATAAATCGTATGGATGCGTATTCATAAGATGACCGACAGCGCATATATCAGCGGCGGTATGTATTTTATTTTCTTTTTCCTCCGGACTCATATTCCTGCCGTCAAGCATTTCCTCCAGTTCAGCGCGAACTGTATTTTTTGCAAATAAAGCGCGCGGATTTTGCGGCAGCATACCAAGCAAATTTCCGTAAAGTTCTTCCGGTCTGATTTTTTTTATGTTTTTTCCAAAGAGCAGAACCTTTCCGCAGTAAGGCGTAAGCAGTCCGGCTGTTATTGACATTGCAGTGCTTTTGCCGGCACCGTTTCCGCCCATAATTGAATAAATTTCACCTTCGTGGATTTTAAGCGACAGCCCTTTTATAATATCGGGAGAATTTTTTTCATAGCGAAAATACACGTCCTGCATTTCAATTGCTGTGCGTGTATCGGTGTAATCTTTATGTATTTTAGAAAAAAATTCCGCTTTTTGGTTTCCGGCGATTTTAAAAAGCCATTCTCTGCCGTCACGTATTGTAATTGGACACTGCATATCATTTTCAATACCGCAGTATATACGGGAAGGGGAGGGGAGAGAGTATACCATATCGTCATCAGAATTGTTCAGTATTTTTATTACGTCAGCCGGTTTGCCCTGTGCTGTGATTTTTGCATTTTCCATTGCGATAACCTTATCGGAGAGCGGAAATGCCGTGTCAAGATTATGTTCAGATATTATAACGGCTGTGCCGAGTTCTTTGTTTATTTTATTGAGCATGGAAAAAAAATCTTCGCGCGCGATAGGATCAAGCTGTGCGGTTGGTTCGTCAAGTATCAGGACGGACGGCTGCATTACCATAACTGAGGCAAGATTTAAAATCTGTTTCTGACCTCCTGAAAGCTCTGAAACATCCTTGTAAAACCAGTTGTTTATACCAAAAAATGACGAGGTTTCAGCTATTCTTGAACGTATTTCATCATTTTTCATACCCATGCTTTCAAGTCCGAAAGAGAGTTCGTGCCATACCTTATCCGTCACTATCTGATTATCGGGATTTTGCATCACAAATCCTATTTTACAGCACAGTTCATACTCATCAGAAGAGAGTATATCCCTGCCCTCAAACAGTATTCTGCCCTGTCTTTCGCCCTCGCGCGCAATGGTCGGTTTCAGGCTGTGAAGAAGCGTTGATTTTCCGCATCCTGATTTACCGAAAACCGTTACAAATTCACCTTGTTTTACATCAAATGAAATATTGCTTAAAGCCATTTTACCGCTGTCCGGATATTTAAAGCAAAAATTTTCTATCTTAAAAATTTCCATTTTATTTCCTCCACTATCTCAGATATGACGGGCAGAACCGACAGAATAAAATATGCGCCGAATAAAGTGACCGAATAGATATCGCGGCTGATTTCTGTGACAAGCGGAAAATAATTAAATCTGAAATTGCCGCATAATGCCCCGATAAAGATATAAAGTCCGGATATAAGTGTTATGATAATAATGTGTATATCTGTTTTCCGCAGTTTATATATTGAAAACGCTGTCCGCCCTTTTTGTCCGAAACCGCGGCTTTTCATACTGTCCGCAGTTTCAATTGAATTTTCCAGTATCCACGTTATCATCGCGGAAAATACCGTCAGTGCGTTTTTTGCTTTCAGAATAATTCCGCCGCCGCTGTTTTTTCCGATACAGCGGCGCGCATTTGAAACTATTCTGATTTGATTTCTGAATCTCGGAACAAGCCGCAGTGTCATAGAAACGGCAAGCGACAGGTTCGGAGATGTTTTTCCGAATATATATATTATCTTATCGTTAGTCATCACTTTGTTAAAATGCAGAAAACGGCATATAACAGAGAAAATCAGAGCGGACGCGGCGGCGGAATATATCAGCGATTCAAGCGTGAGAGGATTTCCGCCGGGGAAATATGCCAGTATTGTCGCGCCTTTGTGATTGAAAAGCGCGTTGATAACAGCCGCCGAAATCATAACCGGAATGATGAATTTCAAAGCGGACAGTGAACTTTTTTTCCCTTCCGCAGTCAGCAGACAAGCGTATGATGATACGGCGGATATTATCAGACATACCGGATGTGTGAAAAATATTGAAAACAGTATGACCGTAAAAAAATATATAAAAACCGACAGCGGATGACGGCGTGAAAATTCCCGCATACACATACCGCCTTATTTAACTGCCGCTTACAGCAGCCATTGCCGCTCCGACTATACCAGCGTCATTGAAGAGTTTCGCAATTTTTATCTCAGTTTTCGGCATATATTTATTGAAATCATACTTGTATACAAATTCTTTTACCGGCAGGAGAAGTCCGTCGCCCTCCTTGCTTATGCCTCCGCCTATCACAAGAAGTTCCGGCTGGAATATATTAATTATATTGCTTATTCCTTCCGCTACATATTTTATATATGTGTCTTTTACCATTATAGCCGTACTGTCGCCCGCCTTTGCACATTCAAACGCTGTTCTGCCGTTTACTTCGCCGTTCTTTTCCGCCCATTCGTTCATCATTGATTCAGGGTGATTTTTCATCATTTCCTTTGTCTGATCTATAAGAGCCGTTACTGACGCATACATTTCCATACATCCTTTTTTTCCGCAGCTGCATTCCTTGCCGTCAAGGACAATTGATGTATGTCCTATTTCCGCGCCGGCGCCGTTGAAACCTCTGTATATTTTGCCGTCAATGATTATTCCGCTGCCAACGCCTGTGCCGAGCGTTACGCATACAAAACTTTCCGCATTCCCTCCGGCAGCCGTATATTCTCCGTATGCCGCTGTGTTCGCATCGTTTTCAATATTGACGGGAAGACTGATGTATTTCTGAAGTTCATTTGCCATCGGAGCATTGTGCATATTCAGATTGTTTGAGTATACTATAAGTCCGCGTCCATTGTCCACCGTGCCTGGACTGCCTATTCCGACAGCTTTGATATCGGAAAGAGAATATCCTCCTTCCGATATGAGTTTTTTGCTGAGTGATGCCATATCCTTTACTATTTCTGTCCAGTGCCTTTCTTTTAAAGTAGGCACACTGCCCTTGCATATAATTTTTCCTGATTCATTCACAATTCCGGCGGCTATATTCGTACCGCCGAGATCTATGCCTATATACATTGACTTTTCTCCTTTCATAACTCCAATATAATTTTACTATTCATTATTTTATCGCCAGCAGTCCTGCCTGCATATTAGAAACCCATAGAATTTCCGCATTATCAAATCCGCAGTCTTTTAATACTCCCAGATGTTCAGAAATTGAAATCGGGAAATATTCCTTTCCATATCTCCTGATATGTTCATCACATTCTTTAATGCTTCGTCCCTGTGACAGCTGATATTTTTTCCAGCGTTCCAAAAACAGATGTTTTACGGTTTCGTTGTATGGTGCAAAGTTTTCAAATGTAATAAAAATGCCGTTTGTAGTTAATAATTCATAACACTTTTTTACAGCGTTCATACGCTGTTCTTTACTTAGGTAATGAAATACCTGCACTGCCGTAATCACGTCAAACCTAATATCTGTATTCAATTCCGGAAAAGACGCTGTTATAAATTCCGCATTTTTATTCTTGAAGCGTTTTCTCACTATATCCATCATTTTTACAGAATTATCGCAGAATATAAATTTTTCTATATCCGTTTCCATAAAGGCAGTTTCTGCTGTTTTACCTGTTCCGCAGCCGATATCAAGCCATGTCAGCGGCTTGTTAAAATGAGTTTTTACAACGTCTGTGATCTGTTTATAAAAATCCTCATAATAAGGAATTGTCTTTTTTATTTTTTCATCATATTCCAATGCGCTGAACGCTGAAGTATTATCACTCATATTATATCCTCAATAAATTTCATACAAAAGTTTAACACCTTCTGCTTTTGTTATTTTGTTGTTCGGAAGAATTGTATTGTCCGCATATCCGCTTACCGCGCCCAGAGATACAAGCTTTCCTATACTGTCCGCCGCCCATAACGGTATATCGCCGTTATCAGCAAAATTTAATGTTTCGGTTTTAAGATTCTGCGGAAGAGTTCTTGCAATAATTGTCATGGCCTCGGCTCTTGTTATCGGAGCGTACGGATCAAAATATGTACTGTTTCCGGAGTTTTTACCCATGATAATTCTGCCCGAATACATCGCCGTTATATGCGCAAGCGCCCATTCAGGAATAGTGTCAAGGTCAGCAAATGCCGGAGCCGTTCCCTCAAATTCGGCTGTGTTTATATGCAGGCTGTTTGCAATCATAACTGCAAATTCCGCGCGTGTCATATTGTTCTGCGGATGAAAATACAAGCTGTTTCCGATATTCTCGCCGTGGACAACATCTCTGTCAGCCATATATGATATATTTTCAAAAGCCCAATGTCCGAATGTGTCGGCAAAGGGATTTTTATAACCGTTTTGCCCCGGTGTCGTCAGATATGCTATGCTGTCGTATCCGTCCGCTGTCCGGGCTGTTACCTTTACTTTGTGCGAATATGCGCCGAAATCACTGCCGGCGGCATAAACAAGCGTTTTTACGCCTTTATATTCTGATATATCCGCATTTTGCTCTGTGCCGTCTATGTAGATATGCACATCTGATATTTCGGAATTTGCGGATATTGACGTGATTATCAGATTTTCATAATACTGAGCGTCTATAACCGGATATGCGCTGTCCGGAATTGTTTCGGGTATATCCGGTGTGTCAGATTCCGAAAAATCAATCTTGATTGTCGGCGGTGTTGAATTGTCAGGCTCTGCCGGAGTCGGCTGAACAGGAGTTTCGGATATTACAGGCGCTGCCGTTTCAGGCAAAGCCGTCTGAACTGCCGGCGGTTCAGTTGTAATTACCGGAGCTGGAAATACAGTTAATCCGGATGAGTTTGCTCTGTCCTGTAAAAAGATATAATTCGCACATCTTCTCAGAGAACCCTCGGACGGTAAATTTATAACCGACATCACATCGCTGCCGGGGTATATGCCGCCGATAACGGTAGAGCCGCCGCCGTCCAGATTAACGGCGTCAACGCATCCGAGTTCTATCATGCGCTTTGCGAGCGTTTCAAGAGTAACTCCGTAGCTGTATCCCGGCTGGCGGCCGTCTATCGTGTAAAAAACAATCTGCCCGTCCGCTTTTATGCCGACAGCCGTTCTCGGAGCGCTTCCCGCTTCAAAATTGCCGGTCACCTGTCCGTTTTCAACAAGCCGTCCGCCGATACATCCTATGGCATAGCTTACATCCTTCCATCTGTCCTCATAAAGAGCCTCGCTTTTTATGGTTACTTTTTCGCCCGCTTTAAGCTGGGATACCTGCGCGTACAGATCCGGAAACGCCTGATCGTCTATTGTGAGAACCATTTTTCCTTTTGGAATAGGTATCGCGCCGTCACTGTGCATAACCGTTTCAACCGTTGCGGTTATTTCACCGCCTATTTTAAGCGAGCCGGATATATCGGAAAGAATTACGTCAAGTCCGGGCGTGGTGTTTTCGGTGGTATCTGAAAATTTATCATTCATTAAATAAATAGTGTAAGGCTGACGGTATTTGTTTACATTATATATATCTATCACCTGATTTTCTGAGATAAGCGTTGTCTGAAAATCCATCCAGCCTATAAATGCCGTTCCGTCAGCGTAAAAACCTATTCCGTGCTGTTCTTCACTTTCCTTTGTTATAAGTTCGCCGTCTATGATAGTATTGCTCATAGGCACGCCTGTCTGAAACGAAAAGAAATCAGCGTTTATTCCGGCAATAGGAGTTAATCCGTTGGATTTCATATAGTCATATGCTTCTAAAATGGTGCGTTTTCCGAATATTTCCGCGCCGTTCGACACAACAGGCACAATATTTCCGTTGGGCACATATTCGATATAATGCTCTGTCTGCTGTCCTACGCCTTCCTGATATGAGCGGTATAAATTCTGATAAAGATAAGAACCTCCGCCTATATCCATATAAAATCCGCCTTCAATGGGTTCGCCGAGTATTGACGCGGCGGCTGTGTTCACAGTCAGCGCCATAAGCAGCAGAAAAGCGGAAAATGACTTTATTTTCATGTTGATAATCTCTCCTTTCACCAACAGCCAAATTTAAACAGAAAAAACGACTGTTTTTCTGCGCTGTCTATAATATTATACAAAATTTATTCGGCTCTTGTCAAGATATTATAATGTTATTTTTTCAGCGGTGCCGTAAAATACCCTCAATTAAGGAAACACTGACATTATTATATCCTTAAAAACAAGCCTTATACTGTATCTTTTCCAAATGGGATATGGCTTTAGGGCATCTCTAAAAACCCCCTGTACAAATAGAAAAAGGTATGGTATAATAGAAGCATGGAAATGAAACAGAGAGGCTTCTTTGATGAAGAATATAGATTAGAAAAAATAAGCAAGTTAGGAGATCCGTTAGAAATCTTAAAAAAAGCAATCAATTGGGAAATGTTCCGTGGCGTTTTAACCCATGCGTGTCGTAAGGAGAACACCGGAAGAGGGGGACGCCCGCCATATGACGTAGTGCTGATGTTTAAGATTATAGTATTGCAAAGGCTGTATAATTTATCTGATGATCAGACAGAATTTCAGATAAATGACAGAATGAGTTTTATGAGATTTCTCGAACTTGAGCTTTGTAATAGAGTGCCGGATGCAAAAACAATATGGAAATTTAAGAATGATCTCGCAGAAACAGAAACAATGGAGAAATTATTCTGCCTGTTTGATAAACAGCTCGAAAAGGAAGGACTTATCACACATAATGGAACGATTATTGACGCAACATTTGTTGAGGTTCCGCGTC
>CAZLOX010000067.1:7599-8412 GCA_964561265.1 uncultured Lachnospiraceae bacterium
CAGAGAAACAGTCGTGATGATAACAAAAAGATTAAGAACGGAGAAATACCTGAAGAATGGGAAAAGCCCGACAATGTGCATAAATTTGCTCAAAAAGATACAGATGCACGTTGGGCAAAGAAAAATAACGAAACACATTATGGTTATAAAAATCATGTAAAATGTGATGCTGACAGCAAGCTCATAACCAACTATGGTGTAACTGATGCGGCAGTGCATGACAGCAAAAGATGTATAGAACTGTTAGAAGATACCGATAAAAAGTTGTACGCGGACAGCGCTTATGCAGGTGAGTCCATATCAGAAAATCTACCGGAAAACTGTGAAAATCAGATATGCGAAAAAGGATGCCGGAATCATCCCTTAACAAATGAACAGAAAGAAAGCAATCGAAAGAAATCAAAAGTCAGATGTCGTATAGAACATATTTTCGGGTTCATGACAAACAGCATGAAAGGAATCACCATTCGAAGTATTGGAATCACAAGAGCGTGGTTCAATATAGGACTTACAAATCTTGTTTATAATTTCTGCAGATATAAATTTTTAAAACGAACGTCATCATAACAAGGGATAGCTATACCCTTTTTTAGAAAAAAGGCAAAAATTAAAATATTTTAACCTTCAAAATAGACTTTTTCGAGCCTATTTTGAAGGTTTTTTGTTGCTATAAATTTCCTACATCAAAAATAGATAGTTTTTAGAGGTTGCCTTTATTATGAGATTTTTTTCTTTTTTTTCTTTAATTTTTTTGAAATTATTGACTAATGGCATATAATATGATACAATAGTATAGATTGCAATTTGACGTAT
>CAZLOX010000067.1:8422-10733 GCA_964561265.1 uncultured Lachnospiraceae bacterium
GGCGGTCAGTGTGAAGGAGGAAGTTATGAAATATTTTTACAGGCATCCGTTGTATGCCTTTATAATAGGTATCTCGCTGAATGTGATAATTGCTCTGATTTTCAGCATTATGATGTTTATGAATAAACGCATTATGATAGGGATTATAATGCTTGCTGTAATACTGCTTATGACAGCGGCTGTCCTTGTGCTTGAAACTATGCAGAGAAAACGAAAGAACAGATTTATAAGGGAAATAATTTCAAACAGCGGATATGAACACAGTATGAATATAGTAGAAACTTTTCCTCTGCCTATGGCGATAATGCAGGCGGACGCGGCGCTTGTGTGGCATAACAGAGAATTTGCAAAAGTGTTTGAAGATGTGCCGGTCATGCTGCCGATAAACAAGATAATAACCGAGCTTGACTGGTCTGCCGTGCTGAAATCCAAGGACGGAATAAAAACAGATGTGCATTACCACGGACGGCATTTTGAAGTTCTGGGCGATATAATAAATTCTGATAATACATTCAGCATTTTTCTGTATTTTATCGAACGGACTGACTTTGAACAGCTTCAGTCACAGTATGAAAAAGAACGTCTTGATATCGCTCTGATATCAGTTGACAATTATGAGGATATAATACAGAAAGCGGATGATAATGAACGGCAGACTATCGTTTCGCGCGTTGACTCGCTTATAAGGGCTTGGGGACTCGAAAGCAGCGGAGTTATGCGTCGTTTTGAACGCGATAAGTATATATTGTTTTTTGAACATCAGTTTCTCGCGCATTATACTGATATGAAATTCAATGTAATTGACGCCGTGCGTGAGATCGGCGAGCAGTACAAACAGTCTGTAACTATAAGCATAGGCATAGGTACCGGCGGAACTCTTATGGAAAATGACGAATATGCGCGCGCGGCAATGGATATGGTTCTGAGCCGCGGCGGTGATCAGGCGGCGATAAAGGATGACAGCCAGTATAAATTCTTCGGAGGAAAATCCAAGGAATATGAAAAAAGCACAAGAGTGCGCGCAAGGGCTATGGCTCTCGCTCTCAGGGACCTGATAAAAAATGCGGACAATGTAATTATCATGGGACATATCCACATGGATTTCGACGCCCTCGGCGCCGCTGTCGGACTGCAGAGAGCAGTGAGGAACTTAGGAAAAACTCCGTATATTATATATGACGATTCCGAAGCGTGCAGGGAACTTATAGCTGAAATGAAGGATATTGACGAATATGACGGAATGATAATAGACGCGTCATCCGTTCAGGAGGTCGTTACTCCGCGCACATTTGTAATTGTCGTTGACGTACACCGTCCGAGCATGGTCACCTGCCCTACATTGCTTAACCGCTCTCTTAAAATAGCGCTTATTGATCATCACAGGCGGAGCACTGAATTTATAAATAACTGCGCGCTTGTATACCATGAACCATACGCGTCATCAACGTGCGAAATGGCGACTGAACTTCTGCAGTATATAGATGACAGCAGAAAAATGACGACATTTGAAGCAAAGGCTCTTTATGTCGGTCTTATTATGGATACCAAGAATTTTGTTATGAAAACAGGCGTGCGCACATTTGATGCCGCGTCATATCTGCGCCGCTACGGCGTGGAGCCTATGTCGGTAAAATCCCTGTTCTGCATAAAGCAGTCGGATTATATAAATAAAGTGGACATAGTACGGAAGTCTGAGTTTGTCACAGAGCATATCGCCGTATCGGTATGCAGTGAAAAAATACCGAATATTTTTGTAATATCATCACAGGCGGCAGACGATATGCTCAGTATCGAGGGAGTTTACGCATCGTTTGTTATATATCCGATGGATAACGCGACTGGAATAAGCGGACGTTCTCTCGGTAAACTGAATGTGCAGCTTATTCTTGAAAAACTCGGCGGCGGCGGACATATGATGGTGGCAGGAGCGCAGCTGCGTTCTGTATCAACAGAGCAGGCAAAGGAAATGCTTACCGGTGCTGTGAAGGAATATTTAAAAGAAATCAACGCTGAATAGAAAGGAAGTTATACTTATGAAAGTAATTTTAAATCAGGATGTTAAAGGTCAGGGAAAAAAAGGCGATCTTATCAATGTTTCAGACGGATACGCAAGAAATTATCTTCTCCCGCGGGGGCTTGCAAAAGAGGCGACAAGCAATAATCTGAATATTATGAAAGGACAGAAGGAAGCGGCGGAATTTCATAAAAATCAGGAGATAGAGGAAGCAAAAAAAATCGCTGCTCAGATAGAAGAAGTTACAGTGCAGATAAATGCGAAAGCCGGAGCGGGCGGAAAGCTGTTCGGTTCGGT
>CAZLOX010000068.1:0-2172 GCA_964561265.1 uncultured Lachnospiraceae bacterium
CTTCATTTCATCGCTCGGCAGAGGCACTACCGAAACTGTGGTTTCCGCGACATGATCCGCGGCTATCTTCTGTATTGACATGGTTATGATTTTCTTTGCCGTATCGAGAGCGGTTTCTTTGGCGTTCTGTTCGATTTCCTTAACCATAATCGCCGCCTCATGCCTTGTCTGGCTTTCGATATCCTTTATAAGATGCTCCCTTGCCTCTTCGCGCGTAAATCCGGATATTCTTTCCAGCTCCGCGACCTGCTGCTTTTTGATTTCTTCGATTTTCTGCTCTTTATTTTCATAATCCTTGATTTTCTGATTAAGAACAGCATCTTTTTTATCAAGGGAGTCGTTTTTTCTGTCGAGAGATTCTTCTTTCTGCTGTATGCGCCTTTCCTGTCTTGACAGTTCGCTCCGGCGTTCTTTTACTTCGGCGTCAAATTCATTTCTCGCCTTATGTTTTTCTTCTTTTGCCTCAAGGAGAAGTTCGCGTTTTTTTGCTTCGCCGTCTTTTTTTGCGTTTTCGACAATAGACGCCGCTTTTTCCTCCGCGCTGCCTATTTCCGCCTCGGCTATTTTTTTTCTGTATGTAATGCCCAATTTAAAGGAAACGGCATTAAGTGCAAGAAACACAGCTGTCGTTGCCAATAAAATATAATGTAATGTATTGATAATATGCACCTCCGTTTGTAGTTTATATAATAAATAATTCCGGCTTTAAGCCTGTCCGTATTTTATTATCCGAAAAAGCGGTGAAAACATCTGATAAGCGTGATATGTCCGTTGAGCGGAAAACCGATATCTGCGTGTGCGGCCGGATGTTTTTTATATTCTGTTTTCGGACTATTCTTTATAAATCACTAAAGAACATCGGCATATTTCCGCTGTCCGGATAAACGGATACCGGAAATTCCCGCATATGTTCGCCGTCTGTACGGCGATGCGGCGGGCTAACCCCGCGTGCCGCGCGGTTTTGTATGTACAGACGCAATTTATTCTCCGGTTCAGAAAAATTTATCCTTCCGGCAGAATGTTAAGCATACATATATATTTTAAACTTTTTTTTTAATTATGTCAAGTATTTAAAAATATTTTTCCGCATTGGGGGAATTTATTTTTTGACAGATAGAGAAAGATAAATTTATACCGCTGCAGATAATAAAAAATTATTGCAATAAATATATCTGCGTGATATAATAAGAACAAAAAGAAACGGAGCTGAATTATATGGGGAAAATAGTGTCAGCGTGCATAGATGTTGTGTTCAAAAAGCTTTTTACCGATAAAGAAAACAGAGGTATCCTGCTTGGTATATCAAAATAAAAAAGCGTTTTATCAGGATTCAGTATTCTGATGAATTAAGAGGAGGAATGTTGTAAATAGTTGTTATGTCAAAATGAAATGAGGATAGACAATGGATATAGTAAAACCCAAATTGGATGTTGGCTTTAAGCTGCTTTTCACTTCGCCCGCAAATGAGAATTTATTAAGGAGTTTGCTGTCAGGGCTGCTTGATATGGATGAAAAAAGTATCCGTTCAATTCAGATACAGAACGGAGAGCTGCTGCCTGAAGAAGCGAATAAAAAATTCGGCAGAACAGATATAAGGCTGTTATTGCAAATGACAACGGATAATAACAAGGTTGTCAATATAGAAATTCAGCTTAAACATCAGGATGACTTTGATGACAGATCATTATTTTACTGGTCAAAATTATTTGTATCAGATCTGAATGCCGGCGATGAGTATTCGGAGCTGCCGGAAACTATTTGTCTGAATATCATCAATTTCAATATGTTTGAATGCAAGGAATATCATTCACATTTTCAGATATTGGAGAAAAACAGACATGAATTATTAAGCGATAAATTTGCGGTGCATTTTTATGAACTGCCGAAAATGCCGGAAGGAATTGCTGAAAATGCGGATTTAATGACATTGTGGCTGAAATTGATCAACTCTGAAAGCGAGGAGGATTTAAAGATGTTGGAAACAGTAAAAGAACCGTCAATAGTAAAGGCTGTAAGTTTTATACGTCATATGAGCGCGGACGAAAAAACAAAAGAGCTTGCAAGACTGGAAGAAAAACGTCTGCATGATGAAGCCTCTATAATAGGAACTGCACGCAGACAGGGAATAGCCGAGGGAAAAGCAGCTGGATTAGCTAAGGGATTAGCTAAAGG
>CAZLOX010000068.1:2272-10720 GCA_964561265.1 uncultured Lachnospiraceae bacterium
AAAATAGAATCTGTAAGGACGTTAATGCGGAATGCAGGTATATCAGAAGAAAAAGCGATTGAACTGCTTGGTATATCAAAACCTGAATATAAAAAATATGTAAATACTGCAAATAAGCCGGAGTAAATTTGCATGGCTTCGGTTTTGATTACCGGCACAAAAAAGACTGTGATTTTATATAAAAATTGCAGTCTTTTTTTATACAAATTTAATCCAAAAGCAAAGAGATAAACTCCTTTATTTTTACAGCATAAATTTCATGTTCTGTAATACGTTCGCTCGTTTTTCTGGAGTCAGATACATCCATACTTCGTAAAATTCTTTTAATTCCGGAGTCATTTCTATCATTTGGTTATCTGCAAAAAATTGCGAAAGGGATATATTCAAAGTCTGGCAAATAATCTCAAGAGTTGCAATGGTGGGAACAGTACCTCTATGAAAAATATTGGCTAATGTAGCTTCTTGGAGATTACTTTCTTTCGCAAGCCTATATCTTGTCCATCCCTGTTTTTTCATAATTTCATTTAATCTTTCGTGTATATTCACTACATCGCCTTCTTTCCATATTATTTTACAGTTTTATCATACCGTCAGATATATAATACTTGACTATTCAGACATGATTTGATATAATTTATGGTATAATAAGAACATATTTTACGGTTTTATGCGACGATATCATTATTAAGTATTTAAACAAAAAAGGTATACCATCTTTTTAAGTTATTCATCTATTGGAAGAACGCAATTGTTTAACTAATTGAACCATCAACTCCCGCTGTTCGTCTGTAAGGAATCGCCAGTCATCGTAAAATTCTTGTAATTCCGGTGTCACTTCAATAATATTGCCATCCGAAAAAAATTCTGCAAGGGTAATACCTAATCCTTTACAGATGATTTCAAGAGTTGAAAAAGTAGGTGTATTCCCTCTCTTGAATATGCCTGTCAATGTTTCCTGTGGTATATCGCATATTTTCGCTAATCTATATCTTGACGTTCCAGATTGTTTTAATAATTCATTAAGTCTGTTATGAATATCCAATACAAACACCTTCTTTCTATACTATTTTATAGTTTTGTGATACCATTTTGTAGAGGAAAGATTATACCGTAAATATGGTCTTACAATACTATATTTACGGTATTATTATATTTTAAGGAGGTCTTTTTATGAATAAGCAAAGCAAAGATAATCCGATTTTTGACGAGTTAAAAAGAGATTATAGAAAAGCAAAGGAAAAACACGATTTTGTCGCAATGCGCGAAATCTACATTGAATTATGGATACGTGACCGGGAAATGCCATTTTTCTATAAAGGCAGAGAAGAGGTTGTCTTTTTTGCGGAAATTTCAGATGATAACTCTGTTGCACTACCGCATGAACTGTCAGAGTTTTTCGGAAAGAAATGTTATATATCTCTGTCTGATGACCGTATAAATATCTCCGATGATTGTGAAAATGCTATTATTGAAGATTATATGAAATCAGTGTGTCTGGAATTTAAAAAAATTGTATTGCAGAACAGGTTTGAATTTTCGCCGTATGCTCTTTCAGTCTTGAAAGTCAAAAGCGGTGATATTATACGAATAGAATTAAATATTGATTTGGTCGGTATGGAATTAAATATTTATAATGAAGCTGATAATTCAAGATTTGGGTTAGCGGAGGTATATGAAATATGAACAGCAGTGTGGATCGTGTCAGATAGTTCCGTTTTTTTGTACCCGTTCAGAGGCGATAGAAAAAGGATTTCTGCCGTGTATGCACTGCAATCCGTAACAAAATACCGTTTTTATTTTATTCAGTATTTTCTTGACACAGCCGTAGCCGGAGTATATAATATAATCAAAAGAATATTCATACCGAAAAGGAGTGTATAACTATGAACAATCCAATTATAAAAGGCTTTTACGCCGATCCGGACATCGCCTGCATAAACGGCAGATATTACATCTATCCGACTACCGACGGCGGTGTTGAATGGAATTCCACATATTTTAAAGCGTTTTCATCGGACGATCTGAAAACATGGAAGGATGAGGGCATAATTCTTGATTTTAAAGATGTTCCGTGGACGGGCGGCAGCCGTGCGTGGGCGCCGGCAATCTGCGAATATAACGGCAGATATTATTTTTATTACAGCGGGAACGGGAATATCGGCGCGGCCGTGTCCGATTCGCCTGCCGGACGTTTTACCGATAGAGGAGAACCACTTGTTAAAAACACTGATTACGAAGGTGTTGCCATAGACCCCGATGTTTTCATAGACGACGACAACACAGCATATTTATATTGGGGAAACGGTCATATGTACGCGGCACGGCTTGCGGAGGATATGATGAGTTTTGACGGCAAAGCCGTGGATATCACTCCGCCGAATTTCCGCGAGGGAAGCTGTGTGTTCAGGAGAAACGGCATCTACTATTACACATGGTGCGAGGATGACACGCGTTCGCCGAATTATCATGTAAGATACGGCAAAGGAACTTCACCAATGCAGAAACCGGAAGGCAACACGGTCATTCTTCACCGTGATTTCGCGGAGGACAAAACCATAAAAGGCACAGGACATCACTCCATCCTGAATATTCCGGGAACGGATGAATGGTATATATGCTATCACCGTTTCAATGCCGAGCGTTACGGCGATGTGGAAGATTACAGCAGCGAAGCCGGAAATCACCGTGAGGTATGTCTGGACAGGCTGTATTTTGACGAAGACGGCAACATACTGCCGGTTAAGGCTACAAAATAGAGGTGCGGAATGGAAATTAAAATAAACACACAAAAAACAAATGAAATAAGCCCTCTTTTATACGGGGTATTTTTCGAGGATATAAATTACGGCGGTGACGGCGGACTTTACGCGGAGTTGATTGCAAACCGCTCATTTGAATTTTACGACAGGGATAATATTGCCGACAGGCATAAAATGTGCTGGGAAACGCTGAACGGCACAAAATTTGAAACAGAATCAGATGCACCTCTGAATGATATCCACACGCATTACGCGCATATAACGGGCGGCAGCGGATGCGGAATAAGAAATTCCGGCTACGGCAATGAGGGATTTGCCGTATGTGAGAATAAGTCATTTATCTTTTCATGCTATGCAAAATCTGAAAATGATACGAAAATCTCCACCGTTATCGCGGACAGAAGAGGAAAGTGTTACGGACAGTCTGATTTTATATGCCAAAGCCGCAGCTGGAAAAAGTACGAGTTTGAAATAAAGGCAGACGGAACCTGCAGAAACGCGTATCTGTCGGTAATCCTGCCCGACGGCGGAAGTGTGTGTCTGGAATTTGTTTCGCTGTTTCCAAAGGATACTTTCAAGGGAAGAAGAAACGGTATGCGGAAAGATATAGCCGGAATGATCGCGGATATGAAACCTGCATTTATGCGTTTTCCCGGCGGATGTATAGTAGAGGGCAGAAGTTTTGACAATATGTATAACTGGAAAGACACGATAGGCAGACCGGAGGAACGGAGAACAAACTGGAACAGATGGCAGACAGAAGAATATAAAAATTTCGGTTTTGACTCCTCCGATTATTTTCAGTCCTACGGAATCGGTTTTTTTGAATATTTTCAGTTCTGCGAGGATATCGGCGCAAAACCGCTTCCGGTGCTGAACTGCGGAATGACCTGCCAGTGGCACGAGGCACTGCTTGTTGACACAGACAAACTTGACCCGTTCATACAGGATGTGCTTGACCTGATTGAATTTGCCAACGGAGATGAAACAAGCGAATGGGGAAAAAAGCGCGCGGAAATGGGACATAGAGAGCCGTTTGGTCTTGAGTATATCGGCATAGGCAACGAGCAGTGGGGAAATGAATATTTTGAACGCTATGAGATTTTTCAGAAGGAAATCGCAAAAAGATATCCAGATATAAAGCTGATTACAAGTGCCGGCTGGAAAGACCGCGGATGGGAATTTGACCTTGCGTATGACTGGATGAGCAGAAACAAAGACAAAGCCTATGCGGTTGACGAGCATTTTTATAAAGAGCCGGAGTGGTTTTTGAATAACATAGACCGCTATGATAATTATGACCGTTCTTTGCCGAAGGTATTTATAGGCGAATGGGCGGCGCACACAAAGGGACAAAGGAATAACTGGTATGCCGCGCTCTGCGAGGCGGCGTTTCTTACAGGTGTTGAAAAAAATGCCGACCACATAGTTATGACAGCATATGCACCGCTTCTGGCAAAGGTAAATCATCAGCAGTGGCAGCCTGATCTGATATGGTTTGACAATGAAAAGGTATACGGCACACCAAGCTATTATGTGCAGAAAATGTTTGCAGAAAATACCGGTGATTTTTATGCCGAAACCATATGTGACGATGATGATGTGAAAGCGGCGGCATCGGTAAAGGATAACAGGCTTATTTTAAAGATCGTCAATATATCATCGGTTCCGAAAAAGTTTGAGATAAACGCGGACAGGGAATTGTCCGGAAACTGCATTACGACGGTATTATCAGCGGAGCTGAACGCGGAAAATTCGATAAAAGCGCCTGATACGGTTTATCCGGTCAGAACAGAAATCAGCCATACCGATAAATACACAATCGGCGCATACAGCGCGGCTGTTATGGAATTTGAGATGAAATCTTAGAATTTGTGGTTAATATTAATGAAATGAGTTATAGCAAAACTGTTTTGCTATAACCCATTTTTTATATATTCATAAATGAGCAAATAATTTCATTGACAATAATATATTATTGTGTTATGATTATATTGTTAGCAAGCTAATGAAAGGGAAATGATATGGACAGTAAAAATATGATTGGCATTGAAATTAAAGCGATAACCAACCGCATGGTGCGCCGGCTTAAAGGAGCGGCGTCTGAACTCAGCACGCAGAAGCACACTATTGTATACCTGTACGAACATCGGTCAGAGGGCGATTTGTTTCAGCGCGATATTGAGCGGTTTTTTTCAATACAAAGTCCGACAGCAACGCGGATGCTGGATTATATGGAATCGGGCGGACTTATCAGGCGTGAAAGCGTTGAATATGACGGACGGCTGAAAAAAATCACACTTACTCAAAAAGGAGTAGATTTATATAATGATATTTTTTATGAGATCAACCGCGTTGAAGAACAGATGACACGCGGACTGACCGAGGAGGAAAAATCAGAATTTCTGAGAATTGCGCGGAAAATACGTCATAATTTAGAGTAGAATTATTGCCGTCAATAAAATCAGCGTGCTGATAATGAACTTATGGATAAAAAAAGTATTTATTATAATATGTACACTATTACAGACAGGGGGAATATTTAATGACTCAATTAACATCAGGCAGTAACTATTCAGACGAAAACGGGAACTGTATTACCGGCAGTTTTGACAACTGCATCATCATATTTTCAGGCAGAAATTCTACACTGAAAATCGGTGATAATTTCAATCCCGCGCGTATGAAAATCAGTATCGGCAGTAACTGCAATGTAGAAATAGGAAACAATGTGACGGCAAACGGTTCATTCTGGAATTTCTATGACAATGCGTCATGTTCAATCGGCGATAACTGCCGTTTCAGGGACGGCGGATTTATGAGTGTGTCGTCTTTCGCCGGAATCATTATCGGAAACGGCACCACTGTGGAATATGATTACGCCGTGACTGCGCTTCCGTATACCGAAATCCGTTTCGGTGAGGACTGCATGATATCAAGACGCGTTTCGGTACAGTCAAATGACGGTCACGACATTTTTGATGTAAAAACAGGACAGAATATAAATTCAACTGATGAGATATCAAAATCAAGGAAAATCATCATAGGAAATCATGTCTGGATAGGACAGGATACCGCCGTGCTTTATAATACCGATATCGGTGACGGAAGTATCATCGGTATGAAGAGCCTTGTTAAAAATAAATTCCCGAATAACTGCGTTATCGGCGGCAATCCCGCAAAAATGCTGAAAACTGACGTTGCGTGGAGCCGCAGTTACGGCAGCACTGACATCAGCGCAGTTGACAGCAGATATGTAAAGCTGATGGAATGACAGATTATAATAGTATTTTAAAGCATTATACCTCAAAAGCCGAACGGAAACAGCAAAAAAGGAACTGCGGCAAAACAATTTTTTAACTGTTCTGACCGCAGTTCCCTTTGTTTTTTAATACAGAAAATCCGTCATGTTTTCAGCTTCAAACATCTTCGTATCTGAATTTAAAATATGAATACCGCAGTTACTGCTCTTAAAAACACTGCCCCTGTTGCTCCACGGTATTCCTTTTGCCAGGTGATATATAATGTTGATAACCCCCGCGTGTGTGACAACTAATATGTTTCCGTCTGCGTAATCACAGCTGCTGCAAAAATCTTCAAACCAGTTTTTTATCCTTAAATAAAAATCTTCCGGACTTTCTCCGTTGGGGTATGCTTCATCCATTTTCAGAGTGCTGAAAAACAGATAGGGGTATTTTTTCAATGCGGTCTCATTCAGCATACCGGCTAAATCACCGTTGTTTATCTCCCGCAAACGGCTCTCCTTCTGCACAGTCATCCCCAATTTTTCCGCGATAAAATTCGCAGTAGTCATAGTTCTTGTCAGATCACTTGAAATTATTTGTTTTATGTTATAATAACAGTTATTATTTTTTATGTGTTCTGCGAGTTTTTCTGCCTGCTTTCTCCCCTCCGGAATCAGATCCAGACCGCTCCATCCGCCGCGGTATCTGTCATCATCTTTTCCATGCCTGACAAACAGCACCTTCATTATACTCACCTCCGCAAATCCCGATTTGTCTATATCTTACTGCAAAATTCTGCAATCTCATCTTTTCGTTCTTCAACAGCTTCTTTATATTCTACCGAACACAGTCCTAAACTGCCGCAGCATTCAATTTCCAGATGCCCGTAAAAATGCTCTATACTTTCAATTATACGGTTACATTCTTTCATGCTTTGCCCTGTCCTTAATGCAATTGAATATCCTTTTTTCCCATGACTAATGGCTGCGTGCGGTTCATGCGTATTGCACCATGGTGTACATCTGTCTATAAAAACCTTGAACTGACCGGGAATATCCGCCCAGTATGACGGCGCCACATTCACTATAATATCTGCCTGCTCATACAGTTCAAGTATTAAATCAACATCATCATGCTGAACGCACTTTGCTGTATTATGACAGCTTCTGCATCCCCTGCAGAAATTTATATCAAAATCATCAATACAAATACTTGCAACATCGTACTTTTCCTTTAAACACTCCGAAACAATATGTACTATTTCAGCGGTTGCCCCATTCTTTACAGGACTGCAGTTCATTACTAATGCATTCATATCACACATCTCCTCAAAATTCGATTTATCTTTTTAAATGACATAAAAATAAGCGAAAGCAATAAAAAATCCAAACCGGAAATCCATCAGTTTGATTATAGTTCCTCTATTAGTTTAACAGCGGTCAAAATCAAGTTTGAACGCACGCTCTTCTGCTTATCCCATTCTCTGGCATCCCACCTTTCTCCGCTTACATCATCACCCGCGTAAAACAGCTGAACCAAGGGAATATCATAATATTCAGACACAGCAAAAAAAGCTGCCGCTTCCATGTCCACAGTTATACATCCCTCGTTTCGTCTTAATTCAACCATATCAGGAGTTTCTCTGTAAATGGCATCTGTCGTCCATGTTTTTCCGGTTGTGTATGCTATCCCTAATTTCTCCAGACCGTAAATCACCAAATCTAAAGCCGTCTTATGACATTCCACTTCACGCGACGGTTCCAAATAGTGATATGATGTACCCTCATCTCTTACAGCCGCCACCGGAACTATAATCTCTCCCACTTCCGAGCCTTTTTTGATTGAACCTGCTCCGCCGCATATTATAAATTTTTCACATCCCATAGCATGAAGTTCCTCAAGCGTCACAGCCGCGCCGGGTGCTCCGCAGAACGCCATTGTAATGCAGATTTTTTCCTTGGATGTTTCATACTCATAAATAGGAATGTCCAGCACCTCTGAATGAAGATATCCGAGCACAGAAAGCTTTTTCTCCTCCGCGAACTGTTTAAATTCTTTCCCGAAAAATGTTATCACACATTTTTCGGGAAGTGTTTTCGGCAAAAAATCAGCCGGATTTATAACCGGATTTCTGTTTGTGTCATGCTCGCAAACAGGATATTTATTCTTGATTATCATTTTTTATTCCTCCGTAAATCTAAATTTGTTACTTATTGATCCCCCAATTAAATCTTGAAGAATTTATGCGAAGAACAAACTGCGAAAGTCTCAGTAGTTTTGCTACGCAAAACCGCTTGCATAGCAAGCGTCGGACATCTTTCCGATACTAAAGAAAGAAAACCGCAGGAAAACTCGCGTTTTTCAAGGTTTTCTGACGCAGAATTTCACGGTTTGGGCAAGCAGAAAAATTCAAGAGTTAGTTGGAGGAGCAATAAAAATCAACA